>JAYTTN010000232.1:0-1987 GCA_043745295.1 Fimbriiglobus sp. | reverse complement strand
GGATATGCGGAGTCCCGAAGGGACGGCACGCTCTGTCGTCCCTTCGGGACTCCGGAGATGTTTCCACCGGTGTCCTGGGGCTGACGCCCCAGGCTATTGACGGTCGCCCCGTTGGGGCGAAAGACCGGAGCGGAGTCGGATCACGGTTGGCCGCGTGCGGTATAAGACCGACCCCGACAGCCTCTCCCGTCTGCCTGCCTGTCCAGGGTCACAGGTCGAGAATGGCAAGCGGGATGACCGGGTGAGAAAACGGATCAGGACCATACACGTCGGTGGCATTCCATGCAAACCTTCACCGCCCGTGGGCGCGGCAGTTTTTGCGAAGTGCTGTGGAAAAGGCGGGCGGTTCGCGGTAGAATATTCGGACACCGTTCGCCGGAGCGGTCC
Source organism: Fimbriiglobus sp. (assembly GCA_043745295.1). Lineage (GTDB taxonomy): Bacteria > Planctomycetota > Planctomycetia > Gemmatales > Gemmataceae > JALHQU01. The sequence continues at coordinate 1,600 of JAYTTN010000232.1, read as the reverse complement.
GTTCCGTGGCTTCCTCTCCCAGGCAGCCGCTGCGAATGCCGAAAAACGAGCAGATCGAACCCCCGTTGCCCGAAATCGTGGGCACGGCCGCCGCCATCCAGGAGGTGTACCGCATGGTCCGCTTGGCGGCCCCGCGCTCCGCCAACGTCCTGCTCATCGGCGAGACCGGCACCGGCAAGGAAGTCATCGCCCGCGCCGTCCACAAGCTGAGCGCCCGCAAGGACGGGCCGTACATCCGCGTGAACTGCGGGGCGCTCCACGAGAACCTGCTCGAATCCGAATTGTTCGGACATGTGAAAGGGGCGTTCACCGGGGCCATCGAGAACAAGGCCGGGCGGTTCGAGGCGGCGCACGGCGGCAGCATCTTCCTGGACGAAATCAACAGCATGTCGCCGAAGCTCCAGGTGAAGCTGCTGCGGGTGCTGCAAGAGCGGGAGTTCGAGCGGGTCGGCGAGAGCCGCACCATCCGCGTCGACGTGCGGGTCATCGCCGCCACCAACGCCAGCCTCGAAGAACTGGTCGAGCGGGGCGAGTTCCGCGAGGACTTGTACTACCGGCTGAACGTGGTGCCGATCCTGCTGCCGCCGTTGCGCGACCGGCGCGAGGACATCCCGGTGCTGGCCAAGTTCTTCCTCCGGCGGTACGCCGAGGCGAACAAGCTGACCGTCCCGGACCTGTCGGCCGAAGTCCTCACCGCCCTGCGGATGCACGACTGGCCGGGCAACGTCCGCGAACTGGAGAACGCCATCGAGCGGCTGGTGGTGCTGTCCGACGAGGGCGAGTTGCGGCCGGAACTGCTGAAGGTGGACCGCCCGCGGATGGCCCTGCGGGGCACCAAGGGGGGGAACGGCAACGGCCCGCCGACCGACGCCGCCGGCCTCATGAAGCAGCTCGTCCGCGCCGGCGTCCAGACGCCGCTGCCGGCCGGCATGAAGTTGCACAAATTCCTCGTCGGCGGGCTGGAACGGGAACTCATCGAACACATGCTGCGGCTGTGCGACGGCGTGCAGATCAAGGCGGCGGACCGGCTCGGCATCAACCGCAACACGCTGCACAAGAAGGTGGAGGAGTACGAACGGGCCGACGCGCCGGCCGGGCCGGAATCGGCGGTGGAGGAACTGGCCGTCGCCTCGCCCGAATAGGATAGCTGTGCCCGTTCCTCCGAGAGAACACACCATGTTCCCGTCCGGCGTGTGGGAAGGGTTCTGGGAGCAGGAGGGGCACGGCAAGCAGCCGATGACCCAGTTCGAGTTGAATTTCCGGCCCGACGGCACCATCTCCGGCCACGGCCGCGACATGGTCGGCCGGTTCACCTTCGCCGGCGACTACGACCCCCGCACCGGCCAGGTGGAGATGGTGAAGCAGTACCTCGGCGCGCACCAGGTGCAATACGACGGCCGGCCGGACGGCGAGGGGTGCATCCTCGGCACCTGGACCATCGACACGCCGTGGTTCAAGGACAGCGGCGGGTTCGGCCTGAAGCCGACGTTGAAAAAGCCCACCGGCGACGAACCCATCCGGGAGATCCGCGGGTGACTGATACCGAGTGCGATGGATCCGCAACCGTTGCGGCGGAGTCGGAACACCTCTCCCCGCTGGG
>JAYTTN010000231.1:0-7250 GCA_043745295.1 Fimbriiglobus sp. | reverse complement strand
GAGCAGGCCGATGAGGATGGCGATGATGGCGATCACCACCAGCAGCTCGATGAGCGTGAACGCGGAACGACGGCGGATCATGGGACACCTCGTTGCGAGGATGAGGGGTGCGGCGATGCCGCACGCACGGAAGAAACCCGGCAAGACCCGCAGCAAACAGGAGAGTCGGCGGAATGCGAGGTCGCGACAGGTCACGGGTAGGGTGGAGCATGCGAGTCTCAGCCCAATAGCGGGAATGTTAGCCGATGGCGGGAGTCAATGCCAATGGAATCCTCGCGCATTTTTCGCATTTCGTGCCAATGCCTGGAAATCGCAACGAACTCGCGCGAATAAATTGCGGCGGCGAACCGCTCGCCGGAGTGAAAACGGTGTGGAAGCCGTGGGGTGGCCAACACTTTCGGAGCGGAGCAACTCGACTCCGACGCAAACGGTGACCGCCCTCGCGTCGGAAACCGTCGCCGACCGTCCCGAACCCCTGCGCGGCCGGCCGACTCCCGGTATGATGTCCGCATCGGTTCCCGGAGGGCAGCGCCCATGATCGTCAAATCGCCACCGCCGGACGCGGTCGTGTACCCGGACTCGGACGGGAAACCCATGGCCGAGAACACGCTCCAGTACGAGTGGATCGTCACCATCAAGGGGAACGTGGACGCGATCTTCCGCGACGACCCGGCGGTGTTCGTCGCCGGCGACAACTTGATCTACCCGAAGAAAGGCGACCCGACGGTCTGCACCCCGCCGGACGTGTACGTCGCCTTCGGCCGGCCGAAGGGGCACCGCGGCAGTTACAAGGTGTTCGACGAGGGCGGCATTTTCCCGCAGGTGGTGTTCGAGGTGCTGTCGCCGGGGAACACGGCCCGCGAGATGGCGCTGAAGCGGACCTTCTACCGCAAGTACGGGGTGGAGGAGTACTACGTCATCGACCCCGACACCGGCGACGTGGAGGCGACGCTCCGGCAGAAGAAGAAGTTCGTGGACGTGGACGACCTGACGACTTTCGTCAGCCCCCGCTTGGGAATCCGCTTCGATGTCGCGGGCGGCGAACTCGTCATTTACGGCCCGACCGGCGAACGGTTCCTCACCTTCGACGAACTCGGCTTGCGGGCGGCCGAGGCGGAAGAGGCGCTGCGGCAGGAAACGCGGCGGGCGGACGCGCAGAAGCGCCGCGCCGACACGCAGAAGCGCCGGGCCGACAACGCCGACGCGAGGACGGAAGTTTTGGCCGCCAAACTCCGCGCGATGGGCGTCGATCCGGAATCGCTCTGATCCGAGGGCCGGCGATGCTCCCCGTCGAGGTGATGCGGCAGATCCGGCGTCTCCACCTCCGCGCCCGGCGGGCGGTGCAAACGCTCCTCGGCGGCGAGTACCACTCGGCGTTCAAGGGCACCGGCCTGTCGTTCGAGGAGGTCCGCGAGTATCAGCCCGGCGACGACGTGCGGGGCATCGACTGGAACGTCACCGCCCGCATGGGCGCGGCGTTCATCAAGCGGTACGTCGAGGAGCGGGAACTGACCGTTATTCTGGCCGTGGACGTGTCCGGCAGCCAGCGGTTCGGCACCCGGCAGCAGCCCAAGCGGACCGTCGCGGCGGAGTTGGCGGCGCTGGTGGCCTTCTGCGCCATCAGCAACAACGACCGCGTCGGGCTACTGGCGTTCACCGACCGGGTGGAGCGGTACGTCCCGCCGAACAAGGGCACCCGCCACGTCCTCCGGCTGCTCCGCGACATCCTGTTCTTCGAGCCGGAACACGCCGGCACCGATTTGAAAGCCGCCTTGGATCACCTCAATAAGGCCCAGAAGCGGCGGGCCATCGTGTTCCTCATCAGCGACTTCCACGCCGACGGATTCACCGACAGCCTCCGCCGGGCGGCGCGGCAGCACGACCTGATCGCCGTGCGGGTGGCCGATCCCCGCGAGCAGGAATGGCCGAACGTCGGGCTGGTGCGGGTCGAGGACGGCGAAACCGGCCGCCAGCAGCTCATCGACACCGGCAGTCGGGGGTTCCGCGAGGAGTTCGCCGCGCGGGCGGCGGCGCGGCGGGCGGCGTTCCTGAAAGTCGCGAGAGGGGCGCAGGCCGACCTCATCGACGTGTCCACCGACGGCAAGCACTTCGACGCGCTGCTGCGGTTCTTCCGCTCCCGCGACCGCCGACACCGCGGGCGGTGAGTTCATCCGAGCCGGAAGCGCGAGCGACGGTCTGCCTGTGTTCTGGTGGCACCGGCCTCCGAGCCGGTGGGCGGACGGCACACCGGCTCGGAGGCCGGTGCCACCAGAGAAACCACCGTCGCTCACGCTTCCGGCTCGGATACCGGCGGTCACTTCTTCGTGACGCCGCGGCGGATGTGGCGGACGGCGTCGGCCAGCCAGTAGAAGTGCCGGCCGGCGGTCATGGTCGTGACCTCGTGCTGATTCAGGCAGGCGGCGAACAGGTACAGCCACACCCCGTCGCCGCCGGCGGCCGCGTCCGGCCGCTCGATCACCTCGAAGAAGAACGCCCCGTACCGCACGTCGAACGACAGCGTGACGTTCGCCCCCTGGCGGCAGCCGATCACGTCCGCGTCGAGTCGGGGCAGGTCGTCGAACACCCGCCGCGCCTGCGCCTGCCACAGCTCCTTCTGAATCGCGGCCGCCTTCTTCGGATCGAGGGCCACCTCGGCGGTGCCGACGGCCGGCAGCCGGGCCACCCCGCCGGCGATGTCCTTGTCGTCCGCCCCCTCCGCCACCCGCGTATGCTGCCCGGCCCGCACCTCGCACAGGAAGGCGTAGTCCAGCCCGCCTTTCCACCGCACGAAGTGGCGGATGGCGCGGCGGAACTCGGCGATCAGGTCCTTCGGGTTCGGGTTGAACGTCCGCGGGTCGCGGGGCAAGTTCCACTTGCACCACAGCCACAGCAGCAGGATCGACACCGCCAGCACCGCGAACATGACCGTGCCGATCACCTCGAACCGCGCCGCCTCGGTGCTGACCAGGGCCGACAGCAGGTCGGCGTACCCGCGGTCGTACTTGTGGACGGCGCGGGCGAGCAGGGTGTACGCCAGCGCGAGCAGGCCGAACGCCAGGAACGGCAGGTAGTGCCGGCCGGGGTTGATCCACTCGACCAGCGGCTTGCCGCTGCCGAACGACACCAAGTAGTTGAACGTCAGGTACACCAGCGCGGCGTACCCGGACGCTTGCAGCAGTTCGTTCATGGGGGCACGAGCGGCTCGCCGACCCGGCGGCAGGAGCGGTGACGGTCTTCGCGCCGGAAGCGCGGCGGCGCGGCGTGACGGACCCGCCCGTCACTTGCCCTCGTCCAGGTCGGCCGGTGCGGCGGCGCTGCCGGGCACCCGCACCTTCTCCGCGCGGCGGGCCATGTCGGCCTTCAGCGCCGCGAAGTCCTTCGGATCGGCCTTCGCCCAGCACCGCAGCGCCACCTTCAGGTAGCGACTGGCCTCGTCCAGCCGGCCGAGGCGGTCGCACAAGGCCCACAGGCCGAGCGCCCCGCGGACGCTGCCGGCGTCGTGCGCCAGCGCCTCCTGGAACGCCTCCTCCGCCTCGGACGCCACCCCGCCGTCCAGGGCCGCGACGCCCCACGCTTCCATGTAGTACGCCCCGCCGCCCCACGAGTGGTGACTGTAGTTGCCCTTGGTCTTCTCGACGATTCGGCGGAACAGCTTGCAGCCTTCCTCGCCCTGCCCGGTCTGGCACAGCAGCCGCCCCTGCACCTCTTGCAGCCGCTGTTCGTTGCGGCCGCCGCCCTTCACCGCCCCGCGCAGGATGTCCACCTCGGCCGTGGCCCGGTTGATATCGCCTCGCTCCAGCGCCACCAGTGCCGCGTGGTACGCCGCGCCCTGCTTGTCGGACTTCCGCAGGGCGTCGATGGCCTTGCCCGTTTCGGCCCAATTCTTCTGGGCGACGGCCATGCGGAACCACTCCGGCTTGAAGGCGTACTTGTACCCCTCGGCGTCCTTCTTCACCGCGTCCGCCTCGGCGAACCGGCCGTCGTGGACGAGGCCCCGCGTCAGCGTCTCCATGTGGTGCGAGAACTGGTGGTCCTCGCCCGGCTTCACGCCCTGATACTCGTGGTACTTCTTCTCCATCGCCACCGCCCGCGCGCTCCAGTCCGACGTGGACTGCCACTTGCCGATCCGCATGGCCAGGTGCGCCTGCATGTGGAAGGCGTGCGGCAGCCCCGGCGACGACTCCATGTACTTCTCGGCGTAGGGCCAGCCGAGCGCCGGCCGCTGGACGTTCTCGAAGAAGTGGACGAACTCGTGGTTGGCTCCGGGGTGCAGCGGGTTCACCTTCAGCAGCGCCTTGTAGAACACCGCCTGCGAGTTGCCGCCGTCCGTCACCTGGGCGCGGGCGAACCAGCCCTCCTCGTCGTCGTCGTACAGCGTCAGCAGCTCGTCGAGCGTCGCGGCCGCCTTCTTCTTCCGGTCGTCGGGCTTCACGTCCGGCCACATGCCCTTCTCTTGCAGCTTGGCGGTGATGAGCAGTTGCTCGCGGTGACTGGCCTTGGGCATCAGCGCCTTCGCCTTCTCCAGCGCGAAGTCGCGGGGCGACTTCGTCAACTGGTCGGGCAGCTTCGGCTGGATGCCGCTGCCGGCCGCCGCGAGCAGGCCGTTCGCGCCGGACACCTTCGACCCGCCGCCCCACTTCTCCAGGCCCCGGTACAGGCCCATCCAGGCGAAGGCGCAGTCGGGGTCGTGTCGCAGGGCCGTCTCGAACGACCGCGCGGCTTCGATCCAGACGTAGGAGTAGTAGAAGCCGAGCGCCTGGTCGCAGTACTGCTGGCACAGGTCGGACGCGGTGCCGACGCGGTAGCGGTACTGGCACAGGTCGGGGAACAGCTTCGCCGGCGTCAGGCCGGTGAACGGCATCTTCGGGTCGGTCGGAGCCGAAAGCGTAAGCGACGGAGTGGCGAGCAATCGGGGGGCGGGCGCGACCTCGGCGGCGGAGGCGACGGCCGACATCAGGCAGACGCCGAGCAGCAGGCGGAGCATGGAAGTGCCTTCGGAGCGGATCGGGGAACCGGCCGGAGGAAAGTTTACCACGCCGGTGAGGATTCGGGAAGGAGTTGTGGACAGTTCCCGCGCGCCTCCAGGCGGTCGTAGTAGTCGTGCCCCTCCTGGATCCACGCCCGCAGGTCGGCGGTCAACCCGTCCGGGCCGACTTCCTCCCTGGGTGTCCGAGCCGGAAGCGTCAGCGACGGGCTGGGTGTCGGAGCCGGAAGCGTCAGCGACGGTGGCGGGGAAGAACCGTCGCTCACGCTTCCGGCTCGGATCGCCGTAGCCGGCGGGGTGAGGTGTTCGTTCTCCGGCACGCGACCACCGCTGGACGTGCTGTCTTCCATCGACCCCAGCCCGGACGACCAGCGGGTTTCGACGTGCGTGCCGGCGACCGGCTCTTTGTGACGCAGGCGCGTCTTCTCCAGGTCCACGATCATCTGCAGCGCCTGGAAGGACTTCTCGTCGCGGGTGCTGGCCAGCCGGCGGCGCAGCTCCGCCACCGCCTCGGCGACGGTGTCGTCCCAGTACTGCTTGCGCCCGGCGGGGTCGCGCGGCGGGTCGGGGACATCCGCCTCGCACCGGAAGCGGTCGGCGGTCGCGGTGACGGGTGGGGCTTGCGTGGTCGTGGTCACGGTGGCACTCCGGAACGGGAAGTGGACACCAGTACCTATGTGTTCCGTTTTCGGGTTTGTCAAATGAAAGTGGAGAGATTGTCCCAAATCGACTGTCCGAATTTCGGACGCGCGTGCGGCGGGCGTTTGCCGAACACCACTCCCTGGCCCGTTCCGGCGAGGAGGCATGAGCCTTCAGGCATTTGCGGGATGAAAGACTCTCGGCGGCCGGTCTTCTTCCGGGTGGCATCCGCTTCCAGCCGGTGTTCCAAACACAACACCGGCTGGAAGCCGGTGCCACCCGAGCAGTGAGGCTCAACCGGTCGATCATTTCCCCGCCCTCGCCTTGTACCCCGAGCGGGGAGTGGTGATCCGTTTTTGCGGGGGGACCGTTGCCCGCTCCGTCACATCGGCGGAAGGCCAATTCTTCCACCTCCCCTCGACGAATGGTGGACCGCCGGCCGGCCGACCACCTGCCCCTGTTCGCACCCCCGCCGAATCCGAAGAAAGATGTGGAGAAACCAATGGTCCCGGAACGGAGAGGGGTGTTCGGGAGGGAATCGCGATGGGGGAACTCGAAAGCGGACGGGATTGCCCGACGACCTCATACCCCTGTCAGGGGTAGGTCTTTGCGTTTGCCAGCGTTTTCAAGACCCCACCCCCCGGCCCCCTCCCCGTCCCGGAGAGGGGTGTTCAAGCCGGAAACGTGGCCGCGAAACCGCGTCCGGAGTGGAAAGCCGGAGCGAATCACCGCACCCCGCTGGCGGTTTGAACACCCCCTCTCCGGGACGGGGAGGGGGACGGGGGGTGGGGTTTCTTCCGAATACCTACCCCTGACAGACCTCATACCTTCTCCGGGACGGAGAGGGTGGCGAGCGAAGCTCGCCGGGCGAGGTCTTTTTTCCCGGAGCAGCGTCATGCGGATCGGCATCTTCGGCGGCACGTTCGACCCGCCGCACCTGGGGCACCTGATCCTGGCCGAGCGGTGCCGCGAGGAGGCGAAACTGGACGAGGTGTGGTTCCTGCCCAGCTACGTCCCGCCGCACAAGGCCGACCGGCCGCTCACCCGTTTCGAGCACCGGTGCGAGATGGTCGCGCTCGCCACCACCGGGCAGTCGGCGTTCCGCGTCGACGCCGTCGAGAAGGAGTTGCCGCCGCCGAGCTACACCGTGGAGACGCTGGCGGAACTGACGCGCCGACACCCGGACCACGAGTTCGCGCTGATCGTCGGCGGCGACAGCCTGAACGACCTGCCGCAGTGGTATCAGCCGCAGCGGCTGGTGTCGCAGGCGATGCTGGTGGCCGTGCCGCGACCCGGCTCGACGCGGGTGAGCGGCGACGACTTGGCGGCGAAACTCGGCGTGCCGGCGGAGGCGGTGCGGCTGCAACTGGTGGAGTGCCCGCAAGTGGAGATCGCCAGCCGGGACATCCGCGCGCGGGCGAAGGCCGGCCGGTCGATCCGCTTCCTGCTGCCCCGCAGCGTGGAGGAATTCGTCCGCGAGCGGAAACTGTACCTGGGGTGACACGCGCTCCGGGTGCGGCAATTGTCGTTGGCGAGCGGGGGCGTCAGCCCCCTGTTGCGTTCGACATCCCCACGGAAACAGGGGGCTGACGCCCCCCGCTCGCCTGAACCTGCCAAAATCAATTGC
>JAYTTN010000230.1:0-7251 GCA_043745295.1 Fimbriiglobus sp. | reverse complement strand
AGCGGATCCGCCACTTCGTGCAGGACAGTTACGGCGGCCGCATCCTGAACGTCATCGACGACGCGGCTGCCGAGGCGGTGAAACTGCCGGACGGGTTCACGGTACGGGTCGAAGTGGCGGGGAAGGGGCTGCGGGATTTCGTCCTCAACTACCCGTACGTGTTCGAGGTCGTCGAACCGGACGACCTCGAACTGCCGCAGCGGGTCGAATCGGCGACGCCGGACAACCCGTTCTCTGCCACCTTGAGTCCGCCGCACGCGCAGGCACCGGCCGTGTGCGTCATTGACAGCGGTATCCAGGAAGAACATCGGTTACTCGCCCCGGCCATCGACGGATCGCAGTCCCATTGCTTCCTTCCGGGTGTGCCGACGAATCAGGTGACCGACACCGTGCGGCCGGGCGGGCACGGAACTCGGGTCGCCGGGGCCGTGTTGTACTGCCAGGAGGTGCCGCGGACGGGTCCGGTCCAGTTGCCGTTCTGGGTGCAGAACGCCCGCGTACTCGACGGCGATTGCCAGATGCCGGTCGAACTCTTTCCAGCGGCCGCCATCCGGGCCGTCGTGGAGCGGTTCCACGGCGGGCCGCGAAAGACGCGACTGTTCAACCACTCGATCAACGCCTCGGTCCCGTGTCGGCTCCGGCACATGTCGTCTTGGGCGGCGGAAATCGATGAGTTGAGCGGTCGCCACGACATTCTCGTAATTCAGAGCGCCGGGAACCTGTCCGCCTCCGCCGGCTTGCCCGGCCACACCATTCGGGACCACTTGGCCGCGGGGAGGGAGTATCCCGACTACTTCGACGAGGCGGTGTGCCGGATCGCGAACCCCGCCCAGAGCCTCCAGGCACTCACCGTCGGCTCGGTCGCCCACGTGGTGTTTGAGGCGGGAGGGTGGCGGAGTTTCGCACCGGACGGGGATCATCCGTCGGCGTTCAGCCGGAGCGGCCACGGCATCTGGAACGTGATCAAGCCGGAGGTCGTGGAGTACGGCGGCGACAACCTGCGGACCGCGGCCACGCCGCCGGATGTCGCCAGGCCACAACACGGCAAGGAGTGTTACCCGGAACTCGTGCGATCGACGCTGTACCCGCCCGGTCCGGCAGCCGACCGCGACATCGTGGGGACATCGTTCGCCGCCCCAAAGGTGACGCACATCGCGGCCCACCTTCAACAACTGCTCCCGAACGAGTCCTGCCTTCTCTACCGGGCACTCATAGTGCAGTCGGCCCGTTGGCCGAGTTGGTCGGTTGCGTTGCTGATGGAGTTAGAATCACTTGCTGGCAGACAAAGCCAGTCCGCGAAACAACGTCGGGCCACCCTCGAGGCCCAACTGGCCGGGGTACTTCGGCGAATCGGCTACGGCGTCCCCGACCTGGAGCGGGCGACGTCCAACAGTCCGTTTCGGACGACGCTCATCAGCGGTGGCCGGTTTTCGAGGCGGGCGATCACCGCGAACGAGTGCCACATCTACCAGGTGCCGATCCCGGACAACATCCGCCGGCCCGGCGACGACTACGAGATCCTCATCGAGGTGACTCTCTCCTACGTCGCCCAGCCGCGGCGGACGCGACGCAACCTCCGCCGCTACATGTCGACGTGGGTGGAATGGACCAGTAACCGTCTCGGGGAGTCGCTTGCTTCGTTCAAGGCGCGGGCGATCAAGGGGAACGAAGGCGACGACGAGGGTGACAGTTTCGGCTGGACGCTCGGGAACAACCCGCGGCACGGTCTGATCAAGGGCGCGAGGCGGAGTTCCGGCACGGTGCAGAAAGACTGGTCGGTGAAGAAGTCGAACGCGCTGCCCGAGAACTTCTGCATCGCGGTCGTCGGACACGAGGGGTGGAATCACGACCCGGACGCGGAAGCAAAATACGCGATCACCGTCAGTTTCGAGATTCTCGGGAAAGAAATCCCCATCTTCGATGCGATTCGGACCGAGGTCACGAACTTGGAATCGGAGATCGAAGTCGAGGCGACGGTCGGAGAAGTCGAGGAACTTGGCACCACTTGAGACACTCGCGCCGAACGCGAGCGGTCTCAGGTGACGTGCCGATACGGTCGGGGGTCGGGTAGCAATCCTTCGTTCCGGACGCGGGACAATTCACCGTGGCTGACGATCCACTCGCTCGCCACACCGCGGCCGGACTTCTTCTTCTGGGCGTGGACCCGGCCGAGTCGGTACCACTCGCGGACGGTGACCGTCACCCACGGCGTCTCCTCCGGCGCGTGGGCGGCCCGCACCTGCACAGTGCCGCCGTCGAGCGGAAGATGGCGAAGGTGCCGGAGAAGAAGTGACGGCGAAGGAACCCCGCCCGCGGCCCGCTCACTTGGCCGGTTCCGTCAGTTCGTTGACGACGCCGGTGACGCCGGTGGTGGACTGCGCCAGTTCGACCGCCTTCAGCCGCTGGGCGGCGGAGACTTCGCCCCGCAGGGTGACGACGCCGGCGGCCGTGGCAGCGACCGTGACGGTCGCGCCGTCCATGACCTGGTCGGTCTTGACGCGGACGCGGACGCGGTCGGCGACGGGCATCATGTCGGGCGGGGTGAGGGCGACCAGCGGGCCGGCCAGGGCGGACGTGTCGGGCATCACCGCCTGCACCCTCTTGGCCGTCATCCGGCCGATGCGAGTAAGGATCTCCGCGTCGGACTGCTTGCTGCCGGCCAGCGCCCCGGTAATGATCGTGAGGAACGCCATCGCGGTGATCGACTTTCGCATGGCCATTCCCACCGGGCGCGGAATCGCGCGGGGAAGCATAGCACACGAAACGGCGCGGGGCGGAATTCACCCCAACGGCACCCGCCCGGACGATTCCATCTGCCGGCGGAGGTCGGCGAAATAGGCGGTCAGTTCGCCGGCCGATTTCACGCTCCCCTTCGAGCAACTGCCGGTCGAACAGCCGCCCTTGTCCGTGCCGCAACCGCCGCTGCTGCAATCCTTCGTGCCGCAGTCGGGGCCGCAACTGGTCTTCGGTTCGGGCGGATCGGACACTGTCGGCGTGCCCCGCAGGTCCATCAGCCGCACCGCCAAGCCGAACCGGTCGGACAGCTCCGCGAGCAGCGGGTCGAGGTGGCACTCGCCCCACGGCAGGACGTGCAGCACCGCCCCGCGCCGGTCGAGCGTGACTTCGGCGTCGAGGAACGCGGCCGGCTGACCGAAGCCGTCGGCGGTGTCGAGTAACTGGCGGCCAAGCACACGGGCCGCGTCGGCATCGGTGCGGTCGGCATCGGTGGCAAGACGAAGCAGTTCCCCGCCGGCGGACTCGTCGAGTTGGTTCGCGTAGCGGTCGGCCAACTCGCCCAACGCGGTGCCGAGTTCGAGGCCGCGCGGCGAACGGACGACGACCTGTTCGCCGCGCGCGACGGGGCCGCCGTCCGACCGGAACCGGCCGACGAACCCGCCGACACCGAACTGGACGAGGATGTATGGCATGGAGTTCCGAGCCGGAAGCGTGAGCGACGGTCTTGATCGGAGCCGGAAGCGTGAGCAACGGAATCGTGAGGACCGTCGCTCACGCTTCCGGCTCCGACAATCAGCTCCCCTCGTCGAAGCCGAAGTACCCGCGCATGTGCTTGTCGTACTCGGACTGGCCGAACTCGGAACTCAGGTCGAGCCGGAGTTCGTTCACCACCTTGATGCTGTAATCCTTCACCCAGCCGGACCAGCAGTCGGCGCAGATCGTCTCGCCGATGCGGACGCCGTCCGGCCCGTCGATGGGGGCCTTCTCCAGCGGCTTGGCGGCCTTCCCGCTGGGGCAGCCGGGGCGGGCGCAGCGGAAGCCGGTGTCCGGGCCGTCGGCCGCGCCCGCCGGCGCGGCGGCGGGGATCGGTGCGCCGAGCTTGGCGAGCGCTTGGGCCATGGCGTCGCGGGGCATCTTGTCGCCCCGCTCTTCGGCCACCTTCCAGCCGGCGGTCAGGATTTCGACGGCCGCCGCCGCGTCGCCCAGCTTCGTCTGGCAGTCGCCGAGCAACTGGTACACCTTGGAGAACTGCGGCATGATCTCCAGCGTCCGATTGAAGCTGACGACGGCGTCGGCGAACTGGCCGTCCTCCATCAGCAGTTGGCCGAGGCGGAAGTGGCCGAGTTCGTTGTCCGGGTCGTCGGTGGCCATCTTGCGGAACTGGGCGATGCGGTCGTGCAGCGAACTCATGGCGGGCAACCTGGGAGCAGGAGTCTTTACCACCATCATAAGGCGGCCAGCGCCAACTGCGACCACGTTTCGAACTCGGCGGCGTCGGCCCGCAACTCCGCGACGGTGACGAACCCGCCGTCGGCGATGCCGGCTTCACGGGCGGTGACATCCGGCGTGTCCAGCCAGAACAGGTGGACGAGGCCGAGGTGAACTTTGCCGACCTCAGTGCCGGGGTCGAAGATGACGCCGAGGAACTGCCGTTCGTACTTGCTCGCGATGTCCACTTCTTCCGTCAACTCCCGCATCATCCCCGCGTAGTACGGGTCGGCGGCCCCGGCATCGGCGTCGCTGATGTGCCCGCCGATGCCGACGGATCGCTTCGCCCGCAGTCGCGCCTCGGTGCCGCTCGCACCCCGACGGTAGTGGAACACCGAGTCGCCGCACCTCAATACCACATACGGGATGAGTTGGAGGAAGGCGGGATCGGTCTCGCACGTCGAGCGCGGCTGGTACGAGAACACGGCCGGGTCCAGCAGCGCGGCGCGGAACGCCTCGTCGGCCGGGCGGAAGCCGGCGAACGCGCCGACGGCCCGCAGGTGCGCCGCCGGGACGCACAAGACCCGTTCGTCGGTGTTCATGGGATGTCGTCCTCCAGCCACCAGATGGGCAGGTCTTCGGGGGTGTTGCCGCTGTGCCGCAACCGCCGCCGTTCCAGCAATGGTGTTCGCAGGCCGAGCAGGGCGAGGCCGTTCACCGGCCGGGCATCGGCCAAGAGCAAAGTGGGTGCCCACGCGGCCGGCAGCCAGCGGCCGTCTCCATCGGTCGCGCCGAACCGAACGTGGGCGAGTTGGTATTCCCAGTGGCCGCCGAGAATTGTCAGCCGGCGCGGGCGACCGGAAGCGAGCGGCGGTTGAGGCAGGAATCGAATCTCGTCCACGAACGGCCGCCACAGTTCGTAGCCGAGAGCGGCGAACGGAGCGCCGGTGTCGAGCACGGCCGCGACACGACGGGGCGAGTTCGCCCCATTTGAGGAGTGGGTGTCGGGATCCGCGTCGGGTTCCGTGAAGACCAACGTCAGACGTAGCCGGTATCCCGGCAGCGAGGACGGCAGGCCGGATCGATCCGCCGGGCGGAAGTACGGCAGCGCGTGGTCGATCCGGGTGACGAGTTGGATGCGCGCCACGGATCACTCCGGGAATTTGTCCAGGTAGGCATCGACGTAACTCGTGACGATGCGACCGATGGGGTGGCCGGTCTCACGCGAGACTTGCTCGCGAAGCGCACGCAAGCTGGGGTGGTGGCCGAGTAGTGTTCGGTCCACGACCGCGATGAACTCCCCCCGGTACGCCTCGAACGCGCCGAGGTTGTACTGCTCGTTGAGCCAGCGCTCGTCGGCCAGCAGGGGTGCCCAGCAGTCGGGCAGGTACTGCTGGTCCGGCGAGTCGGCCGGGTCGCGGAAGATCGACGGCGGGGTCGGATGGGTGCCGTTCGCGGTCATGGTCGGCCTCCGGTGGGTGTCCCCCATTCTAGCACGCCGGCAGGTTGCTTCCCTGCCACCGCCGGCGTACAACGCGCTGCCCCTTACCCTCTCGGAGTTGGAACGTGGCGAAGATCACCAAGGACACCCTCGGCGTCGGGTTCATCGGGGCCGGCGACATCGCCATCCTGCACGCGGCGGCGGTGAAGAAGGTTCCCGGCACGAACCTGGTCGGCCTGTGGAACCGCAGCCAAGACCGGGCGAACGAGCGCGCCGCGCAGTTCGGCTGTCGCACCTACGCCACCCCCGCCGAGCTGGTGGCCGACCCGGCCATCGACGCCGTGTTCGTGCTGACCAACCTGGAGACGCACCTCGAATACACGCAACTGGCCCTGAACGCCGGCAAGCATGTACTGGTGGAGAAGCCGGTCGGCACGAGCGCGGACGAGATTCGACAGATGAAAACGACGGCGGACGCGAAGGGTCTGATCTGTATGCCGGGGCACAACTACATCTACGAAGGCAGCATGATCCGCACCCGCGAGTTGGTGGAGAATGGCGACCTCGGCAAGATCGTGTCGGCTTACGTCATGTATAACATTCACCACCCGGAAGAGGTGGCGAAGCGCTACCCCGGCGTGGTGCGTCAAATCCTCACGCACCACTCGTACATCCTGCTGTATCTGGTCGGCGCGCCGGTGGAGCTGTGCGCCATGAAGGCGACGCTGCACTACCAGGAGTACACGGAGGAAGACATCGGCATGGTGCAGATGCGACTGGCCAACGGCGCGCTGGCCCACTTCTGCGCCAGCTTCGCCGCCGACGACCACGCGGCCGACCCGTGGACGGTGATGGTGAAGGTGATCGGCACCGCCGGCAGCACTCGGTACAGCTACCGCGATCATGTGGAGATCAAGCCCGGCCTTGTGCATTCGCAGACGTACACGGCGTACCAGGGCAGCGTCATGAACGAGGTGAAGCATTTCCTCGTGGACTGCCTGCGGCTCGGCGGCCAGCCACTCAGCACGATGGCCGACGCGATCACCGCGCAGAAGATGATCGAGGCGTGCGAGAAGTCCATCCGGGAGAAAGCCGTGGTGACACTGTGAGGCGGACCAGGGGTTTCACCCCTGGCTACAGTCCGCCACCGCTCCGCGGTGAAGAGTCGGCGCGGACACGATCACGATCAACACCCGCCACTCTGGGTCGGAATGCCGTCACGCCGGAGGCGTGACGGATTGTAGCCAGGGGTGAAACCCCTGGAAAGCTTGGAGCGAATGTCACAGGGAGGGCAACGCCGTGAATGAGCCATCCCCGCACTGGCGCTGTCCCCTGTGTCCGGAGCCGCCCGGCTGGCGCGTGGACCTGCCCGCGCTGTGGGACCGGTTCGCGTGGCTGCGCCCGCTCGCGGACACGCCGCAAGACCCGAAGTATCACGCCGAGGGCGACGTGTGGACGCACCTCGGCATGGTGCTGAAGGTTCTGTCCACGTTGCCATCATTCCGCGCGTCGAACGAAGCGGATCGCCACATCGTCTTCGCCGCCGCGCTGCTGCACGACATATCCAAGCCCGAATGCACGGTGATCGACGAAGACGGACGCATCAGGTCGCCGAACCACTCGGTGCGGGGCGTGTACAAGGCCCG
>JAYTTN010000229.1:0-1990 GCA_043745295.1 Fimbriiglobus sp. | reverse complement strand
GGTTGCAGCGAAACGAACTGGCGCGATTCTATCGCTACCGGCAGCGTAACCTGCTGCCACCCCTGAAGAACCAGCAACGATGCTGAGGGATACAGTCGAACTATTCGCCGACACCTTATGCGGCGGCCTTCCGCTCGTCCTCGTCGGGGTAGTCGTCGAACCGCACGGCCACCTGCTTGGACACGCCGCTCTCCTGCATGGTGATGCCGTACAGCACGTCGGCGGCGGCCATCGTCCGCTTCTTGTGCGTGATGACGATGAACTGCGAGCGGTCGAGGAACTCGCCGAGTGCGGACGCGAGGCGGGCCGTGTTGGCTTCGTCGAGCGCGGCGTCCACTTCGTCGAGCAGGCAAAACGGACTCGGCCGGCTCCGGAAAATGGCGAGCAGCAGCGCGATGGCGGTGAGCGTGCGCTCCCCGCCACTGAGCAGCGACAGGTTGCGGAGTTCCTTCCCCGGCGGGCGGGCGGTCACTTCGATGCCGGCGTCGAGCGGGTCGTCCGTGTCTTCGAGGACGATGTCGGCCATGCCGCCGCCGAACAGCTTGCGGAACAGCCCCTGGAAGTGCCCGCGGACGGCGTTCAGCGTCTCGACGAACAGCTTGCGGCTGTTCGTGTTGATCTCGCCGATGATGTCCATCAGCCCCTTTTGCCCGTCCACGAGGTCATCGTGTTGCGTCCGCAGGTCGAGTTCGCGCTTCTCCACGGCGGCCAGTTCGTCCAGCGCTTCGAGGTTCACGCTGCCGAGCTTGGTGATCTTCCGCTTGAGTTCTTCGATCTCGGTCTGAACCGCTTCGGGGTCGGCGGGGGTGAGCGGGATCGGGTCGTCGTCGGTGCCGGCCGGCGGCTCGTCCGGCGGCACGGACAGCAGGTCGGCGAGGTTGAGGCCATAGTCTTCGCGGATTCGGGCGGTCAGCGCGTCGCGGCGGTGGGTGAGGTCGCGGACCAGCAGTTCGCGGGCGTGGACGCGGTCCTTGTGCATGTCGCCGGATTCGCGCAACTCCTTGAGTTCGCTGAAGAGTCGGTCTCGTCGGGTGCGGAGGGCGGCGTCCTCCGCCGTCAGCGCGGTCGCGTCCCGCTCGGCCGACTCCTTGACCGCGTAGGCGGCGGCGGCGGCGGCCGTCGCGCGGAGCAGCGACAACTCGCTGTCAGTTCGCCGCGCCCGCGCGGCACGCTCCAGTTGCGAGAGGTTGACCGCCTCGGCGTGGCGCTGGCCCCGCGCGGCGGCCAACTCGTCGGCTCGCTCGCGCAGCGCGGCGAGTTGTTCGTTCACCCGGCCGAGGGCGACCTGGGCGGCCACGTTTTCCTCCTGCTTGCGGTCGCGGTCGATCCGCGCGGCGGCGAGTTCGGCGTCCGCGACGGCGAGCCGGTCCTTCAGCCGCCGGCCGTCGGCTTCGGCGTCGTCCCACTGGCGTTTCGTTTCCGTCCAAGCCGTTTCCGCGCGGCGGAGTTCAACGTCGATCAGCCCGGCTTCTTGTCGAAGCAGGTCGTTCATCCCGGCCAACTGCTGCTGCACCTGCCGCTGGTCGCGGATTTGGTCGCGGAGTGTGCCGGCTTCCCCGGACAGGGCGGCCATCTCGGTTTCCAGGGCGCGGATGGGGGCGTCGAGCGAGTCCGCCTGCCGCCGGTAGGTCGCCTGCTTCGTCTCGCGGCCGAGGATTTCCCCGTCGTGTCCCTCGATCCGCCGCTTCAACTCCCGCAGTTCGCTCTTCCGCGACAGGATGCCCGACCCGGTGCCGAGGGGGCCGACGGTGACGGTGCCGTCCGCGTCCAGCAGCTCGCCGTTGCGGGTGACGCACCGCGCCGCCGGGTGATCGGCCTGGAGGACGCGCGCGGCCGACAGGTCGGCGACGAGGTAGACGTGGCCGAGCAGGTGGTCCGGCAGCGCGGCGAGGTCGGGCCGGTCGCAGGTGACGAGGGCGGAGAGGGGTTGGCGGTCTTGGCGAGCGGGGGGCGTCAGCCCCCTGTTCTCTTCACCGAACAGGGGGCTGAC
>JAYTTN010000228.1:0-7270 GCA_043745295.1 Fimbriiglobus sp. | reverse complement strand
ATGCCACTCCCTCGCGGTCGCGGCTCGCCGGAACTACCCCCGCAGGCGGGCCGAGTCGCGGACGCCCAGGTTCTGGTAGATCTGCCGGGTGGCGTCGGACTTGTTCAGCGTGTAGAAGTGGATGCCCTTCACGCCGCCGTCGAGCAGTTTGCGGCACTGTTCGGTCGCCCAGTGGGTGCCGACGGCTGCGACGGCCGCGTCGTCGTCGCAGCGGCCCACCGCCCGTAGCAGGCCGGCCGGGAAGCGGCTGCCGGCGGACAACTCCGCCATGCGAATCAGCCCCGCCTTCGAACTGATCGGCATGATCCCGGCGACAATCGGGACTTTCACCCCGACCAACTCGCACCGCTCGCGGAAGTCGAAGAAGTCGCGGTTGTCGAAGAACAGTTGGGTGCAGATGTAGTCCGCGCCGGCGTCCACCTTCCGCTTCAGAAAGTCCATCTCGTTCAGTCGGTTCGGGGTGCCGGGGTGCCCCTCCGGAAAGCCGGCCACGCCGACGCCGAACCCCCGTTTGTCGGCCGTGTTCGTCCGGCTCCGCACGAACGCCACCAGCCCGTCGGCGTACTGGAAAGCGTCCTTCGCGCGGTCGTAGTTGCCGAGACTCTTCGGGACATCGCCGCCGAGGGCCAGCACGTTCTCGATGCCGGCCGCCGCGTACCGGTCGAGGATGCCCGTCATCTCCTCCAGGCTGTGGCAGACGCAGGTCAGGTGCGACACGGCCGTGAGGCTGGTTTCCTTCTGGATGCGGACGATGAGATCGTGCGTGCGGTCGCGGGTCGAGCCGCCGGCCCCGTAGGTGACAGACACATACGACGGCTTCAGCTCCTGCATCTGGGCGATGGTGGCGAACAGTTCGGCCGACGCCGCGTCGGTCTTCGGCGGGAAGAACTCGAAGCTGAACGTGGTGGCGTCGCGGGCGATGATGTCGCGGATGTGCATGGGTTTCGTGGTTTGGTAGGGGCACCCCTCGTGGGTGCCCGATGATCCGAGGGCACCCACGAGGGGTGCCCCTACCGTAAAGAGGGCAGCAACTCCGGCACGGTGACGGCTTCCTTCGCCGGTGTCCAGGTCAACTTGACGCCGGTGGCGGGGAAGGCGACCCCGCCGGCGGTCGGTTCCAGCTCCGGCTCCCGCGTCAGGCGGTCGAACTGGTACGTCGCGGTGCCGCCGGCGGCCCACTGCAATTTGTACGTCGCCGCGCCCGCCTTGACCGACAGATCGGCCGTCAGCGTCTCGCCGGGGCGGTACACCAGCGGGGCCGTGCCGCGTTCCAGAGGAAACCGGTACAGCACCCCGCGCGGCGTCCGCTCGCTCACCGCCGCCGGCCCGAAGGCGGTCACGCGCGGGGTGCCCTGCGCGGGCGTGACCGTGACGGCGAACGTGCCGTCGGGCGCGTAGGCGGCGGTCAGCAGCGCCGTGGGCAGGAACAGTTCGACGGCGGTCGGCGACCACTCGAACGAGGTCTTCCTCACGAACGCGGCCAAGACCGCGACGGGCGGCGCGGCCGTCGGGCGGTCGAGGTCGGCGCACTTCATCAGCAGTTGCACCAGCCGGCTCCAGTCCTGCATCTCCGGGGCGGCGAGCAGGCCGTCGGCCAGCTTCGGCCAGTCGGCGGGGGCGTCGACGCGCCCCGTGGCCTTCAGTTCGGCGACGATCAGCCGGCGGACGTGGCGGAGGGCGGTCTCGGCGGCGGTGCGCGAGCGGCGGGCCAGCTCCTGCCGCACCGGGTCCGGGAAGTAGCTGGCGGCCCAGTTCGCCGTGCCGCCGACGGCGCGGGGGAAACGATCGCGAACCGCCCGCCACCGGTCGGCCCCCAAGGTGAGCGAGGCGGCGGCGTCGCCCGTCGGTTCGGGCAGGTCGAGCGGGGCACCCGGCGCGGCGGGATCGACGGTCAAGCCGAGGGCGTCGGTCAGGTCGCGGAGGTCGCCGACTTTCCGGCCGACGAACTCCCAGTCCTGGCGGGCGAGGTCGGTGCGCTCGAAGTCGAACGCGGCGGCGTAGGTCAGCGGCTGACCCCGGCGGACGGGCACGGCGGGCGAACCGGGGATCGGGTCGGTCGCCGTCACCGGCGGGGTGCGGGCGACGGCGAGCAGGCCGGTGGCGTCTTCCCGCCACGCCGCGCCGGGCACATCCACGGCCAGCAGTTTCGACGCCCGCGTGACGAGGCTGCGGTACCAGTCGTGCGTCTCGCCCTCGGCCTTGACCAGCAGGTCGCGGTCGGCCGCCCACTTGTCGCGGAGGAGGACCGCTTCCGTCTTCGCCCACGCCTTCGCGTAATCGACCGGCGGCGCGAGAACGTTCACCAGGTCGGCCGTCACCTTCGTCAAGTCGGAGGTCGTCCGCACTTCGGCCGGCGAGAACTGCGGCGGCTGGAACCGCTTGCGGTACTCCTCGTAGGCGGCGAATTCGCGGTCGCGGTCGGCCGCCCAGGCGCGGAGGTCGGGCGGCAGTTCGGCGAAGTGCGGGGTGGCGCGGAAGTCGTCGAGCCGCTTGCGATTGCGGGGGAGGTTCCGCTCGGCGAGGCGGGTTTCCGGCGGCCCTTCTTGCTCCTGCGCCTGGCGGACGCGGAGGGTGAGGGCCTCGACCGGGCCGGGTTCGCCGGTCAGCGCCAGGACGGCGAAGGCGGACAGCATGAGGCCGAGCAGGCCGAGCGCGGCGGACACGGTCCACGTCAACCGCCGCTTGCCCCGCAGCAGCCGGGCGCGGTACTCGCCGGCGGCGGCCAGGACTTTGCGGAGCAGGCGGTTCACGTTGAACGCGCCGTTGGCGTCGGCGTAAATCCCGAACCCGTCCACGGCCGGCACCTGCCGCGCCGTGGGAAGCACCTCCGGCTTCAGTTCGACCTTGCCGAACGGGTGGAAGTCGTCCCCGTCTTCGCCCCCCGGCTCGAACCGTTCCCCGTATAGACCTTCCACCCGCTTCTGGCGCTTCTCCGCCTTGGAAATCCATTCCGTCGGCCGGTCCCCAGGTTCGTACAGCCGGTCCGATTTGGTGAGCGCGAGGAACACCGGCAGCCCGCCGATCTCGCGGCCGGCAGTTCGCCCCCGCTGCAGCAGGTCGAGGAACGGCTGGAGGTTGGCAAATAGGGCCGCCACGGCGTCGTCGCCGGCGGTCGCATCGACCGTCACCACGACCGCGTCCGCCGTGCGGAGGGCGACGGCCAGTTCGTCCTTCACCCGCGCCCGACCGAGTACGGTGGCATCGAGCAAGAGCCGGCCGGCGGCCTGCCCGTCGCAGTCGATGAGCGTGACGGATCGGGCGGAGCCGCCGACGTCCGGCAGATCGACGCTGACCATGCGGCGGATCACTTCGCGGCCGGTGGCGTCGGCCGGTTGCGGGCCGACGGCCAGTTCGACCGGTTCCTCCTCCGCGCCGGCCGAGGCGATGTCTCCGAACGCCCGCATCAGGTCGGACTTGCCGGAGAACGGCGGGCCGAAGAAGAGCACCCGGAGCGGTTCTGCGGGTGGGCGTCGGACGGTGGTGGCGTCTGAAGACATGGGGCGGCTCAGTTCCCGTTCTTGTCGGCCGGATCGACGCTCACCTTCTTATCGACGCCCCAGTTCCGCAGGGTGGTGAGGCCCTGGAAGTTCGGGTCGTCTTTCGAGTAGCGGGTGAGCCGGTACTCGATGGCGACGCCGACGCCGGGCTTCAGCATCGCCTTCCTCTCGATCACCAGCTTCTCCACGCCGGCGAGCGGGAACGGGTCCGTCTTGCCGGCCTCGCGGTAGAAGTAATCCCGCCGGTCTCCGACTTCGGCGTCGGACCCGCCGAGAATGTCCAGGCGGATGACGGCCCGCGCCTTCTCGTCCGCGTCCAGGACGTGGCCCGGCGGGGGCGTCGGCTGCGGGGTCGGAGCGACCTTCGGGTCGGGGCCGCCGGTGCCGTCGCCCGGCGAGCCGGTCTTCCCCGCGCCGTCCTGTTTGCCCTCGCCGGTCCCGGTGCCGCCGCCCCCGCCGGGGAACATCAGGATGGCGATGAGGATGGCCGCCCCCAGCCCGCAGAGGATGCGGAACATTTTGTGCAGCACCTCGGCCGACCGCTTCCCCTTGCCCAGCACGACGCGGTCGAACAGCCGGCCGACGGCCATCGCCCCGAAGAACCCGGCCACGCCGCCGCCGAGGATCGACAGCACGTACATGAAGAAGGCGTTCACCCGCTCCGGGGCGATCTCGAACAGGGCGAACGGGGGTGTCATCGGGCGTCTCCGTCAGTGGCGGGCGCGGTCACTTGGCCGCCCACGGGTCGTCGATGGTGTACGGCACTTTCCGCTGCTCGAACCAGTCGCGGTACTCCTTCCGCTGCGGGCCGGTCGGGAAGCCGGACAGCTCCCGCGGCATGAGGATCAGGAAGTGGACCGGCTGCCCCTTCGCCACCTGCTTCTGGCGGTCGATGAACACCTGGGCGTCGCCCTGGTTCGCCACCTCCTCCCGCCGCGGCTGCGGGCCGGACTTGTCGTAGTAGAACAGGCGGCCGTCCTTCCCGTCCACCTGAAGCACCGGCACCACCGTCCGCTCGGCCTCCTTCGCCCGGTCCTCCATGAGCGACTTCTCCCGCGCCTCGGACAGCAGCGCCCGCTGCTGCCATTCGAGGGCATCCAGCGGCTGAGCCGGGTCGGTCCCCGTCCCCGGCTTCTCGCTGTCCGGCTTGCTGACGATGGGCAGCAACAGGAAGATGCAGAACATCAGGATCAGCACGTCGATGAGCGGGACGAAGAAGAAGGTGACGGAGCGGCGGACGGGCTTCACGGGCTTCACGCGCGGCCCCCCGACTTGCCGCCGATGGACGCCGACCCCATCGGCACCTGCGTCAGAGACACCAGGCCGTCGGCCGCCGGCAACACCGGCGTCGGCGGGGTGGTCGGCAGCCGCGGGGCGGGCGTGCCGGCCAGCGTGGTGATCAGCTTCCGGCCCGTCGTCACCATCCACAGCGGCAGGATGTTCATCAGCGCCATGAACAGGCCGCTGCCGGTGGCGGTGATGGCCGGGCCGTACTTCTGGATGATGTCCGAGTACGTCGGCGGCTTGTCCGGGGAGAACGAGCCGAACGTCTGGAGGATGGCGGCGACGGTGCCGATCAGCCCCAGCAGCGGGAACCACTCGGCGGCCTGGGCGAGCTGGTCCAGCCAGTCGTCCGGCGCGTCGTTGAACGGCGTGCGGACTCTCTCTTCCTCCGGCGTCTTGCGGGGGGCGTCGTCGTCCCGCAGTTGCAACGCCCGGTAGGCGAGCAGCGTCTGGGCGGCGAACAGCAGCCCGCCGATGGCCAGAATGATCCAGTCGATGTGCGAGTCCTGGAGCCGCGTCAGGTAGTCGGCCCGCGCCGTCGGCGGGATGGCGACGAACACCAGCGCGCCCCCCACCCCCGGAATGGCGGCGAACACGAACGGCAGCACGAAATGGATCCACGTCCGGCGCACGGTCGGTCCCTCGGGAATTGGGTCACTTCGCCCCGCTGAGCCACGTCGGCATGGGCTGGATTTTACCGCCGGCGTCCACGCACGCCAGCGTCGTCGCCCCGTCGCAGCAGACCCCGCCGTCCGGCCCGATCA
Source organism: Fimbriiglobus sp. (assembly GCA_043745295.1). Lineage (GTDB taxonomy): Bacteria > Planctomycetota > Planctomycetia > Gemmatales > Gemmataceae > JALHQU01. Next base: position 1,725 of record JAYTTN010000228.1, on the reverse strand, counting down.
CTTCGTAACTGTGTTCCAGCCGCACCGGCGTCGTCCGCGTCACGGTGGTGCGGACGGTCAACTCGTCGTCGTAGTGCGCCGGCCGCTTGTACTTCAATTCCACCTTCGTGATGACCAGGTAGAACCCCGCGTCTTCCAAGTCCCGGTACGTGTGGCCGAGGCCGCGAAGCAAGTCCGTGCGGGCCTGCTCGAAGTACACCAGGTAGTTCGCGTGGTGCAGCAGCCCCATGCGGTCGGTTTCGGCGTACCGCACGCGGATTTTCGTTTCGCCGGTGAGCATGGGGGCAGTTTATCGCCGGCCGGCCGTTCGGCGAGGCGATGTCCTGCGAGCCGCGACCGCGAGGGAGTGGCATCGGAAGTCGAAGATGCCGCTCCATCGCGGTCGCGGCTCGCAGGCGCGGCGGGTCACACCGTCAGCCGGCGGTCGCGGGCGGTGATCGGCCACGCGCCGGTGATCCGCCCGTCCTCGGCCACCAGTGCCTCCTTGTGCAGCGCCACCGTCGGGCAGATGTGCGCCGGCAGCGCGTACACCACGTCGCCGGGCATGTACCGGTCCGCGTGCGGCGTCTCGACGACGTAATGCTCCTCGTTGTGCCCGACCGGCGTGTGCGGCGGGAAGTCCAGCAGCGCGATCCGCTGGCCGGCCGGCGGGTCGGCGGCGACCGCCTTCGTGCCCAGGTCGAGCGTCACCCGCGTCGCCGTCGGCCGGCTGACCACCCGCGTCACCAGCACCGCCGCCGGCTGCACCTGGGCGAAGTCGGGATACTTGCTGCCGTACCCGGCGTCGTGCAGCACATATGTGCCGGGCGAGCATTCGAGGTCCGCGATCTCCTGCATGGCGGCGTAAACCGGGAAGGCGGGCGTGCCGCCGGCGACGAGGCGGGGTACCGGGAACCCGGCGGCGACCAGCCGGTCCCGCAACTCCAGTACCGGCGTCAGCACCGCCCGCACCGCCGCCTCGCGGTCGGCCCGGCTCTCCATGTTGTGGTGGCCGTCGTACAGGTGCAGGCCGGCCGGGGCGATGCCGGGCAGGGCGAACAGCAGCGGGTACAGTTCGCCGGCCGCCGCCAGCGTGGTGCCGGTGCGGTCCATGCCGACGTTGATGTCGGGCAGCACGCCGACGACGGCGTTGACGGCGGTGGCCGCCTCGGACAGCTCCTTGATGGCCGCCGAGTGGTCGGCGATGACGGAGAACGCCACGTTCGGGAACAGCTTGGCCAGCGCCGCCACCCGGCCGACGTTCGGCCCGACCATCGGGTACGCGATCAGCACGTCCGCCGCGCCGGCCGCCGCCAGCATCTCGGCCTCGGCAATCGTCGCGCACTTGTGCTTGGTGACGCCTTCGGCCAGTTGCATCCGCACGACGTCCGGGCACTTGTGGGTCTTCGCGTGCGGGCGGAGGCGGTGCGGCCCGCCGGCCATCGCCACCACCTCGCGGAGGTTCCGCCGGATCATCGCCGGGAAGAACACCAGCGCCGGGGTGAACACGGACGCGACATCGAGGAGGCGGTACGGGTGCATGGCGGCGACAACGTGTGGGGAACGGCGAGCCGCACACAGTTTACGGCGAACCGCCGGCGGAAGCCAACGGGGAACGGGCGAAGGGTGCAGCAATTGATTTTGGCAGGTTCAGGCGAGCGGGGGGCGTCAGCCCCCTGTTTCCGTGGGGATGTTGAACACAACAGGGGGCTGACGCCCCCCGCTCGCCAACAACAATTGCCGCAC
>JAYTTN010000227.1:0-7289 GCA_043745295.1 Fimbriiglobus sp. | reverse complement strand
AAGTCTACCCGGTACCACGGCGACCGGGGAATGTCGGATTGCGGTACGCGGTCACTTTTTGCGGGCAATCAACTGCTGCCAGACGGGCGGCCACGCCTATGCGTCGTGGAGTTCGCCGGCCGGCGTGCGGTGCGCCAGCCACGCCCCGACTTCGGCGCGGTGCCAGCGGACCGAACCGCCGACGCGCACCTCCGGCGGGCCGATCTGTCCGGACGCCTTCATCCGGTCCAGCGTCGAGACGCCGAGGTCGAGCAGCGCGGCCAGGGCGGGGCGGTCGAGCAGCGCGGCCGGCTCCGGCCGGGCGTCGGCGAGCAGTTTGCGGATCGCCCGCAACTCGGTCAGCACGCCGTCGGCCGGCGGGTTCGCGGTCTCGGTCGGCGGAGTCACGGGACGTTCCTCACGGGGGTGTCGGCGGGTCGGTCAGCGAGTGGGGGGGTGGAATGATTTGTCCGGGGTACGGTCATCCGCCCCACGTCGGGGCAATGCCGGTTTCGACGACGACGGGGACCGGTCGGCACAACTCGGCCATGCCGTCGGTCATGGCGGTCGTGAGCCAAGTCGTCACCGCGTCGGCGTCGGTCGCGTCGCACTCGACGACGATCTCGTCGTGGACGGCCAGCACCGGGAACGCGGTCGGGTGCTCGTGCCGCCGCTCCCACAGCAGCGCGAATGCCGCCTTGAGGCCGTCCGCCCCGCTGCCCTGGACGGGCGTGTTCAACTTCTCGGTGAACTTCGCCACCGACTTCCGCCGGCGGCCGGCGCGCGTGCGGGTGGCCGACACCCCGTCGGCCTGCCGGCGGTGCCACGCGGCCAACTTCGGGTAGGCCCGGAAGAACGCGATCCGGTAGGCGGCGGCCTGGGCCGGGATCAGCGCCAAGCCGTAGTTCGATTTGGCGTACCCGGCGAGCATCGGCGCACCGCCGCCGTACAGTAGCCCGAAGTTCACCGCCTTCGCCAACTGCCGGTCGGCCTTCGTCACCGCCGCGACGGCCTTGCCCAGCACGGCGGCGGCGGTGAGCGCGTGCAGGTCGTCGCCCCGCGCGTAGGCGGCGATCATGGCCGGCTCCCCGGCGATCACCGCCGCGATCCGCAGTTCGATCTGCGAGTAGTCGGCCGTCACCAGCACCCGGCCGGGCGGGGCGACGAAGCAGCGGCGATACCCGCCGTCGCGGGGCAACTGCTGGAGGTTCGGGTCGGCGCAGCTCATCCGCCCCGTGGCGGTGACGTTCTGCTTCCAGTTCGGGTAGACCCGGCCGTCGGCGGCGACGCGGGCCAGCCACGCCGTCCCGTAGGTGCCGGCCCGCTTGCCGGCGGAGCGGTGGTGCCGGAGCAACTCGGCCAGGGGGTGCGCGAGGTCGGCGAGGGCGTCGTCGTCGGTCGCATCGAGCGCGATGCCGAGTTCCCGGAAGGCGGTCCTCACGGCGTCGGTGGACCTCCAGTTCCTCGGGTCGGTGCCGAACAGGTTCGCCGGGGCCGGCGCGAGGGCGTCCATCTCCGCCGTCAGCCGTTCGACTTCGACCTCGGCGTCCGCCGCCAGCGCTTCCCAAGCCACGCGGTCGATGGCCACGCCGCGGACGCCCATCCACGCCACGGCGAGCAGCGCCCGATTCTCCAGGGCGGCCGTCTCGGTCAGATTCGCCTCGGCCAACTTCGCGGCCAGCACGGGGCGAAGCCGGACGGCGAGTTCGGCGTCCGCGGCGGCGTACCGCAGTTGGCCCTCGGTCAGCGGACCGGACCAGTTCGATTTCCGCTCCGCCTTGCCCACGGCCGCGCCGAGGTGCCGCGCGCACACGTCGGCCAGGTTGTGCCTCAGCGTCCGGTCGCCGGCGTCCAGCACTTGCGACGCCAGCATCGTGTCGAACGCCCGGCCGGGGACGAATCCGCGCGGCAGGAGGAAGGACAGGTCGAACTTCAAGTTGTGCCCGACCACTTCGACGCCGGACAGCGCGTCGAACGCCGCCGCCAGGTCCGGCACGCGGTCGGCGTCGATCACGACCGTGCCGGTCGGCAGCGCCAGTTGCAGCAGCCGCAATCGCCCGCCGCGGGGGTTCAGGGCCGTCGTCTCGATGTCCAGCCCGACCGACTCGGCCGACCGGATCGCCTCGACCACCGCGGGCAGTTGGGCGGGGTCGGCGACGAGGGCGAAGTCGGCGTCCGGCGAGGGGGATGTTCCCGGCCCGGTGTGCGACCGAAGCGACGGAAGCGAACGAAGGGGGTCCGCTCCGTCGGTAGCCGGGGCTTCCGTCGCTTCGGTCGCTTCGGTCGCTTCCGTCGCCCGCCGACGGCGGGGGGCCGGCGCGTCCGCCGCCCGTGTACCCGTCGGTCGCTCCGCGCCGGCCTCGCCCCCGTTCGCGCCGCGGTCGGTTGGCGAAAGAAGCGAGGAATGCGACGGAAGGGGGTCGCCCGTCGCGCCGGGGGTCGGGCTTTCTTCGCTTCGGTCGCGGGTCGGCCGGCGGACTTCGGGGGGCAGTCCGGCGACGAACTTCAAGGCGATGGCGAGCGCGCTCACGACTTCTCCTCGGTGGGGGACGGGGACACTCACGCCGGCGGCGGGCCGGGGAACCAGCGCTCGGCCGACCGTCCGGCGGTCTCGACCTTCACCGGGTGGGCCTTGCGGTTGGTCAGGAGCAGGCCGAGCGAGCGGTTCAGCCGGTCGCTCGGCACGTGCCGGCCGAGGTAGCCCTGGATGTCGGTGCGGGTGACGCCGGCGGTGCCCGCCCGCCGGATCAACCGCAGCACGTCGTCGGCGACCGGGTCGCCGAGGGAGTCGCCGAAGATGAACGCCACCGACCGCTCGGCGAAGTCCCACAGCGCCAGCGCCGACAGGAGGTGCCCGACGCCGACGGCGTCGCACCCGTCGAGCAGCGCGTACAGCAGCGACAGCCGGGTGACGTGGGCCTCCGACCGGCCGACCAGGCACCCGGCCAGCCCCGGCCGGCCGGCGGACAGGGGGCCGTACACCCGCCGCCACAGCTCGCGGGCCGGCTCGTCGCGGCGGACTTGGCCGACCGTCTCGGCGAACCGGATGGCGGCGGCCAACCGGTCGACGAGGGCGGTCCAGACGGCGTCCGGGATGCCCCGCCCGCCCTCCGGCAGTTCCTTCGACCGCTGCACGGCGAACCACAGGAACCGGTTGGCGAACCCGTTCGCGCTCTCGGTCGCCGTCAGGTAGCGGGCCAGCTCCTCGGCGGTGATGTGGCCGATGACGCTGACGTGCGCGTCGGTGGCGCGGGCCGGGCTGTTCTTCGTCAGCGTCCGCAGGTGACCGGACTCCCACGCCTGCCGCAGGACGGCCGACAGGGTGTTCCCCTGGCGTTCCGTCTGCTTCAGCACGTTGGCGAACTCCGGCTCGACGACGAGCAGCCGCTTGTCCGGCTCGCCGGGGTCGGCGACGACGCTCTCGTACCGCGCCGCCTGCCCCCGCTCCTTGACCCGCTCCTGTTTGACGACGGGGTCGCGGACGGCCCAGATGGCCCCCTCGCCGCTCGACAGGCCGGACTGCACGCGGTCGCCCACCCACGACGGGGCGTCCGCGTCGGGGACCGCGTCGGGGTCGCGGAGGCGGTCCTCGGCGTCCTGGAACAGCCGCTGCACCCGCCCCTTGCTCGTCCCCTTGCGGGCCTTGCTGGACCGGCCGACCAGCACCGCGAACTCGTTGGCGAAGTGCCGATCCGCCTCCACCGCGAAGTGCGCCGACCGGCCGATCCGGTTGCCGAAGTAGACGAGCAGCTGCGCCAGCAGCGCGACCGGATCGGCCTCGGTGTCCGGGTCGAGGGCGCGGACGATGTCGCCGGCCAGCCCGTGGAACGCGGCCTCGTGCGGCGGGTCGGGCCAGTCCGGGGCCGGCGACTCCGCCGCTCCCGCCGCGGCCGGCGGGGTGGCGCGGATGTCCAGCCACTCCCGCACCCGCGTCACCACCGCGTCGCCGACGAGCGCCGCCAGCTTCGGCCAGCCCGTCACGTTCCCGCCCGCCGCCAGCTTCTCGGCGGTGTCCCGCACCGCCGCCAGCCGGTCGCTCAGTTCCTCGTCCGCCGCGGCGGCGCACACGGCACCAACGACCGCCTCGACGCGCTCCGCGTCGCCGTCCCAGGCGCGGAGCAGACCGCCGGCCAGCGCGAGGGCCGCGTCGTGCCGCCCGCCCGTCGGCCAGTGCCGGCCGAGCAGACTCGCGGCGGCCACCTTGCGGACGGCTTTTTCCAGGTCCGCCGCGCCGATCCGCTTCGGCTCGCCGAACGAGTGCCAGAGAATCGACTCGCCGGTGTCCGCGTGCGTGGACGGCGGCACCACGGTCATGAGCGCGTTGCCTTCGCCGGCCCTCAGTTCGAGGAGGACGTGGCCGTCGGGGTGGCCGGCGTCGCGGGTCGGGTCGAACAGCTTCAGCGACTTCGCGGGCAGCGGGTCGCACGCGTACCACCAGTGCGACCGGATCGCCCCGGCCCGCCCGCTCGCCAGGTCGGTGCGCGGCAGCAGCACGGCGGCCGCGCGGATCGCCTCCGGGCAGTCGAGGTCCACGTCCACCAGCCCGTTCGACGGCGCGCCGAGCAGCAGCCCGACGTTCCGGCCGGCGAACGCGGCGGCCTCGGCCGCGGCGTACCGCTCGTCCGGCCAGCCGTCGCGGGTGACTTTCTTGGTCCGCGGGCCGTCCAGCGGAATGGGCATGAACCCGCGGGCCAGGTACAGTTCGGCCGCCTCCGGGGCGGCGGTCGGGAACGGGGCGGTCACGCGGCACCGCCTTCGGCGTCGGCCAGTTCGTCGAGCGCGGTGACGACGGGACGGCCGTCGGAGTCGGCGTACCCGACCACCGCGCCGGGGGTGGCGAGCCGCCCGGCCGCGTCCGCGGCGTCCAGCGTGTGGCCGTGCAGCGTCACCGGTTGACCGGCGGGCACGGCGCGCGTATCGTTCATCGGTCGGTCCTTCGCGACGCCGATCCGTGGACCTTGGCCGGTGCGGATCGGCGTCGCCGTTCGGGGTGGGAATCGGTTCCGGAGTTCACCTGTCGGCGGTCAATTCGCTCCACTCGTCTTGGCTGGGGCAGCCGGCATCCACCCACCGCTCGATCTCCTTCCTCCGCCACTTGCGGCTGCCGCCCAACCACACCGGGGAGGGCAGCCGGCCGGCGGCCTGGTCGCGCTCCAGCGACGCCTCCGAGCGGTCCAGCAGCCCGGCCAGCGCGTGGATGTCGATCAGCAGCGGTCGGGGGTTCGCCGGTTCGTCCGGGGTCGTGTCGCGGGTCATTTCGACTTCCTCCGTCGGGGTTCGGGTTTCGGGTCGAACGTCTTCAGCGCGCGGTCGAAGCGGCGTTGCTCCTCGGTCAGGGCGAACAGGATCAGGCCGAGGGTCTGCACCGACTGCCCTTCGAGGTGGGCCGCCATTTCGGGCAGTTTGCCGCTCTTCAGCAGACGGGTGACGCGCGGGTCGTGGCCCTGCCGGGAGCGGTACGTCAGCCGGTGGCAGTGCCGGCAGCCGAAGTACGGCGAGCCGGGCGGCAGGAACAACCGGGCCACCCGCCGCCGGCACGGGCGGTCGTTCGCCACCAGCGGACAGACGGCCAGGTACCGGGTGCCGCCGTTCGGAGTGGGCAGCGGCACCAGGTCGAACGGCAGGGTCACCTGCTTCTCCGCCGCGCCCCAGCGGTAGCCGAGGATCACCCGGTGGGGGGCCAGGAGGGCGAAGGTGACCGACGCCAGGACGCTCTTGCCGTCGTCGCTCCGCCACTCGAACCGGGCGGCGTGCCCGGCCGACGGCGGGGTGTCGCCCACTAGCGCGGAAATGCTGAACGAGCGGCACTCGTCCACCCGCGTCTTCCGCCGGTGCCACCCCCACCGCCCGCTGAACAGACCGCCCATCGTGTGACCCTCCTGTCAAAAACGTGAGCCTGGGTGACGCCCTCATCCGCCCGCCGCCAGCCGTCGTGTGCCGCTGGCCGCCGTCATCGCCGCTCACTCGGCCATCGCGATTTTCCGGACTCCGCGTGCGCGCCGAGAACGGTTGTCCCCGCGTGCGGGGGGATGCGGAGCGGGTGCGGGCGTGCGGTCGGCGAACGGCGACCGCGTGCGGTTGCCCTTTCCGGTCATTCGTGACGCATCGCGGGAGGATTTCGGAACGAAGTCGCCGGAAGTGTTTGCCGAAACTGAGTTTCAGACGGGACGAAGTTTTTGGGATTTCTTCCGGACTGGCTCGGCGCGAGCGTCATTAATGACCGATCTCACGCCGGTCAGAGCGTATCCAGGGTGCGGAGTTGGAATCGGGGGCGGTACGGCTTCCGTTTGCGGACGGGTTGGAGCGGGTCGCCGGCCAGTCCGGTCCACCGCGTCAGCGCCTCCCGCAACTTGGTCATGTGGTTCTTGAGCGTGCCGGGCTTGGTGTCGATGCCGTCGCCGGGGGTCAACTCCCCCGTGCGGGCGAGCAGCCGGAACGCCAGCCATGCCCCGACGGGCGCACCGGTCCGCCCGTCGGCCAGCCCCAGGTCGGCGTACCCGACGCGGTGACGGTCCCGGTCGAGGACCAGGTCGAGGTGGTGGTCATCGACGACGAGGGTCACGTCTTCCCAGCGGGTTCCCGACGGAAGGGTCAGCCGCGGCCGGTCGTCCGTCTCGACCACGACCATCGGTTCCGGCGGCAGGCATCCGGCCAGCGCCGGGCGGTTCACCTCCACGCCGGTGCCGGTGACGCGCAGCACGTCGATCAGCGGCACCACCACCAGCGGGACGCTGCCCCACACCGCCGCCGTCGGCAGGTGGCGCGGGACGAACACGACCGCATTCGCGGCGAGCAACTCCGGCACCGCGTCGGCGATCCCGGTCCGCCCGCGCCAGCCGGCCACCAGCCAGCCGACGCGGGCGATGGTGCCGACCGGGATCGGCCCCAACCGCCAGACCAACCCCGGCACGTGTTCCTCGGCGTCGCGGCCGGTCAGCGGCCGACCGAGCGCCGGGATGCGCACCGCCCACTGCCGCAGTTCCTCCGGCTCCACCCGCACCGAGCCGAACTCGGGACAGCGGTGAAACCACCGCGGCGGCCGCCCCTCCGTCTCCACGGAAAACACGACCTCGGAATGCGGCCGGTCGCACGATGCGCAGGCCACCGCCGTCGCCGGCGTCGTCTCGGCGAGCAACCCGGCGGCGGCCAGCGCGTCCCAGTCGTCGGCGAGGTCCCACCGGTCGTCCGCAGTCAGCACGACGGCCCCGCCGTCCAGCCGGGACAGCAGGCGGCGGAACGGGTCAGGCACCGGTCACCCCCCACGCCCGGAGCACCCGCTCGCCCAGATCCTGCTGGTCGTCCGCCCGCGC
>JAYTTN010000226.1:0-2002 GCA_043745295.1 Fimbriiglobus sp. | reverse complement strand
GGCCGGCTCCTCGCAGTGCGGACCCAGGAAAACAAGGAGGACGCGCCGGTGTACCTATTTAACACGGCTACCGGTAAGTTGGACAAGACCCTACCCGGCGTGTGGGTTGGCAACCCGCAGAACTACTGGTCCATGTGGATGAACTTCAGCACCGACGGCAAGCTGCTGTCGTCATTCTCTGCTGGCAAGGGTGCCGCCATCTGGGACGTCGCCTCCGGCAAGCGGGTCGCCGACTACCCGTCCGACCAGTTCGGCGCGATGGCGATCAGTCCGGACGGGGAGAAGGTGGCTCTGATCCGCAACTTCACCATCGGCATCGAAGTGTACGACCGGGCGACACAGAAGCGGGAGCGGGTGCTCGGGCACGGGAACGGCGACGGCATGTCGGTGGCCTTCTCCCCGGACGGCAAAACACTAGTGGGTCACTTGTCACGGACCTGGCCATAACGACCGGTTCGGCTATTCTGAACGCACCTCGATGCGTTCAGGAGTCGCCATGTCTCGCCGCCGGAAGGACCCGCTCCGCCCCCTGACCGACCCCGAGCGGGCCGAACTCACCCGCCTGAGCCGGTCGGCCGCCGCCCCCGCCGCCCAGGTCGCCCACGCCGTGGCCCTGCTCGCCGTCGCCGGCGGGTCGGATTACCAGCAGGCCGCCCGGGCCGCCGGACGCCGGAGCGGCGACGCCGTGTCGCAACTCGTCGCCCGCTTCAACCGCGAGGGCGTCGCCGCCGTCGAGCCCCGGCACGGCGGGGGCAAGGCCCCGGCCTACGGCGACGCCGAGCGGGGGCGGATCCTCCGCGAGGCCGACCGCGTGCCGACGCCCGAGGCCGACGGGACCGCGACCTGGTCGCTGAACACGCTGCGCGAGGCCTTGCGCGGGGCGGCCGACGGCCTGCCGAGGGTATCGACGTACACCATCTGGCGGACCCTGCGCGAGGCCGGGCGGACGTACCAGCGGACGCGCACGTGGTGCCCCACGGGCCAGGCCGCGCGGCGGCGGAAGGCCGGCACGGTGGTCGTCACCGACCCGGACGCCGGGCCCAAAAAAAGTTGATCGAGGACGCGTACGCCCTGGGCGGGGCGGCCGGCGGCCTACCCGTCTGGTGCTGCGACGAGGCGGGGCCGTTCCAGACCGTGCCGCACCCCGGCGGGTCGTGGCGGCCCGAGGGCGACCCGGCGCGGCAGCCGCACGAGTATGTGCGCAACGGGACGGCCAAGGTGCTCACGCTGTTCCACCCGGCGACCGGCCGGGTGGAGGTCGAGGGGGCGACCTCGACGACCAACGCGGTGCTGCACGCCTGGCTGAAGCGCGGCCTGACCGGGGCCCTCGCCGGGCTGCCGGTGCCCGACCCGGTGCCGCTGGGCGAGTCGTGCCGGGCGTCCTGGGAGCGGTGGCAGGACGGCCTGACGTGGCCGATCACGCTGCCGGCTGACCCGCCGCCCCTGCGGATGCTCTTGGTGTTGGACAACCTGGCGGGGCACAAGACGCCCGAATTCGTCTGCTGGCTGTTCGCGCACGGGGTGATGCCTTTGTACACGCCGTTGGGCGGGTCGTGGCTGAACATGGCCGAGAGTATCCAGCGGGTACTCAAGCGTCGGGCGCTGGACGGCCAGCACCCCTCGACGCCGGGCGAGGTCACGGGCTGGTTCGAGGCGGCGGCGAGGCACTGGAACGCGGACCCGACGCCGTTCGCGTGGGGCGGCAAGCGGGCGGCCCGACGGGCCAGGGCACGGGCACGCCGGCACGGGGTGGGCGGGTCGGGGGCGGAGACGCGGCGGCCGGTCCGGCGACGGCGGAGGAGTTATGGCCAAGACCGTGACAAGTGACCCACTAGTGTCCCGAATCGGAAGTCCGGTGAATAACCTTGCGCTCCGTCGCCGAGGCCGATACGCTCTCGGGAACGGAGATATCGCATGGCACGCCCGAAGCCCGAACTCGCCCTGTCCGACGACGAGCGCCGCAAACTCACCACCTGGGCCGGTCGACCCAAGAGCACCCAAC
>JAYTTN010000225.1:0-7309 GCA_043745295.1 Fimbriiglobus sp. | reverse complement strand
GGCGGGGCGGCGGACGTGGTCGGCGTGGACATCGACGAGACGGTGCTGGAGGTGGCCAAGCAGAACGCCCGGCTGAACAAGGCCGAGGTGCGGTACGTGCAGGCCGACCTGTTCCCGTGGCTGCGGGACGTGCTGCCCAACGGCGACCGGTTCGACGTGGTGGTGCTGGACCCGTCGAAGATGACCCGCGACCGCGACGACGTGATGGGGGCACTGAAGAAGTACCACGACATGAACAAGCTGGCGATGATGGCGGTGACGCCGGGCGGCGTGTTCCTGACCTGCTCGTGCACGGGGCTGGTGAGCGAGGCCGACTTCATCGAGACGCTCCGCCGGGCGGCGTGGAACGCCGGCCGGCAGTTGCAGATCGTGCAGGTGAGCGGGGCCGCCGCCGACCACCCGTTCCTGGTGCACGTGCCGGAGGGGCGCTATTTGAAGGCCGTCTTCGCGCGGGTGCTGTGAGGGCGGTGGCGTTCGGCGCTCCGCCCACTTATCGGCATTCTACCCCAGTTCGATCACACCCGAGACGGAGCCATCCCGTGACTCTGCGCCAACTCGTGGCGGACAATCTGGAGGACATTGCGTTCTTCGTGAGCCTCACCGCCGCCGTGTCCGGTGCCGTTGCGCTGGTGGTGATTCGGTATCGCTGGGCGTGGCTCGGCCCTCGATACCGAGAGTTCTGGGCGAAGTGGGCAGTGGCCGGGTTTCGGTTCGTCGCCGTCCTCGCGGCCGTTGCCGCCAAGTAAACGCCGTCGGTGCCCAACTTGCCGCTGTTTCAACAACCCTGGGTGGCCACGATACTCATCGCAGCGACAGGCTACTTCCTGTGGGACATCGCGGGCCCGTACGGCGACCACCGCCACAAGCAGGCGAAGGAGAGGACGGTGGCCGACCATCGCCGCGAAATCGACGCCCTGACCCAAGACCGCGATGACGCCGAGTTTCAGGTGATCCGACTCGGTCGGTTGATGACCCACCTTCGCGAAGTGGTGAGCGAGAAGGTCCAGCGAATTCGTCGGGTTGTCGGCGAGCGGTCGGACGCGCGCGTGTCGATCCAACAGGTTCGGGACGCGCTCGGGCCGGAGGAACACGTCGCCATTCTCCTGGAATCGCTCGCCGGACTACTCCGGATGGATGCGGCGGCCGAAGGCGGCCGATACGACCAGAACTTCCGCATCGGCTTGTACGTCGAGGAGAGTGGCCTGTTGCGGCCCCGTGCCGCATTCGACCTTGCCACGAAAAGCCACAAGCCGTTCAGTTCCCACGATCGGTACCTCTCTCGTTTTCGTCTCGACAACTCCGAGAAACCGTCCCACGCTGTGCGGTGCATCCTGGACGGGCGACTGATCATCGTCGAAGATTGTGCGAGCGAAGTCGGGTTCGAGTTCTTCGAAGAGAAGCAGAAGCAATACCTCCGCTCGCTGATCGCGTGCCCGCTGACGAACTTTTGCCCCGACGGGATTTCCCGGGTTCGCGCGGCCCTGCTCATCGACACCAACGTGGCCGGCTTTTTCCGCGAAGATGACCGCGAGATGATCGAAAAGTTGGTGACGGAGTTTGTGGTGCGGGTCGATCTCGAGTATGCTGTCAAATGTCTTACGGGGTGACGCACCCCAGAGGATTCACGATGAACGAAGCCGTTCTCGAACACGCCAAAACCAAGAGTGCCGCCGCCCGAACCACCCTGTGGCTCGACACCGTTCTTCAAGCGGCGCGGAAGGACGAGGAGAAGCTCAAGCGCTTCCTCGAGTTGCGTCGGATGAAGCGCCGACTGCGTATCGGGTTGACCCACGCGCGATAACTCCCCACCGTCAACGACGCAAACCGAGGTTCCGGCACATGTCCGGAACTTTTTTTCGTTCCGGGCTGGGGTCGTCACAACTCGAACCTCTCCACCCTCCGGCGTTTCCCTCCCTTCATCACCGGGGGTAATGGGAACACCGCCGTCGGGCTGTGCGACCACCCCGCCCGCACCCGATATCGCTTAACGCCCTGCGACTACCCCGCCGGGTTCGCCTCACTTCGCCCTGGTGTGGACGGCGACGACCACGCCGGAGCCGTCCTTGCTCTCGAAGGCGGTCGGGCGGTCCTTGCCCGGTTCGCTGAACGCCACCGTCAGCGCGTCGCCGTCGATCTTGAAGATGCCTTGCAGCGTCTTGTCCTTGTACCGCCCCGCGCTCGGCTTCATGTCGAGGGTCTTCTTGGCCGCGTCGATCGCGGCGGTGCCCTCCACCTTCGGGGTGGTGGAACCGGCCGGCGGGGTGACGCTGTACTTGTCGCCGGCGTGTTCGCGGACGGCCCCGTCCAGGCTCGTATCTGGCTTGCCGTCGCGGGTGAGCGCGGTGACGGTCCACTTGCCCTCCAGCGGCGACTTGTCGTCGGCGGCGAGCGCGGGCACGGCGACCGCGAGGGTCAGCAGCGCGAGGGCGGATCGGCGGGTCATGGGCGTCAGTCCTGTGGTGGGGCGGTCTTGCGGTACTCGGTGGTGAGAACGCCGGCGAAGCCCCAGTTCTCCGGATCGATCTCCTCGATGATGATATGCGTGTGTTCGGGCTTCTTGCCCAGCACTCGGCCGAGCGTGGCCGTGATGTCGGCGACGATTTCGGCCTTCTGCGCGGCGGTGACGCCGTCGCGGGTGATGCGGACGTGGACGACGGGCATGGCGGGACTCCGGGATCGGGGCGCGGGGCGTGAAACGGAGGCGTCCGAGGAACGGACACCCGGAAAATGGGAATTCGTGTCGGTTCGGCGATTTTGCCGTTGCATTTCCGAGTGAGTTCCGTGAATGTAGATGTTGCGCGGCGACCGGACTCTCCCTACACGTCATGCCGCCGCGCGACTCGTTCGCATCTGTCTTCGATTTTCGGTTCGGGTTCGTCCGCCACTCGCGCGGCGGCGTCCCCACACACATCCTCATCTCGCGGAGGTCGGTATGCGCGTCTCTCTCTCCCGCTCGCGGCGTGGATTCACGCTGATCGAGCTGCTCGTCGTGATCGCCATCATCGCGATCCTCATCGGCCTGCTGTTGCCCGCCGTCCAGAAGGTCCGCGAGGCGGCCGCCCGGATGTCGTCGGCCAACAACCTGAAGCAGATCGGCCTCGCCCTGCACAACGCCCACGACTCCCTCGGGGCGTACCCGCCGGTCTGCGTCAACCAGTGGTCGTCTTTCTACGAGCCGAACGCCGTCCCGTACACCGGGCCGTACCTGCCGAACAACCAAGGCACCTCGGGCAGCGACAAGACCACCTTCTTCTGGTGCCTGCTGCCGTACATCGAGCAGGACAACCAGGTGAAGGACCTGGCCGGGTACGCCTACTACATCATGGGCCAGCGGCGGAGCAACAACCGGCAGATCGGCGGCAGCACCGTACCCAAGCCGTTCATCTCTCCGCTCGACAACAGCCCGTACCAGGTCATCGACTGGTCGTGGCCGTACACCGGGGCCGGGGCGAGCGACATCTTCAAGATGGGGCTGGTCAGCTACGCGCCGAACATCCGCATGTTCGGAACCCAGAGCAAGCAGGGCGACTGGACCCCCTGGAAGACCATGTGGTGGCACACCGGGGCCGGGAACAGCCGGGTCGCCTCGATCTCCGACGGGCTGTCGAACACCCTGGCCGTGGTGGAGAAGAACATGGTCGCGGGGGCCAACACCATCGCGTACAGGAGCTGGGGGCTGAGCAACACGGGCAACAGCAGCTGGTACGGCGGCGGCGTCCAGATGATCGCCAGCACCGACACGCCGGAGAACGGCCTGCCGGTGTTCCCGCTCATGTGCAAGGATCCGGGCGTGACGTGGGACGCCGACTACGGGCAGTACCGGGACAACTGCCGGTTCGCCACCGGTCAGCCGGAATACTTCCTGGGGCCGACCCGCCGGCTGGTTCCCGCGCAGCAGAGCGCGTACAGCATCTACCCGATGTCCGCCGGCGGCATCCAGGCGCTGATGATGGACGGGTCGGTTCGCGGCATCACCACCAGCGTCAGCGTGCAGGCGTGGAGTGCGGCCGTCACCCCGGCCGGCGGGGAAGTCGCCCCGCTGAACTGACCCGCCACGACAACCACATCTGGGAACTGCGGCGAACTCTCGGGGTCGAGGGTTCGCGGCGGTTCCCCCTTCCCTTCATCATCCCCAGAGGTTGACTTCCATGATTGCGCGCGGGTTCTTCGTTCCGGCGGTCGGCCTTCTCGCCTTGGCCGCCGGGACCGGTTGCGGCACCAAATACGCCCGCGAGGAGTCGCTGCCGAGTACGGGCGCGAGGGTGACCGGCGTGGTCAAGTACGGGAACGAGCAAATTCACTACGGACTCATCCGGATCAAAGTGGGCAACCAGGAGGCGGCGGGCAAGATCCGCGAGGACGGAACCTATCTGGTCGAGAACTGCCCGCTCGGCTCGGCGACCATCGCGGTGAACAGCGCGGCCGGCCGCGGGGACTACCAGGCGGCACTCATGGCGGGCGGTGCCTACACCGGGCCGGACGGGAAAGGGCGGAAGCGGGTGAGCCTGACCTTCACCGACGTGCCGAACAAATTCTTCGAGCCGGACACGTCCGGCCTGACCGTCACGGTCGTGGAAGGCGAGAACGCGCACGACATCGTCATCAAGAAGTGACGGCCGGCACCCGCAGTGTCAGCAGCGTCAGTTCCGGGGGGCAGTTGTACCGCACCGGCACCCCCGTGACGCCCAGCCCGCGCGACACGTACACGCGGGCGGTCGGCCCTTCGACCAGCCCGTGCGCGTACTTGTCGCCGTAGGCCGACGGGATGAACGGGTTCGTGCCGCCCGGCACGATCACCTGTCCGCCGTGGGTGTGGCCGCTCAGCACCAGCCCGACGCGGGTGTCGCGGAGCGTCCGCTCCGCGAAGTCCGGGTTGTGCGACACCAGCACGCAGGCGTCATCGGCGGTCGCGTCGCCCAGTGCGGGGGCGAGGTCCGGCTTGCCGCGCCACAGGTCATCGACGCCGGCCAGCCGCAGCCGCGCGCCGCCCTTCGTCAGCCACACGCCCGCGTTCGTCAACTCCGTGATCCTCGCCTTCCGCATCGCCACCTGCGTCTCGGCCAACCCGTGCTGGTGGTCGTGGTTGCCCAGCACGCCGAACACGCCGAAGTCGGCCCGCAGGTTCTTCAGCACGTCGAAGCACGGGGCGATGTACTTGGCGTCCCGCAGGCAGTAGTCGCCGCCGAGGACGATCAGGTCCGGCTGGAGCTGCCGCGTCGTCCGCACGATGCCGGTCACTTGTTCGACGCCGACATACGGCCCGTGGTGGATGTCGGCGAGGAACGCCACCGTGAACCCGTCGAACGCGGCCGGCAGGTTCTTCACCGCCACGTCCACCCGTTCGATGCGGAGGTCGCCGGCCTCGGCGAACCCGTACCCGAGGCCGCCTACCCCGACGGCGACGGTAGCAGCGGCGACCCTTTTCAGGAACTGACGGCGGTTCATGCGGAAGCCTCAAAATGTCCGCCCGCCACGCCGGAATGGGGCGAGAGGGATTGCCCCGCGACGGCACGACGGGCGAACTCCGGCTGATACTAACCACGCAAAACTGCCGCCGCGAGCCGAATCCGGCGAACACGCCGGGCGAAGTTTTCCGCTGTCGGAGGAGCGGACAGAAGCGATAGCGACGAGTTGCGCTCAGGTTGGATTTCATGCGATGGGCGACTTGCCCACCGCAATCGCCCGCTCGACGGTCTGCCAGTGGATGTCCACGGTGTCGGTGACATCCTTGCCGTAGCCGCCGGCCATCGTCACGGCGAACGGGATACCCGCCCGGCGGCAGGCATCGAAGACGAGGCGGTCGCGCTCGGCGAGGCCGGCCTTCGACACCGCCAGCCGGCCGATGCGGTCGCCGGCGAACGGGTCCGCCCCCGCCAGGTAGAAGGCGAAGTCCGGCTTCCCCTCGTCGAATGACCGGGCGAGGCCGATCTCCACCGCCGCCAGGTACTCGGCATCGACCGTGCCGTCCGGCAGTTCGATGTCCAGGTCGCTCCGTTCCTTCCGAGTCGGGTAGTTCTTCGCCCCGTGAACGGAGAAGGTGTAAATCGAATCGTCCAGCCGACAGAGCGCGGCGGTGCCGTTGCCCTGATGCACGTCCAGGTCGATGACGACCACGCGCCGCAGCTTCCCCTCGGCTTGCAGTTCCCGCGTGGCGATGAAGGTGTCGTTGAACACGCAGTACCCTTCCCCGTGATCCCGAAAGGCGTGGTGCGTGCCGCCGGCGAGGTTGACGCCGATGCCGTCGGCGAGCGCCGCCCGCACCGCCCCGATGGTCGCACCGGTGGACCGCCGCGACCGCTCGACCATCTCCGCCGACCACGGGAAGCCGATCCGCACCATCTGCTCGCGCGACATCTGCCCGGCCGTCATCGCCGCGACGTAGTCGGCGTCGTGCGCGCGGCGAAGCTGCTCGTCGGTGGCGGACGGCGGCTCGACCAGCTCGTCGGGGGAGATCAGGCCGGACGCCTCCACGCGCTCGCGGAGCAGGCGGTACTTGCTCATCGGGAACGTGTGGCCGTCCGGCAGCGGCAGGACGAACCGGTCGGAGGAGAACAGCTTCATGCGGGAATGGTAGGGGGAGACAGCACCTCGCCGAGAATCCGCAGGCCGGTCGCCACCTGATCGGCGGTCACACACAGGGCCGGGCAGAAGCGGATGGCGGACTCGCCGCAGCCGAGCAGCAACAACCCCTTTCGGAAGCAGGCGTCGATGACGGCTTCCTTCTCGGCGGCGGTCGGCAGGTCGGCGGCCGTCATCAGGCCCATGCCGCGGACGTTCGCCAACTTCGGGATTTGCCGCAGCCCGTCTCGCAACTGCTCGCCCCGCGCAATGGCGTTGGCCATGTACTCGCGGTGCAGCAGGTCTAGCGTGACGAGCGCCGCGCGGCACGCCACCGGATTGCCGCCGAAGGTGCTGGCGTGGCTGCCGGGGGGCCAGTCCATCACGTCGGCCTTGGCGATGATCGCGCCGAGCGGCAACCCGGAGGCGATCCCCTTCGCCGTGCAGATGATGTCCGGCTCGACGCCGTAGTGCTCGACCGCGAACAGCTTCCCCGTGCGGCCCATGCCGGACTGGATTTCATCGACCACGAGCAGGATGCCGTACTTGTCGCACACCGCTCGCAGAGCCGTCATGCAGCCGAGCGGCAGCGGGTGATAGCCGCCCTCGCCCTGGATCGGCTCGACGAAAATGGCCGCCACTTCCTCCGGTGGGGCGGTGCGTTTGAAGATGGTGGTTTCGAGATCATCGATGAGCGAGCAGCCGGTTCCGGGCGAGCGGGGGGCGTCAGCCCCCTGTTGATGACCCGAAG
>JAYTTN010000224.1:0-27336 GCA_043745295.1 Fimbriiglobus sp. | reverse complement strand
CCGCGAAGAGCAGCCGGAGAACCGCATGTCCCACGCCGTCACCGTTCGCCGGGTGCGAGACGCGCTCTGCGACGTGTTCGCCCAACTCGATGCGTGGTTCGACCGGCCGGACGACCTCCGCCAGCGGCAGCCGGTGTCCGGGCGGTGGTCGATGGACGCCGTCCTCGAACACCTCGCGCTGACGAACCACTTCCTGATGCTGACGCTCCGCAAGTGGGCCGGTATCGCCGACGAGAGGGCGGCACGCGGCGACCCGATTCCCGACTGCGAAAGCGACCTCGACCGGTTGCTCGTGATCGGCGAGCGCGGCAGCTTCGGCTGGGAACGGCCCGAGCACATGGAACCGACCGGCGTCCCGGCACCCGCCGAGGTGCGGGCGCGGCTGCACCAGCAACTCGCCGAATGCCTCGCTTTCTTGGAACGGATGGCCGACGGTCGCGGCGCGCTCTGCCGAGTCACGATGACCGTCAACGACCTGGGCAAGATCGACCTGTACCAGTGGCTGTTCTTCATCGCCCAGCACGCGCGACGACACTTGCAGCAACTGGCCGCGATTGAAACGGAGTTCGCATCGACCGAGACCGCGCCCCGAAATGGAGTTTGACATGGACGCGATCACGCTCCCCGCGCCGGCCCCCACGCGGCGGCGGTTCCTCCGGCGGGCCTCGCAGGTCGGCCTCGGGTTGCTCGCGGCGAGCGGGGCGACGGTCGGATACGGGTTCTACGAGGCGTCGCAGATTCGCATCCGCAAGCAGTCAATCGCCGTGCCGAACCTGCCGCGCGGGTTCGACGGTACCACCGTGGCAGTCTTGACCGACTTCCACCACGGGCCGTTCGTCAGCCTGGACTTCATCCGCCGGGCGGTCGGCCTCGCCAACGGCCTCGCGCCGGATGTGATCGCGTTACTCGGCGACTTCGCTCACAAGGGCACGCACACCCACGAGCAGTTGCCGCCGTGCCTGGCGGCGCTGACGAAGCTGGCCGCCCCGCTCGGCGTGTTCGCCGTGCCCGGCAACCACGACATGGGCAAGGGCGGGGCGATCTACCGCGAAGTCATGGCCGCGACTTCGCAAGTGACGGACCTGAGCAACCGGGCGGTGCCGGTGACGAGGAACGGCGAGACGCTTTGGCTGGCCGGCGTCGATGACCTGTGGTGGGGCAAGCCCGACCTGGACGCGGCGCTGAAGCGCGTCCCCGCCTACGCCGCCGTGGTGCTGCTGTCCCACAACCCCGACTTCGCCGAACTGTCGCCGGACCCGCGCGTCGGGCTGATGCTGAGCGGCCACACCCACGGCGGGCAGGCGTATGTGCCGGGGTACGGCCCGCTCTGGCTGCCGTCACGGTACGGGTCGAAGTATTGCGGCGGGCTGGTGCGGGGGCCGGCGTCGCAGGTGTTCGTGTCGCGCGGGGTGGGCGAAGCCGGCGTGCCGCTCCGCCTGAACTGCCCGCCGGAAATCAACCTGCTGACGCTCACCGTCGGGTGATTCCCGCCGGGTCCGCGATTGTCGCCGTTCACGGGGACGAGAAGTAGCGCGGCAGCACACCGTCGGCGACGAACAGGGCCATCACCGCCATCAGGTAGACGAGCGAGCCGCGAAGGACGGTGCGGGCGGTGGTCTGGGTGCGATTCTCGGCGAACCGCAGGCAGCGGAGCAGGAACCAGACGGCCACGGGCAGCGACCCGATCAGGTAGACCCGGCCGGCCGCGCCGAGGACGAACGGCAAGGCGGTGGCGAATACCAGCAGCGCCCCGGTGCTGGCGGTGGCCAGGCCGGTGATGCGACCGTCGGCGCGGTCGATGACGGGCAACATGACCATGCCGCCGCGGGCGTAATCCTCGCGGTACATGAACGCGATGCTGTAGAAGTGCGGCAGTTGCCAGACGAACAGGATGGCGAACAGCGCCCAGCCCATCGGGGCCATTTCGCCATACGCCGCACACCAGCCGATGACCGGCGGCAACGCCCCCGGCACCGCCCCGACTACCGTGTTCCAGGTGGTGACGCGCTTCATCGGTGTATACACGACGACGTAAAGAAAACCCGTGAGTGCCGCCACGACCGCGGCGGCCGGCGTCGGCAACATCAGCCACAAGTACGAGACTCCACCAATGGCCAAGATCGTGCCGAACAGGAATGCCGCGAGCGCGCTCAGCCGGCCGGTCACGACGGGACGGTTGGCGGTGCGGCGCATCCGCGCGTCGGGCCGGCGTTCCAGCCAGTGGTTCAGCGCGCTGCCGCCGCCCGCGACCAGCGCCGCGCCGACGAGCGTGTGCAGCAGCAGGACGACATCCAGCTCCGGTGCGGCTCCCAGCAGGTAGCCGACGCCGACCGTCACCAGCGCCATGGTGGCGATGCGGGGCTTCGTCAGTTCCAGGAAGTCGGCGAACCGAGACCGGGCGGGCGCGGCGGTGGCGGGCGAAAGCGGGACGGCGAGGGACATGGGGTATTGTTAGGCCTGCGCGGGAACTGGGGCGAGGGAATCGGCCCGGCGTCGCGGGTCGGGCGCGGCGACGGCGTCCGTCGCGGTCGGAACTTCCACGGTGGCGGCGCGCCGCCGGACGCGGACGGCGATGACCACCGACGACGCCAGGATGGCCGTGCCGATCAGTTGGTGCAGGGTGCGAATCGCGCCGGACCAGACCGTCACCGGCCGCATTTCCGGCGGCAGCGCGGCGTCCGGCCCGGCGGCGGCGAACTTCGACATCCACGCCTCGACGCCGAGGAGGATTTGCAGGGCGAGCAATCCGATCAGGTGCCGCACGTCGAAGCTCAGCGCCTTGCGGCCGGCCGGCGACGACACCGCGCGGACGGTCAGCCAGACGGCCAGCCCGAACACGGCGAACGCGGTGAGGAAGTGCAGTCGCTGGGCGAGCGGTGTCGGCGCGTGCCGCACCCACACGGCCCACAGCAGTTGCAGGAACGTGGCTGCCACCAGGGCGAGCGACAGCCCGCCGAGCCGGGTGCGGTCGGCGGCGGGCAGGTCGAACTCCGGCTTCGGCCGCGCGGTGAGGAGCGCCGCGCAGACCATCGCCGAGAACACCACCTGCGCGAAGAGGCCGTGCAGCGCGGACAACTCCACGCCGACAGTGTTCGTAAGGCCAGTGAGTTGATCGAGGAAGACGCGGAAGCCGCCGAGCAGCCCCTGAATCATGACGGCGATCAGGATGAAGCCGGACAGCGACCGCACCCACTTGCCCCGCTCGCGGCCGAACAGGTGCGCGACGCCGACCGCGAAGAGGACGAGCGCGAACCCGGCCGTGAGGCCCCCCTGGGTCGCGGGGTACGTCAGCGGTTCGCCGGGGTGGTCCGTGCGGAAAGCCATCACCGCCATCATTCGGCGGTGGAAGTCGCCGTAGGTGGCGAGGAGTCCGACGATCGCGAACAGCCCGGCGAATCGCGTCCGCGGGCCGCAGGCCGTCCACCACGCCACGACCGCCAGCAGCGACGCCAGCCCGCCGGCGATGTACGCCGCCGCGCGGTGGGTGTGTTCCATCAGGAAGGCGAGGTTCCGCTTCAGTTCGTACTTGTGCCCGTTGGCGATCAGGAACCACGGCTCGGTCGGCCACGCCGGGTCGGCCATGCCGGCCTTGAACGAGGTCGTCAGCCCGCCGAGGGCGAGCGGCAGCACGGCCACGACCGCGAGCAGAATGGCGACCACGCGGACGGCGCGGGCGACGGGGCGAGGCTGGATGTCGGGAGTCATTTGTCCACCTCCGTTCGCACGTCGTCGGGCAGTTTCGCCGGGTAGGGCAACGTCATCACGAAGGCCAAGAGGTCGCGCAGTTCGGCGTCGGTCAACTGCGGGTTGGCGGGCATGTTCGCCGGGCGGATGCCGAAGCGAATGCGGTGGGCGAGGTCGGCCGGCCCCTTGCCCCAGCGGTACTCGCCGTCGGACAGCTCCCGCACCCGGTTCGGCAGCCCGCGCACGTCGTACCGGTACACGTCCGCCTTCCCGTACTTCTCGTGGCAGGCGGCGCACCCGGCCTTCGCCAGGAACAACTGGTGCCCCCGGCGGATCGCGTCCGGCGGGACGGCCAGCGGCTCCGCTGACAACGCGCTGTCACCCGGCGTCTGGGCGGCGACCCACGCGGCCAGCACCTTCGGGAACGACTCCCTCACGCCGGCCGTCGGGTCGTCGAGGGCGTCGTCGCCGTCGGACAGCAGCCGCTTGGTCACCTCGGCTTCCACCTCGCCGCGGATGCTCAGGTGGACGACGTACCCGGCGGTGGCCCGCACGTCGTCGGCCGAGATCAGGTCGAACATCGGCATCGCGGTGCCCTTCACCCCGTTCCGCAGCGTCGTCGCGATGTCGTCGAGTCGGGGCTTGCCGTTCCGCACCGCGCCGGTCGCCCGCTTGAACGCCCCGGTGCGGAAGTCGCGCGGGTACGGGTCGATGAACGCGGCGTTCGGTCCGCGGCCGTCGCCGGGTTGCCCGTGACACTGCACGCACCGCACTTTGAACCCGCCGGCGGCCGACCTCAGCGACTCCGGGTCAATCGCCAGCAGTTGAACCGCGTGCGCGTCGGCCCCCATCACCGTCGGTTCGGCGGGCGTGCCGAAAATCGCGTCGAGGGCGGCGCGGAGTTGGTCCTTCCTGTCGGCGGGCAGCCTCGCGGGGTCGGCCACTTTGCCGCCCAGCGCCGGCAGCGTGCGGACGTACTCGTCCATTTTGCCGAGGGCGGGCCGCGCGGTCGGGTGTGCCGGTGGCAGCAGCACGACGACTGGATCGCCGCGCAGCGGGTAACGGGCGGTCGGCTCGTAGCTGGGCAGCGACGCGGGGCTGCCGCAGCCGGGGAGCATGAATGCGAAAAGGGCGACGGCCGCCCCCGCGAGGAGAGCGACCCCGCCCAGGATGGCGCGTCGGGTCATAAGGGGTACTCCGCACTCCCCGAGTGCGGTCTGGAATCCGAACCCGCACTCGGAGAGTGCGGCGTACCTTGTCACAGCACGCCGAGGTAGCGGGTCAGGTAGTCGGTCAGGGTGAACAGGAATTGCAGCGCGGAGAACATGGGGCCGGCGGCGGCGATCAGCCACGTCAGCTTGTCGGCCTGCTTCAGGTCCATCAGGTAGACGGCCAGGACGCCGGCCTGCGTGGTGGCGATGAGCAGGCTGACCAGCACCTTCCACGGGCCGAGATCGGAGAAGCCGACGTACAGCGCCAGCACCGCCAGCGCGGCGATGAAGAAGAAGGCGGCGAACGTGCGGCCCGGTGGGGCCACCTCGTGTGCGACGGCTTCCTCGGCGTGGACGGCGGTCTTCGGGTGGGGGTCGTGGGCCATGTCGGGAACTCCGCAGGAATGCCGTGTTGTCGGTCTTGTGGCACCGGCTTGGAAGCCGGTGCCACAAGATACTGTTGTCAGTGTCCGCCCATCCCGATCGCCTGCTTGAACTGCTCGAGGGCCTGTCCGGCCGAGTGCGGGCCGGTCAGGTACAGCAGCGGCAGGATGAACATCCACGCCATGTCCACGAAGTGCCAGTACAGGCTCATCACTTCGACGTACACGTATCGGGCCGTGTGGTCGAAGAAGCCGCGGGTGGCGAGGACGTATTGCCAGATCAGCAGGCCGAGGCCGACGATCATGTGCAGCACGTGCAGGCCCGTCATGCTGTAGTAGAACATGAAGAACAACTGCACCTTGAACGGGTCGTAGTCGCCGGCGTGGCCGTCCCCGTCGGCGAGCGACCCCTGGGCGTAGGCCTGCTCGTCCAGCGGCTTGCCCGCGAACGACGTGTTGTGCCCCAGCACCACCTTCAGGTTCTCGTTGAAGGCGACCGGCGGCTGCGTGGAGCGGGCCTTCAGGTCCAGGGCGCGGGCGCGGAGGTCGTCGGCGGCGGTGCCGGACTTCGTCTTGGCTTCGGCCTCCGCCTTCTCCCCCTCGGCGAACAGGGCGGCCATCCGCCCGTCGAACTTCTCCTTCGCCTCCGGCGACAGCCGGCTGACGCCGGGGATCAGCCCTTCCTGGTAGTCGAGTTGATACTCGCGGGCCTTCAGGCCGAGGAACACCGTCCCGAGGACGGTGGTCAACATCAGGTACCGGGCCAGCCCCTTGCGGCGGCCCAGATAGCACGCCCGGACGGCCAGCGTGATGGTCAGCGAGCTAAGCAGCAGCAGGAACGTGTTCACGCTGGCGATGCCGACGTTCAGCGCGGCGCTGCCGGCCTCGAAGTCCTTCGGATACATGAGGCGGTAGACGGTGTAAGCGCAGAACGCCCCGCCGAAGAACAGGATCTCCGTCGCCAGGAAGACCCACATGCCCATGCGGACGGTGGCCTGCTGCTGGCCCATGTTGTTGAAGTGGTGGGCGACCGGCCCGGACACATTAGCTGCCACTGGTCACCCCCTGGTCGGCGCGGACGCCGTTCGTGTGAACACCGCTCGCGTGCCCGCTGCCGCCGATGTGGCCGTCGGCCACCAGCTTCAGCCCGTCCGGCACGCCGTACTCGTACGGCCCGAAGTACACTTCCGGCACCGCCCGGAAG
The DNA here is from genome assembly GCA_043745295.1 of Fimbriiglobus sp. Taxonomy (GTDB): domain Bacteria; phylum Planctomycetota; class Planctomycetia; order Gemmatales; family Gemmataceae; genus JALHQU01. The sequence continues at coordinate 20,854 of JAYTTN010000224.1, read as the reverse complement.
TTGTGCGCGTCGGGCGGACTCGGCACCTGCCACTCCAGCCCGGTCGCCTTCCACGGGTTGTTGCCGGCGCTCTTGCCGAAGAACAGCGAGGCCGTCAGGTAGAACACCGGCATCAGGTAGCCGAACCCCTGGATGGTGGCCCCGGCGGTGCTGAGGACGTTGTACACCTGGAACTCGGCCGGGTAGTTCGGATATCGGCGGGGCATGCCCAGGTAGCCGGCCACGAACTGCGGCATGAAGGTCAGCACGAACCCGGTGATCATGACGATGGCGGCCAGGCGGCTCCAGAAGTCGGAGTACATCTTGCCGGTCATCTTCGGCCAGAAGAAGTGCAGGCCGGCCTGCCACGCGAACATCATCCCGCCCACCATCGTGAAGTGGAAGTGGGCGACGACGAAGTACGTGTCGTGCAGGTGGATGTCGGTGCCCATCGTGCCCAGGTACAGCCCCGTCAGGCCGCCGATGGTGAACAGGATGATGAACCCGAGGGCGTGGATCATCGGCGCGGGGAAGCTGATGCTGCCCCCGTACAGGGTGGCCGTCCAGTTGAACACCTTGATGGCGCTGGGGACGGCGACGAGCATCGTCAGCAGCGCGAACACCATGCCCAGGTAGTACCCCTGGCCGGCGAGGAACATGTGGTGGCCCCACACCAGGAAGCCGACCACCGCGATGCCCACGCTGCTCCACGCCACCGCCTGGTAGCCGAAGATGTTCTTGCGGCTGAAGCACGTCAGCACCTCGCTGATCACGCCCATGCCGGGCAGGATCATGATGTACACGGCCGGGTGGCTGTAGAACCAGAACATGTGCTGGAACAGGATCGGGTCGCCGCCGATGGTCGGGTCGAAGATGCCGACGCCGAAGATCTTCTCCACCGCCGCCATCGTCACCGTCACGGCCAGCACCGGGGTGGCCAGTATCTGGATGACGCTGGTGGCGTACATGGCCCACACGAACAGCGGCATCCGCCCCCACGTCATGCCGGGGCACCGCATCTTGTGCACGGTGGCGACGATGTTCAGACCCGTCAAGATGCTGCTGAACCCGAGGATGAAAATGCCCAGGCCCGCGTACAGGATGTTCGTGTGGCTGTACTTCGTGCTGTACGGCGGGTACAGCGTCCAGCCGGTGTCCAGCCCGCCGACGATGAGCTGCCACAGGAAGAACGCCGAGCCGAGGGCCCACAGGTAGAAGCTGGCCAGGTTCAACTTCGGGAAGGCCATGTCCTTCGCGCCGATCATCATGGGCACGAAGAAGTTCCCCAGCACCCCCGGTATCACGGGGATGAGGAACAGGAACAGCATGATGGTGCCGTGCGCGGTGAACGCCTTGTTGTACTGGTCCAGCTCCAGGATCGCCCCGGTGGGCGACACCAGGTTGACGCGGACCAGCCCGGCGGCGATGCCGCCGAACAGGAAGAACACCGTCACCCCCACCAGGTACATCATCCCGATCCGCTTGTGGTCCACCGTCAGCAGCCACGACAGCAGGGTGGTGGCGTGGTTCAGGTAATGGCGGCGGGTGCGGGCCTCGGCCGGCGTCGGCTCCGGTTCCGGAATCGATTGCGGGGTGTAGTCGAGTTTGGGGATCGACGGCGGGGCGGCGTCGAGTTTCGGCATCGGCAGGTCGGCGACGGCCATTAGTTCGTCCCTCCTTGCTTGGGCATGGGGGCCGGCGGGTTCGGGTTCTGATTCTGGTCGGCGAGGGATTCCGTCGTCGGCGCGCCGATCGGCGCGGGGGTGTACTCGTTGCGGCTGGGCAGGTCGCCCGGCTTCAGCGACTTGATGTACAGGATCAGGTCGCGCAGTTCCTCTTCGTTCACCTGCCGCGAGCCGAAGGCCGGCATGATCGGCTTCCACCCGTCGCGGACGTGGCGGGTGGGCACGCGGATGGAGGTCTTCAGGTACTCGTCGTCCGCCTTCAAGGTGCGGGTGCGGCCGCTGTCGTCCTTCACCACCCGCTCCTGGCCGGCGATTCCTTCGAGCGACGGGGCGCGGGCGGACGACTCCTTGTTGTGGCAGTTGATGCAGTTCAGCTTGAAGAACAGCTTGCGGCCCCGCCACGACCCCGACCCGTCCACCGGCTGCGCGCCGGCGGTGCCGTCGCGGTAGGTGCCGGTCAGAAAGTCGGCGTAGTCGCTCTGACTCAGCACGTGGACTTTACCGACCATCTGCGAGTGCCCCTGGCCGCAGTACTGGTCGCAGAACAGGTGGTACGTGCCGATCCGCGACGGGTGGTACCAGGCCGACGTGTACCGGCCGGGCACCACGTCGAACTTGCTGCGGAAGGCCGGCACGCCGAAGTCGTGGATCACGTCCTCGCTGGTGCCGGTGATCTTCATGGGCCGGTCCACGGGGACGTGCAGCTCGTTGATCTCCCGCTCGCCGGTCGGGTGCTGCACCTTCCACATCCACTGCTTGCCGAACACGAAGAACTCGTTCCGCTTGGCCTCGTCCGGCGGGTTGATGGCCCCGTCGAACATCCGCGCGCCCCACACGAAGAAGCTGAGGAAGAAGATCAGCGGGATGACCGTCCAGACGAACTCCAGCTTGGTGCTGCCGAGGATGCGCTGCGGGGCCACCCCTTCCCTCTTGGCGAACTTGAAGCAGCAGTACGTGAGCAGGCCGTACACCACGCCGCCGCCGAGGATGCAGACGGCCGTGATGTAGTAGAACAGCACGTCGTACTGCTCGGCGAACTTCGACGCCTGCACCGGGAAGATCGGCGGCGTGTCTATGACGGCGAACATGTGCAACCCCACGGGGTGTCGTTAATAATCTTGCGAGCCGCGACCGCGAGGGAGCGGCATCTTGGTTCCGTTCCGAGCCGGAAGCGTGAGCGACGGTCTTCAACAAGAACCTCGCGCTTCCGGCTCGGATGAACGTCTTCAACAAGAACCGTCGCTCACGCTTCCGGCTCGGATGAACGTCTTCAACTTGGTTCCGTTCCGAGCCGGAAGCGTGAGCGACGGTCTTCAACAAGAACCGTCGCTCACGCTTCCGGTTCGGATGAAAGGCCGCTCCCTTGCGGTCGCGGCTCGCCCAGTTTCAGCCCCGTCGCCTCCCGCCGCGCGCGGCGGATGACGAACCCGGCGATGCCCAGCACCGTCAGCCCGACCGGGATGCTGACGTAGGTCATGACCGTCATCACGCCCTGGTAGTGTTCGCTCACCTGGTCGGTGGTGAAGCAGGGCAGCACGCCGTCGCGGGCGGCCGGCTGGCCGATCTTCCCGTTGGCGGCGTTCATCAGCGCGTCCTTCAGCATCCCCGTCGGGTAGTCCACGCCGAACAGGTACTGCGACACGCGGCCGTCGGGCGTCAGGACGGCGATCACCGCCGGGTGTTCGATGTCCATCTCCTTCCGGCTCTGCATCCGCTTGACGAGGTCGGTGTCGGCGGTCTCGAACGGCACCCGCTCGCCCCACTCGTTCTCGATCACCTTCTTGCCGGTGTCCGGGTCGCGCTGGATTTTCGCGTCCACGAACCGGTACGGGTAGCCGAGGGCGTTCGTCACCTCGCGGATGGTCGCCTTGCAGGCCGGGATGCCGGCGTCGTTGAACTGGCCGGGGGTGGCGGTCAGGAACCACCAGCCGGGGCTGTCCGGGTCGCGGCCGTCGTACTCCTTCAGGTAATACTCCCGCTTCGGCTTCGCCAGCAGCTGCGACTCGCGGGCGTCGATGCTGAACGCCACCACGTTGAACTTGTCGCCGGCCGACCAGCGGGGGTCGTCCTTGCGCAAGTCGCGGAGGGCCACCAGCAAACCGTTCAGCACCTCGTTGCACAACTTCGGGCAGCGGTAGTAGGCCGGCACCAGGATCGTCGGCTTGCCGCCGAGCAGCGAGCGAATCGTGACGGGCGTGCCGCGCGACCCGTCGCCGGTGTGGTCGTAGAAGGTGCCGTCGAGCGGCAGCGGCTTGCCGAGGGCCTTCTGTTCGACCGGCAGATCCACCGCGCCGGGGTCGGTGCCGTTGGCCGGGCGCGGGGCGCGGCCGTAAGTGCCGACGTTTTGCGCCGTCACCGGCGCGACCGGCCCCAGCGCGGCGAGGACCGCGAGGAGGAGTCGGCGAATGCGGCGGGCGGTGGTCATGGCGTACCGGTGTCGTGCGTGTCTGCGGGTCGTTCAGTGGCCTTTCGGTTTCGCGGTCGCGGGCTGGCCTTTCGCGGCTTGTCCGCCGCTCGACGGCTTGGGCCGGTTGACCGACTTCGTCGGGTCGAGCGGCGTGTCCGACACCGGGACGAATCGCTCGTAATACTGGTACTCCGGCGCGGCTGCAATCGCCTCGATCTTGTCGTTCAGCTTCTTCAACTCGTCCGCGTCGGCGGCGTTCTTCCGTTGTTCCAGCTCGGCCGCCTGGAGTCGGAGTTGGCGGACTTTCAGCTGCTGCGCGGCGTGATCGCGCCACAGCAATTGCGAGGCATCGGCTACCGGGATGCGGGCGAATGCCTTGTTTCCGGCGTGCGCCTCGGCCGGATCGACGAGCGGCCGCCGCTGCGTGTCGTAATCGACGTAGTTCTCCGGGCGGAGGTCTTCGGGGTAGAGGTCGGGCCAGTTGCCGCTCGGCGTCTTGCGGAACGACATCAGGTACGGGGCCACGTCCTTGCCGTTCACGCGGGTGTCGATCTTCGGCGTCCCGTCGAGGCGGGGTTCGCCGGACGGCTGGCCGGGCAGGCTCGGCACCGCCTGGCCGCCGGTCGAGCCGATCCGCCCCAAGCGGTCGTTCAGCGGCACGTCCTTGGACGCGACGGCGTCGCTGGCGGAGTCGTTCACGAAGCGGAAGACGAGCGTCACCGTGACGTAGGTGACGACCAGCGCGACGAACACGGCGACCGGCACGGCGACGATGCCGCCGAGGCCGAAGCGGTCCGGCTCGTGGCCGACGGCGACGCTCTTGTCGTCGATGCCAGGCGCGGCCTCGTGGTGCCCCGCGGACGCGCCGGACATGGCGATCCACAGCTGCGTCAGCGGGTTTTCGGGGCCGTGGGATTTATCGCTCATGGCGGGTGCCTCGGTGATTTCTGGGCGAGCGGGGGGCGTAAGCCCCCTGTTGCTCGTTCGGGAACAGGGGGCTTACGCCCCCCGCTCGCCAAGACCGACTTGTCCAACTCAATGGTGCTGGCCCCAGGCCTGGATGAACCGGGCCTCGTGGTTGCTCGGCAGCAGCGGCCGCTTGGCCAACTGGCCGCAGAAGAACAGCCCCCACAAGCCGCCGACGCCGAGGATCGCGGCGAACGCCATGGGCGTGTGGTAATAAGTCTTGTAACCGACGTTCGGCACGATCCACCACACCACGTCGCACGCGCACACGGTGAGGAACAGCACGGCCATGATCCGCATGGCGGTCGGGCTGGTCTTCACCTCGCGCATCAGCAGCGTGACGAACGGGATGAGCCAGTGGAAGGCCATCAGGAAGTAGCTCAGGTACAGCCAGTCCGAGATGTTCTCCTCGCCGCCGCCCCGCTTGCGGTAGTACGTCAGCTCCTCCGGCAGGTTGCCGGCCCACACCAGCATGTACTGGCAGAAGCTGGCATACGCCCAGACCATGCAGAAGCCGAGCGTCAGCGAGCCGATGTCGATGCGGAACTTCTCCTTCACGATGGCCAGCGTGTCGCCCTTCTGGGCCAGCGTGTAGAAGATCAGCGTGCAGAAGGCGAACGTGGTCAGGAACATGTTCATCCCGAACACGACGGGAAACATGCTGCTGGCCCACGTCGGCTCGACCGACATCACCCACTGCGTGGCGAAAAAGGTGAGCGTCAGGACGGTGATGAGGATACCGGGGCCGCTGAACCCGCGGGCGCGGGCGGTGGCCGCCTCGCTGTCCCCGTCCTCGCCGGCGCGGGCGTGACTGTGGATGCGGTACGCCAGCAGCCCCAGGACGACGAACACGGCCGCGTACTGGCCGACGAAGAAGACCGGGTTCAGGTAGTCGTGGATCTTGTGCTGGTTCTCGGCCACCTGCTCGCGGGTGCCCAAGTTGTCTTCGCCGAACATGGCCTTCGCCACGGCACCCTTGTCCTCGCCTTCCCAACCGCGGTCCGCCCACCAGAACGGCGAGTCCTTGCCGCCGTTCACGAACAGCGACGCGATGACCGGCACGCCCAAGACGAACAGCAGCGGCAGGGTCCGCAGGGACGCCTGGAAGATGCGGCGGAAGACGACGCCCCAACTGGCCATCATCTGGAAGCCGATCATGCTCAGGAGCAGCGCGCCGAACGGCAGGCTGCACCAGAACACGAACCCGCACAAGTAGGCGGTGAACAGCGTGCGGACGCCGTGGTCGGGATCGGCGCTCAGGTTGATCGCGCCGAGGCCGCCGAACACGCCGAAGCCGAGCAGCGCCGCGCCGACGGACAGCTTGCGGAGGAGGCCGATGTCGGGCGCGGCCGCCGGGAACGCCGGCAGGTCGTGGCCGTGGTGGTCGCCGTCATGATGAATCGCGTCGGCCATTAGTGCTTCACCTCCGGCGTGCCTTCTTTCTTGACGGGCGGGTGGTCGATGGCCTGTTGCAGGTCGCCCGGCAGTTTGGACTTCTCGGCCAGTTGGCTCAGTTGCAGGGCGCGGATGTACGCCGCCACCCGCCAGCGGTCGGCCGGGTCGGGCAGCTGCGTCGTGTGCGACGCCATGCCGCCGAACCCCCAGGTGATGACCTGGAAGATGTACCCGGCGTTCACCTTGTCCAGGGGCATCCGCTTGCCCAGGCGGGAGAAGCCCCGGCTGAACCCCTGCGGGTGGTCGGTGTAGTCCCGGACGGCGCGGCCGCTGGCCGCGTCCGGCCTCATGCTCGACCAGTCCCGCGCGCCGACCACTTCGTTCGGGCGGGCGACGTTCGTCACCTCGTTGTCCGTCGGGTGGGCCGGGTCGCGGTGGTAGCTGGGCGGGCGGAGGAAGCCGCGCTCCGGGATCTTCCCGTTGCCGTGGCCGGCCGCCCCGTGGCACTCGGCGCACACCGCGCGGAACAGGTGCTGCCCCCGCTTGTAGTCGCCCTCGGTCAGGGCGAACGGAAACTTGTCCACGAAGTTCGCGTTGTCGGTCGGCGCGCCGGGGACGGTCATCACGTCCTTCATGTCCGGCGTCGGGTTCGGGTAGGCCGGCTGCGGCGTCCGGCCCAGTTCGGTCAGCCACGTCGTCAGCGGGTCGCCCTCGACCGGCTGGCTGACGTGGATAGTCCCTTTCTCGATCGGCCGAGCCGACTGCTTGAAGGGGAACAGGGCGCTCTCTTCGTAGGGCCGGTGGGCCGGCTGGTCGGCCATCTTCTGCTGGCAGCCGGCGAACACGAGGGCCGCCGCCGCGACGGTCATCAGGGTGGTCTTCATTCCGGCACCTCCGCCACGCTTTCGGGCTGCAAGCCGTTCAGGAACGCCGTCACCGCGCCGACCTCGAACTGCGGATCGACGCTCTCGATGCACAGGAAGAAGCGGTCCCTGGTGGCCCGCTGGAAGGCCGGCACGTTGAACACCGGGTGGTACGGCTGCGGCAGGCCGCACAGCACCAGCAGGCCGAACAGCCCGCTCATGCTGGCCGTCAGGACCAGCAGCGCCCAGGTGATCGGGATGAACTGCGGCCAGCTCCAGAACGGCTTGCCGCCGATGCCGATCGGGTAGTCGTACACGGCGATCCACGTCTGCATGAGCAGGCCGAGGGTGGCCCCGCACAGGCCGCCGATGAACATGACGGCCCCGATCTCGGAGCGGGGGAAGCCGAGTTCGTCGGCCACCTCGCCGACGGGGTACGGGCTGTACCCGTCCATCCGCGAGTACCCGGCCAGCCGGGCGGCGCGGGTGGCGCGGATCAGGTCGTCGGCATTCGTGAACTCGGCCATCACCCCGTGCAGGGCGGCGGCGGTGGTGGGTTCGCTCACTTGGCGTTCTCCATGCAGGCGTGACCGTCGCGGCCGCCCTGCTTGTGCGGCAGGAACTCCCGCATCTCGGTGATCGAGATCATCGGCAGGTAGCGGATGAACAGGCAGAACAGGGTGACGAACAGGCCGACGGAGCCGAACATCGCCGCGTAGTCCCAGATGGTCGGGGCGTACCGGCCCCACGCGCCGGGGATGTCGTCGCGGCTCAGGGTGATGACGATCACGTACCGCTCGAACCACATGCCGATGTGGACCGACCCGGCGATGACGAACAGCAGGAACTCGTTGGTGCGGAACCGCTTGAACCACAGCAATTGCGGGATGACCGAGTTCGTCAGGAGGAGCGCCCAGTAGCTCCACCAGTACGGCCCGTTCCACATCCGCTGCAGGGTCGCCGACCACTCCCGCTGACTGTGCCCGTACCACGCCATCCAGACTTCCAGGAAGTACCCCCACGTCACCAGCAGGCCGGTGGTGATCATCACCTTCGCGCACAGTTCCAGGTGCCGCTCGGTGATGAAGTCCTTCATGCCGTAGAAGTGCCGCAGCGGGACGGCCAGCCAGACGACCATGGCGAACCCGCTGAACACCGCCCCGGCGACGAAGAACGGCGGGAAGATGGTGGCGTGCCAGAGCGGCACGATGGCCACCGCGAAGTCGAACGACACGATGGTGTGCACGCTGAACACCAGCGGCGTGCCGAGGCCGGCCAGCAGCAGGTACAGCTTCTCGTACCGCCGCCAGTGGTACGCCGACCCGCGCCAGCCGAGCGACAGCATGCCGTAGGCGAACCGCTGAAGCTTGTTCTTGGCGTTGTCGCGGAGGAAGGCCAAGTCGGGGATCAGGCCGACGTACCAGAACACCAGCGACACCGTCAGGTAGGTGGACACCGCGAAGGCGTCCCACATGAGCGGCGACCGCGGCTGCGGCCACACGGCCATGTTGTTCGGAAACGGGAACAGCCAGTACGCCAGCCACGGCCGGCCCATGTGAATGAGCGGGAACAGGCCGGCGCACGCCACGGCGAACAGGGTCATCGCCTCGGCGAACCGGTTGATGCTGGTCCGCCACTTCTGGTGCATGAGCAGCAGAATCGCGGAAATCAGCGTGCCGGCGTGGCCGATGCCGATCCACCACACGAAGTTGACGATGGCCAGGCCCCACGCCACCGGCTGGTTGATGCCCCACACGCCGGTGCCGGCGTAGAAGAGGTAGGCCAGGCCGAGGACGAGGGCTTGCAGCAGCGCGAAGCCGAACAGGAAGAAGCCCCACCACGCCTTCGGCGTGGGGGTGTCGCCGATCACCACGTCGGCGATCTTGTCGCCGAGGGTGACGGTGTTGTAGCTGCCGCCGATCAGCCCTTCCGGGTGCGGCGGGTAGACGCCCGGCGACCCGGCCGGGGCGACGCGGGGAGCGGTCTCAGTCGCGGTTGCCATATTCGGGTCACGCTCCCTGCGGCATGTTCGGGTTCGGGTTGCGGACGGCGGCGAGGTAGCTGGTGCGGGGCATCGTGTTCACTTCGGCCAGCAGCCCGTAGTTGTGCGGTTCGGCCTTGGTCCGGACGACGGCGCTGGCCGACTTCAGCTTCTTCCCGCCCTTGCCGTCGTCCTCGAAGGCGAAGTCGTTCAGGTCGCCGAAGGTGATCGCCTGCGTCGGGCACGCCTGCTGGCAGGCGGTCAGGATTTCCCCGTCGTACACCTTCGGGCGGCCGCCGATGTCCAGCTCCCGCACGGGGGTGCCGTCCGGCTTCTTCTTGTCCCACTCCCGCTCGGCCTCGATGACCGCCGCGCGGATGCGCTGCACGCAGTAGGTGCACTTCTCCATCACCCCCCGCGTCCGCACCGTCACTTCCGGGTTGTTCACCAGCTTCAGGCTGTCGGTCGTGTAGTCGGTGTATTGCAGGAAGTTGAAGCGGCGGACCTTGTACGGGCAGTTGTTGCTGCAGTACCGGGTGCCGACGCAGCGGTTGTACGCCATGTCGTTCAGGCCGTCGGCGCTGTGGACGGTGGCCCCGACCGGGCACACCACCTCGCACGGGGCCTTCTCGCACTGCTGGCACGGCACCGGCTGGACGTGGACGCGGATTTCGGCCGACTTCTTCACCTGCTCTTTCCGCTCGGCCGGCTTGATCCCCTCGGCCCCCAGCTTGTCCTCCAGCACCTCGGCGGTCGGGATGCTGAAGTACCGGTCGAGGCGAATCCAGTGCATCGCCCGGCCTTTCGTCACCTGGTCCTTGCCCAGCACCGGGATGTTGTTCTCGGCCACGCACGCCAAGGTGCAGGCGGCGCACCCGATGCACGCCCCCAGGTCGATGGTCATGGCCCACCGGCGGTACGTCAGGTTGGCGTCCTGGCCGTTCACCCGGATCGGGTTGGCGACGTACAGGCTGAGCGGCTTCAGCCGCTTGTCGTGGTGGGCGTGCCCGGCCTCGTCGTCGTGCTTGTGGTCGTCGGCGTGAGGGTGCTTGTACGGCTTGGTGGCGTCGGCGTTCCGCTGCTCCTTCCGCAGCGCGTCCAGCATCTCGAAGTTCTCGACCGTGCCCGGCGTCAGGGCGCGGATGTCCTTGAACTCGCCCGGCGTGATGCTCGGCACCTGGGCGAAGATCTCCTCCGCCGCGAACTGCTCCAGCGTGGCGTGCCGCACCGGACGGCGGGACTCCATCGCCGAGTGCGCGCCGGCGACGGCCAGGAGGAACCGCTCGTTCAGCCGCTGCATCTTGGCCGGGGCGGTCCAGGCGGCGTCGGTCGTCCGCAGCTTGTAGGCGTTGAAGCCGGGGGTCATGGCCTTGTCGTCGGGGCTGCCCACCCGCCCGGCCCGCTCGCGGCCGAAGCCCAGGTGCAGCACCACCAGCTCGTCGGCCATCATCGGCACGACGTGGACGGCGACCTTCAGCTTGCGGTCGCCCACGGTCAGTTCAGCGAAGTCGGTCTCGGTGCGGCCCCGCTCGCCGGCCGTCCAGCCGAAGCTCTGCTCGAACTTCAGCCCCTCGGCCGTGGCCGGGGACATCATCGCCGCGTTGTCCCACGTCAGGTTGGTCATCGGCTTGGGCAGCTCTTGCAGCCAGCCGTTGTTCGCCTGCTTGCCGTCGAACAGCACCGGGTCCGGGCGGAACTGGATTTCGAGGCCCTTCACGGCCGCGACCGACAGCGCCTTGTCGCCGATCTTGTCGGTCTTCACCGCGCCGGGGGTGGCGACTTCGGCCGAGCCGCGCAGGACGCCGTCGCGGACCGACTCTTCCCAGTAGCGGTCGAAGTTGTACTTGGCCGGGGCACCGGGGGCGGTCGCCGCCTTGTAGGTGTCCCGCACCTTGGCGTCGATCTTCGTCTCGAACAGCGCCCGCCACGTCGCCTTGACGGCTTCGAGCGGGTCGGCGTCCTGGGTGCCGAGGAGTGTGGCCAGCAGCTCGATGACCGTCTTGCCGCCGTGCATCGGGGCGATGAGCGGCTGGATGACCGACGCCGTGCCGTCGTGCCCGCGCACGTCGCCCCAACTTTCGAGGAAGTGAGTGGCCGGAACGTGCCAGGTGGCGTGCGGGACGGCCGTCTCGTCGGCGTACAGCCCGTAGTGAATCTTGGTCTTCACCTTCGCCAGCGCGTCGGCGAACTTGAGGTTCTCCGGCGCGTCGTAGACGGGGTTGACGCCCAGCAGGAACAGCGTGCCCACCTTGCCGGCGGTCATGTCTGCGGCGAGCGCTTTCAGGTCGGTCGTGGCCGGAGTCGGGTCCAGCGGGGCGCTGAACGCGACCGTCGTGCCGAACGCCCCGAGCTTCTCGTTGATGGCCAGCGCCAGCAGGTGCGTGGCGGCCGACTGGTGTTCGCCGGCGATGACGACGGCCTTGCCTTTGTGCGCCAGCAAATCCTTGTACACCTCCTCGACCCACTTCTTGGCGGTCTCGGACAGGTCGGACGCGGGGGCGGCGAGCAGGCCGAACTTGGCGGCGAGGGCGCGGGCGAACCCTTCCACCTCGCTCGGCTTCAGCGGCAGGCGGTGGTCGGCGATGCCGCCGGTGCTAGTCAGCGCCCCCTCGACCACGTACAGCCGGTTCATGTTGGCCGACGCGCGGTCCAACTGGGCCTTGTGGTCGAAGTGCTTGTGCGGGGCCTTCTTGCCGTCCTTCTTGAACTTCTCCTCGTGTTCGTGGTCGAGGTCGTGGTCGGCCTGGATCAGGCTCAGCTTGCGGCGGGCACCGAAGTCGCGGGCGTAGCGGACGGCCCCCGGCCCGGTGGTCAGGAAGTCGGCGTCCAGCGACAGAATCACGTCGGCGGCGTCCAGCTTGTAGTGCTGGCTGACGGGGGCGGCGAACGCGGCGGCGAGGGCGGCGGCTTCATTCGCCCGCGACACCGGCTCGTACCGCACCCACTTCGCCGCCGGGTACGTCTTCAGCACGTCGGCCATCAGCCGGTGGACGGTCGGCGAGGTGGTCGGCTCGGTCAGGAAGACGACGCCGTCGCCCTTCTTGCCGGACAGCTCCGCCTTGATCGCGGTGATCGCCTTGTCGAACGTGCTGCCGTTGCCGTTCAGGGTGACGGCCTTCGACCGATCCGGGTCGTGCAGCGTCAGCGGGGCGGCGAGGGCTTGCAGTTCGATGGAGCCGAGACTGCCGGGATGGTTCGGGTTGCCCTCGCACTTGATCGGCCGCCCTTCGACGCTCTTCACCAGCAACCCCAGGCCGACGCCCGACTGCTGCGGCATGGCGGTGGCGAAGAACAGCGGCACGCCGGGGAGGACTTGGTCCGGCTGGTTGACGTAGGGCACGACCTGCCGCGGCGACGCCGGCCGGAGCGACGGGTTGCACCCGGTGGCCAGCGCGACGGACGCGCCGGACAGGGCGAGGAAGTTCCGCCGGCTGATCGGGTCCAGCCACGAGTCGGCGTCTTCGGGAAACTCGTCCCGCATCAGTTCCCGGAACTTGGCGGAGTCCATCCACTGCTCGACGGACTGAAACAGTTCGGGTTCAGTCCGGGCGGCGGGGGCCGGCGGGGTCGGTTCGGCGGGCATGAATCGGATCCTCGGTTCGGTCGCCGTGTCTTGCTGGTCTGTCGGAGCCGGAAGCGTGAGCGACGGGCGGGCGTGAGTCCGTCGCTCACGCTTCCGGCTCGGAACGATCACCGCCCTACCGGTGGCAGATGCTACAGTTCGTCAGGATGCTCGCCTCGCGGACGTTGTGCTGTTCCTTCAGCTTCTTGCCCAGGCTGGCCTGCGTGTGCGGGGTGCCGGTGTCCGGGTTCAGCAGGTCGCCCGGCTTGAACCGCATGTTCGTCACCTCCTCGACCGGCCGCAGGTGATTCTCCGGCTTGCGGTGGCAGTCCAGGCACCACTCCATGAGCAGCGTCTTCGACTGCATGACCAGGTTCATCTCGTCGATCTGCCCGTGGCACGACACGCAGCCGACGCCCTTGGCCACGTGGATGCTGTGGTTGAAGTAGGTGTAGTGCGGGACGTTGTTCACCTTCGTCCAGGAGATCGGCTTGCCCTCCTTCCAACTGTCCCGCAGGGGCTGGAGGATGTCGGCCGAGTTCCACATCTGCTGGTGGCAGTTCATGCACGTCTTGGTCGGCGGGTAGCCGGAGTTGGCCGACACCTCGAAGGACGTGTGGCAGTACCGGCAGTCGATGCCGAGCTGGCCGACGTGGTGCTTGTGGCTGAACGGGATCGGCTGCTCGATCACCTCGCGGGTGCCGGTGGTGTAGTCCGACCGGTAGAACGCCGCGCCGGTCGCGCCGGCGGCGGCCAGCAGCAGCGGGATGCCAAGCAGGCTGACGCGGGCGACCACGTTCATGCTCTTCGAGAATACCTGAGCCATATCGCGTCCTCCGACGGTAGGCGGGGTCGGAATGTCATCTTCGTCCGAGCCGGAAGCGGGTGCGACGGTCTTACCGAACCCCGTCGCTCACGCTTCCGGCTCGGACCGCGGGTCACAGCGGCAGCGGGAACGGCGGCGCGATGCCGTCGAACGCCTGCTGCACGAACCGGTACGAGAACACCGCGAGGCTCGCCCCGAACCCGCCCAGGAACACCGCGTACCACGCCAGGTGGGTGCCGTCCTTGCCGCCGCGCCAGCCCATCAGGATGCAGATCAGGCCGAACAGCACGCCGAGGCTGGCGACGGTGATGCCGAACGGGTACCACCAGAAGGTCAGCGTGCCCCACAGGGCGAGGCAGAACGACGCGGTGGCGAAGCCCCGCTGCGTCGTGTGGGTGGCCGGCGTCAGCTTGATCGGCGCGAGGGCAGTGGGGGCTTCGGCCATGGGGAATCACTTCGGTAAGCGGTCGGTCCTGCCGCGGATGGCCCGGACGCTCGGTGCGAGAGATCACGTTCTAGCGACGGACTCGGACATGGACAGGGGATTTCATGCAAACCTCGCGCCGGCCTCGCCGTCGTCGCCGAAACGTCAACCGCAGCTTGGAAATCCAAGCAACGCCAGCGGAATCGAAAGCCGCGCGGGGGCGCGAGGGGCGGCCGTTTCCCGCCGCCGGGAATCCGGGCCGGAAACCGTCTCACGGATGGGAGTGAGCGGGGTATCATGCAGTCGATATTCTCACTCCGGCGGATGACCCGCTCGCGGCGACGACAACCGCCTTGTCGTCGCCGCGAGCAACGCGAGCGAGCGTGAGGAGTGAGCGATGCGAATCCTGACCAGCCGGTACAAGCGAATCGCACACCTGAAGTATGGCGCGGACGGCAGCCGGCTGTTCGGCTTCGGCGAATCGATGAGCGTTCGGCGGCAGGGCCGTTTCGTCACCCTCGCCGGTGTCGAGTGGTGGGATCCGCACGTTTCGACGGAACCGGATCGCGGCGTCGCGGACTGCGTCGCCAACGGCGGCTTTTGCGTCCTGCCGGATAGTGGCTTTGTCGCGGCTCACCGGGTTGCGGACACCTTCACGTCGCGAGCAGTGGCCTATGACGTGGATGGGAACAATCCGCTCCAGTTGCCCGTCGGCCACGCGGGCCTCTACACCCTGATCGCGCTGTCGGCGAAGGGGGATCACCTGCTGGTCGGGAACCACAGCGATCCGTTCGACCTCCTTCGGTTCCGCCTTCCCTTGATCCACCCGGCGGAACCGGTGGTACGACGTTCGGTCCCGCCTTCGACTTCGCCGTCCCGCTCCGACTGTCTCGCCTTTGAATTCCCTAAGGCCGGCGATCAGTTCCTCTCCGTGGAGATACACCTCAATCAGATGCTCGGTCAGTGGCGGACGCTGGCCGACCTGGCCCCGGTCGGCAGCCCTCTCCCACTGACATCCGCCACCAGTGCCGTCCGCTTCGCGGTCGAGGACACCCGCCTCGTCGCCGTCGCAGGGCATTCGCTTTTCAGTTACGATCTCACGAGATCGGCGAAAGCACCCGTCAAGAATGTGAGTGGCGTGAACCGCAAGCACTTCACCGGCATTGCGGTCCACCCCGACGGGCGGCGGGTGCTGGCCACATGTAACGACGAGACCGTCCGCGAGTACGACGCCGTCACCCTTCAGGAACTCCGGGCCTACGCCTGGCAGGTCGGGCGGCTGCGGTGCGTGGCCATCGCCCACGACGGCCTGACCGCCGCCGCCGGCAGCGACACCGGCAAGGTCGTCGTGTGGGACTTGGAGTAAGCGGTTGCGGGAAGTGAGAACGTAGCCCGATTCGGGCGAGTGTCGCGACTCGTGGGGCGCGATCCTCCCATCCCCCCAATTGTCAAACCCTGAACGATCCTGTACGAAGGCGAACCGCAAAGATGTTAGCGACCCTACGCGGCCCGGTGGTGTGTGGGCGGTGAGGCGTCCGTGAAGGGGGCGACGTCACCTCGCGGCGACGGACAGGCTGGCGTTCCGCACGGTGCCCGTCGCGCCGGCGAACAGGTCGAAAATCTCCACCGTCCACGTGCCCCTCGCGGACAGGCCGGCGAACGCCGACAAAGCCTGCTCCGGCTTCACCGCCGATCCGTTCGGCAGCGCCGTCGCCGTGGCCACCGCCCGCGTCGCGGTGTCGTCGAAGGTGACGTTCCCCAGACTCAGCGCGCGGCGGTTGAAGACGATCACCTTGCGGCCGTCCGGGGCCACCAGCCGGATGTACAGGTCCGTCGTCCGGGCGTGGCTGAGGTCCAGCGTTAGCCGCACGTCGGACACGGTGATGTTCTCGGTGACGGTCAGGAAAATGCGCGTCGTCCGCTGGTCCGCGATGGCGAGCGGCAGGCCGGCGGCGGCCACGGTCCGGCGGGTCGGGCTGGCGGTCGGCGGCGGGCTGACCGGCGGCGCGGTCGCCCCGTTCAGGGACGCGGTGGCGGTGGCGGTGTCGGCGGCGTCGCTGGACCCGTTCGCGTCCTGGTCCATCCGCTTGGCGGTCGTGTCCCAGATGTCCGGCCCGACGACGAGGCGGTAGGTGCCGGCGGCCGTCTGGCGGGCGAACGTCACGTCGTAGACGGCGCTGTTCCCGTCGGTGGGCGATACGGCCGTCACGCCGGCGACGGCGATCCGCGCCCCGGTCGGCCCCGTCAGCACGAGATCGGCGGCGGTGAAGCTGGGGCTGCTGACCGTCTTGTCGAACGTCACCCGCGCGCGGTCGTAGCTGCCCGCGATGCCGCCGAGGAACTGCGTCCCGGTCACGCGCGGCCCGGTCGTCGTGGCCACTGGCGGCGGGCTGACCGGCGGCGACACCACCGGCGGCGGGGAAACTGGCGGGCTGACCGGCGGCACGGTGGCCGGCGCGTCGAGCAGTTTGGCGAGGTTGATCCGCCCGCCGGTGGACACCTTGCCGCTCAGCGAACCGAGCGGATCGACCGACTGCTTCAGCTTGGCGATGACTTGGAGGTGGTCCCACGTCGGGTGTTCGTCCCACAGCAGCGCGAGCGCCCCGCTGACGACGGGCGTGGCTAGGCTGGTGCCGCTCTTGTACCCGTACCCGCCGCCCCGCGCGGTGCTGAGGATGTTGTCGCCGGGGGCGGCCACCGTCACCGACCGCGGGCCGTAGTTCGAGTACGCGGACAGGCGGTCGTTCTCGTCGGTCGCGGCGACGACCACCACGTTGTCCGAGGCGAGCGCGTAGCTGGCCGGGTAAGCCGGCGTCGTGTCGTCGTTCGCCGACTCGTTGCCGGCCGCCACGACGACGATCACCCCGCCGGCGCGGGCGCGGGCGATGGCCTGCTCGAGCAGCGGGTCGGCCCCCGCCCCGCCCCAACTGTTGTTCAGCACCTTCGCCCCGTGCTGGACGGCGTAGTCCATCGCGCGGATGGCGTCGGACGTGAACCCGTTGCCGTTTGCGTCCATGAACTTCAGCGCCATCAGCCGCGTCGTCCACGCCACGCCGGTCACGCCGGTGCCGTTGTTCCCGGTCGCCCCGATGACGCCCGCGACCGCCGTCCCGTGGCCGTTGTCGTCGGTCGGGTCGCTGTCGTTGTTGGCGAAGTCGTACCCGTACTTGTCCGGCGCGCTGGCGTCCGGGTTGTGCCACAGGTTCGCCACGAGGTCCGGGTGGGTCAGGTCGATGCCGGTGTCGATGACGGCGACGATGGTGCGGCCGGTGCCGGTCTCGGCGTTCCACCCCCGCGCGGCGCTGATGGTACTCAACCCCCACTGGCTGCCGGTCTGCGGGTCGTTCGGCACGGCGGCGGCCGTGATGCGGGCGTCGGCGCCGACCCGGTTCACCCCCGGTTGCCCGGCGAACAAGCTGGTCGCGGCGGCCGTCGAGACGCCGGCGTCCAGGTTCACGCGGTAGGTGCCGAAGCCGATCGCGGTCACGGTGTCGGCGACCGGCACCCGGTGCAGCGCGGCGGCGTGCGCGGCGGTCGTCGCCCCGTCCGCGAACGACACCAGCACCCGCCCCGGCGCGACGGCCGTGGCCGACGGCACCGAGCGGTCTTCCAGGAACTCGACGCCGAGGCGGGCGGTGCGAAAACGTGTGGACTGGGGCATTGCGGCAATCCTTGTCGCTTCCGCGGATTCGGCCGATTGTGCCGATTGAAACGAACGCGGCAATCGTAAGACGCCGTTTCGATATGGTGGGACGAAACGAGGATACCCGACCAGATTTGCAAAACTAGTCGAACTGACTTTGTCGATTGCGGCGACGGGGCAATTTGGCGAACACTCACCGACTGCGGGGAACGGGGCGCGGGGCGGATGGGAGGGTCGGGAGAGGTGCGAAGTGGGTGAGACAGTGATCCGGCGAGCCGCGACCGTCAGCAGGGAGGGCATGTTGCTGCCGATCCGAGCCGGAAGCGTGAGCGACGGTCTTCCGTTCACCCGTCGCTCACGCTTCCGGCTCGGACAGAATGCCACTCCCCGGCGGTCGCAGCTTGCCAGATCGGATCACTTGCTCGGCAGCAGCCAGATGTTGCGGAACTGGACCGGGTGGCCGTGGTCTTGCAGCATGATGGGGCCGGGCTTGCTCGGGTCGCCGCCCATGCCGGCGGTGGTGTTGTCCTTCTCCACCTTCGCGTCGTCGTGGACCTTCACCCCGTTGTGAATCACCGTCATCCGCACCGGCGCGGTCTTCTTGCCGTCCGCGAATACCGGGGCGGTGAACTCGATGTCGTAGCTCTGCCACACCGTCGGGGCCTTGCAGGCGTTCTCCTTCGGCGGGAAGAGGTCGTAGATGGCGGCGCAGTCGTTCTTGCCGCTCTTCAGGCCGTAGCTGTCCAGGATTTGCACCTCGTACCGCCCTTGCAGGTAGACGCCGGAGTTGCCCCGCCCCTGGCCGCCGTTGCCCGGCTCGTAGGGCACGCGGAACTCGACGTGCAGCGCGAACTTGCCGCCGAACTTCTCCGTCGTGACGATGTCGCCGTGCCCTTTCACGCCTTCCATCGCGCCGTCGGCGATCTTCCACTCGACCTTGCCCTTGCCGTCCTTCTTCACCCAGGCGTCGGCGGTTTTGCCGTCGAACAGGACGACGGCCCCGGTGGGGGCGGGGGTGGACTTCGCGTCCTCCAGGTCGGCCGGCTTGGCGGCCTTGAACTTGTCGTCCAGCTTCCACTGGGCGAACGCCGGGGTGACGGCGGCGAACACGACCGCCAGCGCGATGCGGACCATGCGGACTCCTTGCGAACGGGAAGGGGCGGCAACCGCCGCCGGTGGGCCGGGATGTTGTAGGAAAGCGGGCGCGGGTATGATGGGAGCGAAGTCGTCACACCTGGAGAACCGCGATGGATGGCATCGTCACGATGGAGTTGCCGGCGTTCGACACCTGGGCACCGGTCGCGCCGCCGAACCCGTTGGCCGACGAGGAACGGGCGTTCGCGCGACTGCTACCGGAGTTGTTGACCACGCACGCCGGGCAATACGTCGCCGTCTTCGGCGGGCAAGTGGTCGGCAGTGGGGCGGACGAAGTGACCACGCTGAAGAAGGCCTATGCGGATCACGGGTATTGCCCGATCCTGTGCCAACTCGTGACCGACAAACCGCGAGTCGCCCGCATCCCCTCCGTCCGTGTCTTTCGGGGAGTCTGACGCATGTTCCACTACCCGTACCGCGTGGCCACACCGGACGAACCGCCGGCGGCCTTCGTACGGTTGAACATTCGTGGCTTGGCCTCGGACGGGGGAGTCACCGATCTTGCCGCGCTCGTGGACACCGGAGCCGACCAGACGGTGATCCCGACACGGGTGGCGGAGCAGTTGGGGTTAATCCCCTCCCGACACGTCCACGCGTCGGGCTTCGACGGGGTGGGTGCGAGCCGGCCGGTGTTCGTGGTGCGGCTCGTCGTCCGCGACCTCCCCGAAATCGAGGTGCCGGTGATCGGGGCGTGGCAATTCGGGTACGCCATCCTCGGCCGCGATGTCCTCAACCGCTACCGGGTCGTGTTCGACGGCCCGAACCGGCGGTTGGAAATCAACGTCTGACCGGTCCACCCGGTGCCAGGATCCGAGGGAAATCGCCATGACACTCGAACTCGAACTGGATGTGCCCGAAAGCCGGGAACTTCGGCTGCCGCTGCCGCCGGACACCCCCACTGGCCGGGTGCGTGTCACCGTCTCGGCGGTGAATCCCGAACCGCGGCTCGCGTTTCCGCCACGACCGACGCACCCGAAGCTGGCCCGCGAGCACGACGCCTTCGAGGCGATGCTGCCCGAACTGATGGCGACCCATGCGGGCAAATACGTCGCCATTCACGACGGCCAGGTGATCGCGGTCGGCGACTCGTCGGTGAGAGTGCTGACCGCCGCCGAGAAAACCCACCCCGGCGCGTTCCCGCTCTCCTGTTACGTCACGGACCAACCGCAACCGCCGGAACGGTTGCCGTCGATCCGCACCGTGCGGGCCGGCCGATGAAAGTCGTCTCCATCACCGACGAGTAACGCCCATGCCCGCTGTCGTGCCGCACCGGTTCCTCATCCGCCTGGCCCACCCGTGCCCGTTCGTGAAGGGCGTCCCCGCCAACCCGGACGCCGACGCCCTGTTCGACCTGCCGGACTCCGCCACCCTGCGGAACCTCGCCGAGTTGGACGAGGCCAACAGTCACGCCGACGTGCGGCTGGCGTGGAACGACTTCGGGATCGCCGTGCAACTGACCGTGACCGGTAAAAAGCAGGCGGCCGAGGGCGACGCCGACAAACCGAAGGCGTCGGACGGGCTGACGCTGTGGCTGGACACCCGTGACAGCCGCACCAGCCACCGGGCCGGCCGGACGTGCCACCAGTTCCACTTCCTGCCGGCCGGCGGCGGGGCGGACAAGGAGGAGCCGGCGTTCGCGCAGTCGAAGATCAACCGGGCGCTGCAAGACGCGCCACTTAGCGGCGCGGCCGACGTGCCGTTCCGCTGTCACTTCCCGAAGGGCGGGTATCGCATCGAGGCCTTCTTGCCGGCGGCCGTGCTGACCGGTTGGGATCCGGAGCAGCACCCGCGACTGGGCGTCTACTACCACCTCCGCGACCGCGAACTCGGCGACCAGTACCTGGGCGTGAACGCCGAGTTCCCGTTCGCCGACGACCCGTCGCTGTGGGACGTGCTGGAGCTGGCGAAGTGAACGGTTTCCCGCACGCTCCCTGCGGTCGCGGCGACGACGTGGTGTGTGTCGTCGCC
>JAYTTN010000223.1:0-2019 GCA_043745295.1 Fimbriiglobus sp. | reverse complement strand
GAGCGACGGTTCTTCAGAATCCGTCGCTCACGCTTCCGGCTCGGAAGAGACCGAAAGCCAATCCCTCATCCAGGGGTGGGCGGTGGTGGACAACACGTCCGACGAGGACTGGGAGAACGTCGGCCTCACGCTCGTCGCCGGGCTGCCGGTGTCGTTCGTCCACGACCTGTACACGCCCCGGTACATCCGCCGGCCGGTCGTCGAGGTGCGGGAAAGCACCGGCGTCCTCCCGCCGATGGCCGAGGCGGGGGTCGAACACGAGTACATGGATTCGATGCTGACGGAATTCAGTGCCGACGAGGCCGACATGACGAAGTACGGCGCGGGTGGCAGCGGGCGCGGGGCGATGGCGAAGTCTCGTAGCCGTGCGATGCCGGCGGCAATGATGGCCGCGCCTTCTCCTTCCCGCTCCGCCGTCTCCTCGGTTCAGACGCAGACCCGCGAGCGGCAGGTGGGCGACCTGTTCGAGTACGTCATCGACAACCCGGTCACGGTGCGCCGGAACCAGTCCGCACTGGTGCCCATCCTGCTGAAGCCGTTCGCCGGGCGGTCGGTGCTGCTGTACCAGAAGCAGGCCCGCGCCGAGAACCCGATGCGGTGCGTCGAGTTCGAGAACACCACCGGGCTGACGCTCGAAGGCGGGCCGGTGACGGTGCTGGACGCCGGCAGCTACGTCGGCGAGGCGATGCTCGACACCCTGAAGCCGACGGAGAAACGGTTAGTCGGGTACGCGGTGGAACTGGCCGTCCGCGTGACAGACAGCATCGGCAGCAAGAAGCAGGCCGTGGCGCGGGTGAAGATCAGCGGCGGGACGATGTGGACGTACTTCGGGCAGGAGTCGAAGACGAAGTACACCTTCGTCAGCAAGGCGGACAAGGAACAGGTGCTGTACCTCGATCACCCGCGACCGGGGCAGGACTGGGACTTGATCGAACCGGCGACGCCGCACGAAATCACCGAGAACTTCTGGCGGTTCAAGCTGCCGTTGCCGCCGAACGCGGCCACCGCGCACACGGTCGTCATCCGCCAACCGCAGTCGCAGACCTATGGGCTAAACGACCTGAAGGAGCAGACGCTGGCCACCTGGGTGAAGCAGCAGTGGATCGACGCGAAGACGGAGAAGGTTCTCCGCGCGGCGTTCGCCATCCGCGAGGAGATCGCCGAGCAGGACGCGACGATCAGCCGGCTGGACGCGGAGCGGGCGAAGGTGGATACCGACCAGAAGCGCATCCGCGAGAACCTCGCCCCGCTCGGCGACCGGGCCAGCGAGAAGGAGCTGCGGGAGCGGTACGTCCGCACCCTCGGCCAGCAGGAAGACCGGCTGGAGCAAATCGACAAGGAACGCGCCGCCGCCGTGACGGCCCGCGACACCGCCCGCCAGAAGCTGGCCGACGCGCTCAACGGCATCGAGTTCGAGACGGCGGTGAAGTAGCGGATGAAGAGGGTCGAACCGCCAAGACGCCAAGTTCGCCAAGAAGAGAAGACAGGACTAACCACAGAGACACAGGGACACAGAGAAGAAGGAAGAGAGGAATCTTTCTTCCGAACAAATCTCTTCCTCTCTTCTCGTCTTGTCTTCTCTTCTTGGCGAACTTGGCGTCTTGGCGGTTCAAATCGTTTTCTCGCTTCTCGCGGGTATAATACCGATACCCCATGTCTCGAAAGGCGGTGCCGTCATGGCCCAAGCCGTCGTCGATCCGGCCGAACTCCGCCGGTTCGCCACCAACCTGAAGCGGTTCAACGCCGACCTGCAAGTGGACCTGGCCGGCCTGCACGCGCAGCTGCTCGGCCTCGGCGACACCTGGCGGGATCAGGAACACGACAAGTTCCGCGAGGAATTCGAGCAAACGCTGAAGGCCCTGGAAGGGTTCATGGAACTGTCCGGTCTGTATGTGCCGCAACTGCTGCGGAAGGCCGAACGGGTCGAAGAGTACCTGTCGCAGCGGTGACGGTTTTTCCCGGCGAGCGGGGGGCGTCAGCCCCCTGTTGGCCTTCAATTAACAGGGGGCTGACGCCCCC
>JAYTTN010000222.1:0-27449 GCA_043745295.1 Fimbriiglobus sp. | reverse complement strand
AGAGCTTCACCTACGACGCGGCCGACAACCGGCTGACGGCGACCGACAACCAGGGCGGCGTCACCACCAGCACGTTCGACAACCTGGACCGGCTGACGGGCCGCACGCTGGCGGTGGGCGGCACCAACTCGCTGAAGGCGTCGTGGACGTACACGGCGGCCGGCGACGTGAACACGGCGAACCGGTCGGCGTGGGCGTCGGGGGCGTGGTCGGCGGCCGGCTCGACGGCGTACACGACCGAC
This sequence comes from Fimbriiglobus sp., assembly GCA_043745295.1. Lineage (GTDB taxonomy): Bacteria > Planctomycetota > Planctomycetia > Gemmatales > Gemmataceae > JALHQU01. The sequence goes on along the minus strand of JAYTTN010000222.1, from coordinate 27,207 downwards.
GCGCTGGGGCGGACGACGGACATCGTCCACAAGAACGCGGCCGGGGCGACGGTCGGCGGGGCGAGCTACACGTTCGACGCCGGCGACCGGGTGACGAGCCAGACGATCAACGGGGCGACGCAGAGCTTCGGGTACGACGGCCTGGACCAGGTGACGAACAACAACGGCGCGTCGATCAGCTACGACGACAGCGGCAACCGGACGGTGAGCGGGTACGCGGTCGGGGCCGGCAACCGGGTGACGAGCGACGGCGTGTGGACGTACACCTACGACGACACGGGGGCGGTGACGGGCAAGTCGAAGTCGGGCGAGGCGTGGGCGTATTCGTACGACCTGAACGGGCAGATGACCTCGGCGTCGAAGTCGGCGACGGTGGGCGGGGCGGTGACGGACGCGGTGGCGTACACCTACGACGCCTGGGGCAACCGGGTCAGTCGCACGCAGTCGGGGACGACCAGTTCGACCGAGCGGTACGTGGTGGACGGGTGGGACACGGCCAAGGGCGGAGCGGCCGGGACCGAGAACTTCGACACCGCCATCGACCTGAACGGGTCGAACGCGGTGACGAACCGCCGGCTGTTCGGCAGCGGATTCGACACTCCGGTGGCTCGACGGGACGCCGGCGGGGCGGTAAGCTGGTACGGGGCCGACGGACTCGGTTCGGTGCGGCAGGTCTTTGACAACTCGGGGGCGGCGACGGGCAGCCGCACCTTCGACGGGTTCGGCAACGTGACGGCCAGCAGCGGCACCGGCCTGGACCGGTACGGGTACACCGGCACCGCGACGGACCCGCTGACGGGGTTGGTGGGCGACAACGCCCGCAGCTACGACCCGACCACGGGGCGGTGGCTGAGCCAGGATCCGAAGGGGTTTGGCGCGGGGGACGCGAACCTGTACCGCTACGTCGGCAACAACGCGACCGGTGCGAGCGATCCGAGTGGGATGACTTGGCTCTGGCGGCGGCTAGTGGACATCAAGGATGTCGCTGTAGTTGTAGGTGAACACATTGGAGATACTGCGGAAGAGACCTACGATGTCGGCAAGTACGTCTTCAATAATAAACGGGAGGCGGCCCAAGAATTCGGAACAGGCCTCGGTCACGGCACCGTGATCGTCGCAAATCGATTGACTGGCCGGCAGCTTGGCAAACTGGATCGCGTGGCGCAAGGACTGATTGCCGAGCACGGTGGTGCGTACGCATACTCCGATCTTTCCGGCGGCGTCGCGGCCAAGGCCATCTCCGCAATCGGGACGGGTGGGGCTTCCCAGTGGGCGACCGGTGGCACGCACCTCGGGCGGATCGCCGTCGGGACGGGACTCTCCGCTGGTGGCGGTACGGCCGCCGAATACGGCGACTGGAGTTACCGAAATCCGAACGCCGGTTTGGCGGTTGGTCGGCAAACCGCCGAGTGGGTTCGCGCGACCGGGAGTACCGTTCAGTCTATTGGGCAGGGGATTCACGTCTCGCCCGTCGCCGGACGCATACTCGGTTATGCACCGGAGTTGACCATCCCGGCATTGGGTGCGGGTGGCGGACTGCTCTACCTGGAAGGGAAAGACATCTACAACAAGTGGGACACGATGTCGGACGCGGATGCGTTCGAACGACTTGGCTCGCTGGGTGGTGGCTTCGCCGGTGGCGGGTCCGCATGGCGACAGTTCCGCACCGGCAATGAGCTCGCGCGATTCTCACGCGTGACATCGACGCGATTGTCCTCGGGTGACAGCAACTACAAAGGGTATGCCAAGGCCCTCGGGGAGGACTTGTGGGAGGATACAAGCGGTAGCGTCCGGATACCCAACTTCCGGCATCCGACTGCCCCAACAAACCCGGCGGTCCCGGCGAACCCGAACCGAGGGGTGACGTGGACGACGGAGCGAACCGGTCGGTCGAGCGCGGCAAGGAACTGGGAGGACTCGGTTCTCGGGGCGACCTCCGACCGGGCGACCCAGATGCGGAACGTCCCGGCCCTGCGGTACGACAATCCCAACCCGGCGGGGAGTAACATCGTCCGGTTCGACGGGGTTGATCCGTCCAACCCCCGGGTCCTGATCGACCGGAAGTGGGGCGTCACCACGAAGACCGATCAGGTCGATAAGTTCAGGAGCGGGCCGCTGGAGGCACTCCGGCAGAACCCGGACTGTCGGTTGCGGATCGAGGTGCCGACCCCGAGGGCGGCGACCGACACCCGGCGACTGCCCCGCTACGCTACCGGCTCGGACACCCACCCTCAGATCGACATCGTGGTGACCCCGCCCCTGAACCCACGCCCGTAACCCATGAGCAAGGCACAACGCTACTGGCTGGTGTTGCACTCCCGAGCCGACGAGTCAGTCAGCGTGGAGCAGAGGCACGCCCACTTCTTCGAGGGGATCAAGGGCATCCCCGAACCGTGGGGGCTGGGCGACCGCCCTGTGCCCCCGGTCCCGAAGTTCAAGGGCGGCTCCTCTGCGAGTCTCGGCCTGACCAAGTTCTTCGGGGACGGCGTGCATCGCGCCATGATGAGCTACCGGTATCGCCGCATGCTGAGCGACGACGGCCTCTCCGACGACCTGCTGAACATCGTCTTCAACCCGGCGAAGGTGGACGTTCACCATCTGGTCTACGAGGTGATCCCGAGGTACATCGAGGCGTTTGACCCCTACCTCGTGGAGTTCTTCGACGACCAGATGATCGACGGGGCGGCCGAGGAGTTGAAGGGGTTGCCCGTCAACCCCCGGCAGTATGTCCACCGGGTCGGGATGGTCAGCTTCTTCGACGACCTGCTGTGCCGCCGGGCCTTCGGCATGACGCCCGCCGACCTTGCGGTGCGGTTCGAGGGGAAGATCGAGCACGTCCGGCTGACGCACAACGGGGTATACCTTGTCGGAACCTCACGGGCGCTCCCGCTCGACGACGCCCGGAGGCTCTGCGGCGAGATGAAAGCCCTGGCCGCCGTACCGGCCACCCCTTTCCCATGAAGGACACCGGGGGGTCGGTGGTCCACCCGGGGGCGGGTGGGACCCCCGCTCCCGGGGTTCGCACGTCGAGTTCCCTTCGGTGAAACTTTGTAACGGCGGGCGGGTCAGGCCCGCTTGAGCACCTCGTACACCGTCTGCCGCGACAGCCGCAACTCCTTCGAGATGTGCGTCACCTTCTTCTTCTCGGCCTTCATCTTCAGGATCATCGTCGCCACCGTGGGCGTCACCTTCTGGGGGATGCCCTTCGGCCGCCCGCCCTTGTTGACGACCGGCGGCGTGCCGCCCGACTTGATGATCGCCTCGATCTTGGCGGCCTTCGCCGCCCGCCCGGCGGCGATCCGCTCGGCCCGGACCTCGGTCTCGTAGCTGGCGACCGAGGCGAGCACGTTGGCGATCAGCCGCCCGGCGGCCGTGGCCAAGTCGATGCCGTCCTTGAGCTGTCCCCGGCCGAATTGTGGTCGCATTCGTTGCCGAATTGAGGCTGTAGGGATTCGGGCTTGTTGAAGGGTGTTTTGCCGAATTGTCGGGAATTCTGGAGGAGGCGGGCGCGCCGGGGCGGACGTCGCGCCGGGAGAGTTTTTTGGGGTGCGGTCTATTTCGCCTCCCGCGTCGCAGGGGTCTTGGGCAGTCGCGATTGGTGCCGTTCGAGCCAGCCTTCCAGGATCGCGACGGCGGTGACGAAGTCGTACCCGAGCGTCCGAAGCAAGTCGATGTTGTTGAGGTTCCTGTTGCAGCCGAAGCAGCGGGCGAGGTTGTTGCGGGGGTTCACGTACGCGAGCATCTCGCCGCAGTGCGGGCAGAGGAAGCAGAACCGGCCGTCGCGGAGTTTGGACGGCGGGCCGTCGCGGCCGAGGGCGGCGATGGTGACGGCCATCGGCAGGTCGTTGCGAATGCGGCGGAGTAGGTCCGGATCCACCATGCGGGTCTCCGAGTGTCAGTGGGGTGTCAGTACTCGACGAGGTCGGCGTCCGTTTGCCAGTGCGGTTGCATCAGCACGCGATTCACGACATCCAGGTCGATGGTTCGGGTGGCCCGGCGGACGGCCTCGATCAGGCCGCCGACGCACAGGTTCCGCGCCTTCCGCAACACGCCGTCGGCGGAACGGACGACGAGGTCGAGGGCCGGCGGGGTGAACGTGTTGTGGCCCAGCCCGACGCGGTCGAGTTCCCGCCGCAGGAAGTCTCGCAGGGCGTCGGGGCCGAGCCGTTTGACGATGACCGAATAGGTGACGCGACTTTTGATGTCGTGGTTGACGCCGAGGTCGAGCGCGGCCAGCAGGTTGGGGCGGCCGACCAGAACCAGGTTGTGGTTCTTCGGGAAGTCCTCGAAGAGCAGCCGGAGCTTTCGCAGGTTGGCCAGGTCCATCAGGTGGGCGTCGTCGAGGATGGTGGTCAGCGATTTGCCCGCGTGGTTGAGGCTGAAGGCCTGCTCGATGAGCTTCCGTTCGCACTTGAAGGCACAGCTCTCGAACTCGACGCGGAAGGCGTCGCACAGGATCTTGACGGTGTTCGTGTACGTGTGCAGCGTCCGCGCGACGGTGGCGACCAGGTGCTGCTTCTCGGGCAGGCGTTGCAGGGCCTGCTTGATGACACTCTTGCCGGTGCCGGGGACGCCGAGCACCAGGCACAGACCGCCCTGCTGGCAGTGGACTTTCAACGTGTCGTGGATCTCCTGCTGGCCGGGCAGGAGCTCGATCTCGCGGAGGTCGAACGGGTCGCGGGTCAGGCCGAAGTACGAGCGGATCATGCGTGCTCCTTCCGCCGGGCCAGCCCGTTGGCGACGGCGTCGAGGAGTCGGGCGAGGCCCAGGCGTTGGCCCTTGTAGTAGATGACGACGGCGGAACTCTCGCCGCGGTGGCGGTCGTGGCGGAGCTGGATTTCCCGGCCCCGCAGGTCGACCGGGGTCTCGTACCGTCGGCTCTGGAAACTGAACGTGTTGTCCTTCTTCACCGTCCGGGTGGCCTCGGCGAAGAACAGTTCATCGGCGTGTTCCGACGGTGGCAGGAAGCGAACGCGGCCCAGATCGATGCCGAAGCGATCGATCGGCTTCATCCCGAGGGCATCGTGCTCGGTGGCGTTGTACTCCTGTTCGACCCAGTGGGTGAACTGGCGGTTCAGCGCGTCGAGCGACGACAGGTCGAGTTTGCGGATGAGGAACTGGTCGCGGACGCGGCGGAAAAAGCGCTCGATCTTCCCCTTGGCGGCCGCGTCGTGGACGGCCGTGTGCCGCAACAGGCAACCGACGCGGGCGCAGATCAGGGTGATCTCCTGCGAGCAGTAGACGGAGCCGTTGTCGACGAGCAGTTGCTCGGGCACGCCGCGCTTGTAGAAGGCGGCGCGGAGGGCCGTCACCATCGTGTCGACGGTCTCGTCGAAGAAGAACTGGCCGTGGCACAGAACCCGGCTGGCGTCGTCGAGGAAGGCGATCAGTTTGACCGGCTTGCGGGGGCCCGGCCGGTCCACTCACCCCGCAGGACGGGCCGAACAGGGTGTCCGCCTGCCACAGTTGGTTGGCGTACCTCATGCTGAACGCCAGGCGTTTCTTGGTGTCGTCGCTCTCGGGGGCGAGCAGTTCGTACTCGCGGAGGAAGCGGCAGAAGGTGGTCTGGGCGAGGCGGTCGGGTTGCAGCAAACCCTTCTCGACGGAGAAGCGGTAGATCGCCCGCCTGTTGACCCGTTTGCCGTGGAAGTGGGGCTTGGCGGCGTTGAGGGCTTCGAGCAGTTCCTCCGGGGTGGTCTTGCGGACGTGGCCCTTGTCGCGTCGGGGCTGGGGCGTGACGCCGGTGATGCCGCGGTTCTTGTACCGGTAGAACCACGTCTGGATGGTCCGCCAGGTGAACCGGCGGGGATGGCCGTCCTCGTCGAGGAAGGTCATGGCGACGGCGTGGATGCGTTCGTGCCGGGTCCGTCCGGCGACGGTATCGACCGCCCCGAGGACCCGCATCTTCAAGTAGACCGACGGCTGCTTCATCGGAGTTCTCCGTGTCCGCAGACTGTGTCGGGCGAAGGGTGATTGAAGCCGCCGCCGCAGGAGACCGCGACGACAGGTTGTGCGGTCGCCGATTTTCGGCGGATTCGACCCCGCCGAGGACGCGGAGGTGCGTTGGGAATTCGGCGACACGGTCGTGTCCGTCGCGGCTCACAGGACGACGGACCGGGTCGCCTGTTGGAAGGCGGCGAGGGGGCAGTCGGCGTCGGGAAAGGTGGCGTGCAGGTGGGCGAGGACGTGGGCGGCGTCGGGTCGGCGGGACGATCCGGGCGGGAACTCGGGTGGCGGGCCGCGGGCCAGAAGAGCCGTGCGAATGCGGCTTTGCGCGCGGTCGGACCGCCTCCCGATGCGTTGCCAGGTGCGGTCACTGCGAAGACCTGGGACGGCCCGGATGGCGGCCGCGAGTCCGTCCGCGACGAGGTGTCGGAGGAACGTCCCGAGGGTGCGGGTGGTTACACTGAGCCGTCGGATTCGGTCGGCCAACCAGACGCTGACAGTGCGTCCGCATCCTGGCCGCCGATGGCGATTGCTGCAACAGAGTCGGCGGGCGCGGACGGTCTGGCGTCGGGGCGAACTGTCATCGAAGCCGGTGAGGGAGCCGTGTCGGATGAGGGCACCGACGGTCTTGCAGTGCGGGCACGGCAGGAGCTTGAGCCGCTCGACGAGGGCGGCCCACTCGTGCTCGTGGCGGTAGAACCAGCGCGGCTCGCCCACGTTCCCGCAGCCCCCCGGTGGAGAGGCCGATGGTATCCGGGAGGACGACGTGCGGGGTCGAGGCGGGGTCCGAGAAAGATCCGGAACAGGAAGAGGCGGGGTCTCTCATCGGGATCAGTCGGCACAATCGGAGCCGGGGCGTTGCCGAAATCGCGGTGCCAATGTGATCGCCATCTCGGACGGCAATTCGGCAAGATTCCGCCCAAAATGCGACCAGAGCGAGGGAAAGGACAGCTATCCCGGTCGGCCGATGGCCGTGAGGAACTCCTCCCACCGCCCGGTCACGGCGTCCGAGTGCCACCGTTCGGCCCACTCGGTGGCGGCTTGGCTCGCCTCTTGGTACGCGCTCGGATTATCCCACAGGTGGACGAGGGCGTCGGCCCACGGTCGCACCTCGTCGGCGGTGGGCGGGGTGCGGGTGGCGGCGGTGAACGTCGCCGGTAGGGGCAGCACCAGTCCGCCGTCGCCGACCGTCTCGGGCAACGCCCCGCAGTCGGAGGCGAGCACCGGGATGCCGTTCAGCATCGCCTCGGCGGCCACCCGGCCGAACGACTCCGGGGTGGCCGACGGCACCACCAGCAGCCGGCTGAGACGGTAGAACCGCCGCGGGTAGGGGGTGTTCGCCATCACCCGCACGGAGGTGATGCCGGTCCAGTCGAGGCCGGCCTTGGCCAGCGCGTCGGCCTTTCCCCGTCCCTCCACCACCAGGAACCGGATGTCCGGCCGCGCTCGCCCTAACACCTCGGCCAGCCGGGCGAACCAGAGCAGTCCCTTGCCCGCCTCTGGGTTCACGAGCGTGACGAACTGGCCGCCGTCGGCCCGGTCGGTCAGCACCCGCGCCGGGTCGATCACCGGTGGCAGGGCGACGCACTCCAGCCCCAGCGTCCGGTGCTGCTCCCGGCTATACATGGACGGCACCACGACGGCGACGCAGTCCACGAACTCGGCGGCGGCGGTGTAGGCGAAGTTGTGCAGCCAGAACACCACCTTCGCCCCGGCCGCCCGCGCGATCTCCCTCGCCCCGGTGCTGGCCGCGTCCCCGCCGTAGGTGAGGACTACGTCCGGGCGGAACCGCGCCACTCGGTCCGCCAGCACGGCGCGGAAGGCGGCGGCGTCACCCGGAGTGGGTGGACGGCTGGCGATGGGCGGGTCGGTGGTGACGACCGCCACTGGGAAGCCGGCCGGGTCGTCGCGGGCGGTCAGGGCGGCGAACAGGTCGCGGGTGCAGACGGCCGCGCCGCTGCTCGGGTCGTGGTAGCAGTGGTACGACGCGAACAGCAGGCGCGGGCGGGTCACGGGGCACCGCCGGCGAGGTCCGCCCGCAGGTACTTCAGGGTGCCGACGCGAGTGTTGTGGACGGCGGCCCCGAACATGTGGTGACCCGGCAGCAAGGCGTCGATGCGGCGGCGGTCGCCCGGCGTGTGGTACTCGACCAGCACCACGCGGACCTGGCCGAGCCGCGGCCCAAATCGGTCGAGGATCTCCACCTCCATTCCCTCGGCGTCCACCTTCAGGACATCCACTTCGGTCAGATCGAGTTCCTCCCACACGGCCGCCGCGTCGCGGATTCGCACCGGCACCGTCCCGGCCGGTCGAGGCACCAGCGCCGACACGGCGGAGTGGCCGAGGCCGCATGTGGGATCGAGGAACAGGCCGGCGGCGGTGTCGGCCGCCCCCAGACCGAACCCGTGGACGGTGACGCCGGCGAAGGCGGCCAGGTTCTTGGTCAGCAACTCGACGTGCGGCGGGTACGGCTCGAAGCAGTGGACGACGGCGTCCCGGTGCAGCGTCAACTTGGCGTACAGGGCGAACGTGCCGCAATGCGCCCCCACGTCGAGGACCACGGGCGGCGAGTTCAGTTTGCCGACGGGCACGCCGGCGTACTCGCCGTCGCGGAACACCTGGTTCACCACCCAGGCGTCCGACGTCGGCAGCGTCAGCAGGTGCCGCGCGGTGCCGCGGACGACGGCCACCTCGCGGGTGGCGGACGCCGGCGGGAGGGGCGGGCGGGTGCGGGCGAAGCTGCCGGCGCGGACGTGGTACAGGCCGCTCGCCTCCGGCACGGCGGCGAACGTGGCTCCGGCCGCCGCGAACCGCCGCCACAGGTCGCCGTCCTCGTCCTGTCCGCGGAACCGCCCCAGCGACTCGTCGAAGTAGCCGGCGCGGGCGAGCAGGGCGCGGCGATGGGCGACGCCGAGGGGCACGGCGATGGTCTCGGTCGCCAGGGCGTGGAACCGGCTGGCCGGGTCGTGCGTGGCCGTCTTGCCGAGGTCCGGGTGGCCGGGCCGCTCCTCCACGAGGTCGTAGCGGAACAGCAGCACGTCGCCGCGGTCGCGATGGGTGTGGAATGCTAGCTTACTGCGTCCCGCATGGGCAATGAATCCTTGTGGGTGTTCTATCCCTCCAACGTGTCATGAGCAGACCCATCGGAACCGCTGCCGAACTGGAACGCCGCCGTCGGCACGCGGTGCAGGCCATCGCCGACGGGCAATCCCGCCAGGCCGTGGCCGCCGTCCTCGGCGTCCACCCCAACTCCGTCTCCCGCTGGGTCCGCGCCGCCCGCCGACCGCACGGGTCGGATGCCACGCCGTCGCCGGGCCCGACCCCCGGGCTGTCCGATTCCGACCTCCGCCTCCTGGAGGTCCTGTCGGCCGAGGGTGCGAAGGTGCACGGGTGGGCGAATGAGCTCTGGACCGCCGACCGCGTCGCCGTCGTCATCGCCCGCCACTTCGGCCGCGTGTACCACCCCGAACACGTCCGCAAGATCCTCGCCCACCGGCTCCGCTGGACCAGCCAGAAGCCCCGGCGTCAGGCGCGTGAACGCAACGATCAGGAGGTGGCGAGGCGGGCCGGGGATGAGTTCCCGCGGATCGTCCGCGAGGCGTTCGCGCGCAAGGCGCACCCGGTTTTTCTCGACGAGTCCGGCTTCTTCCTCACCCCGACCGTCCGCCGCACGCTGGCCCCGCGCGGGCAGACGCCGGTGCCGGCGGCGTGGGACCGGCGGGACCGCCTGTCGGCCATCAGTGCCATCACCGTCAGCCCGGTGAGAGGTCGGCCGAACCTGTTCTTCCGGGTCTTCCCACGTCACGTCCACGCCGAGCAGGTGGTGGCGTTCCTGGGCGAGTTGCACCGCAGCCTGGGGGCGATCACGGTGGTGTGGGATCGCGGTCCGATCCACGACAAGGCGACGCTCGTGCGGACGTGGCTGGCGAAGCACCCCGGCGTAGTGACGGAGAAGTTCCCGGCGTACGCGCCGACGTCGAATCCGGACGAGGGCGTCTGGGGGTGGACCGAGTACGGGCGGCGGGCGAACCTGGCGGCGGAGAACGCGGACGTCCTGTGGGACCACGCGATGGAGGAACTGGTGACGGCCAAGCACTCGCCGGACCTCCTCAATGGGTTCCTCCGTCAGACCAAACTCCCCGGCCTCGCACTCGCCGTATGATTGAGAACATTAGCCACGCGGGACGCAGTAGGCAGCGGCGGGCCGAGGTTTTCCGACATACCCCAGCCGAAAAACCTCGAACAGTTGGTGGCTGCTGGAAAGCCACTGCCCACCGCGAGCATCCACTTCCTGCTCGACGGCCCGAACGCCGACAAGGTATACTTCAACCCGACGTTCTTCGCACCGATTGAAGACACCGACGCGATCCAGAAGAACGACGTGATCCTGTTATATGCGGGTGATCCTGGCAAGGCGAAGAGCTTCCTGCTACATAGCAGACGTGTTGTACGGATCGACAAGAAGTAGTCGCCCGCACCAATTCCACACCACACGCCGCGAGGCGTCGGAAGGAGAAATGCGATGTCCGCCATCCTCGCGATCACCGCCGCGGCCATCGCCGCCCTGCCTCTCTATACGGTGACTTGGCCCGCCCCGCCACTGTGCCTGCAGGTTGCCATCAATCCCAAGTACGACCAACTCGCGTCGAGTACGACCCTCACGGGTGACATCACCCTGAGCCACACGGGCAAGGGGAATTTGCCCCCGGTCGATCTCGAAGGGCACGAGAACTGGGTGTCCTGTCTTCACTTCAGCCAAGATGGCATTCTGTTAGTGTCGGGTAGTCTGGATAAGACCGCAATTCTTTGGGATGTCATCAACAAGAAATTGATCAGAAAATTCGCCGGTCACAAGAGTACCGTGAATGCCGTCGTGCTGTCACGCGATCAGTCGCTCCTCTTCACCGCCAGCCGGGACAAGACCGTTCGCATTTGGAACGTCGCTACGGGAAAGTCGCTCGCCACCCTGGAGGCGCACAAGGGTCCGGTGGAAGCGCTCGCCCTGTCGCCGAACGGGAAATTCCTCGCCAGTGGGGGCGAGGACCGCCGGGTGTGCATCTGGGATGTTGCCGGCCGCAAACTCGTCACCACGCTCGAAATGCACTCCGCGTGCGTTCGCGCAATGGTTTTTTCGCCCGACTCCGCCGTCCTGATCTCCGTCGATTCGGACGCGGAGTTGGCACGCACGAGCGTCAAGGACTGGAAGTCCAAATCCATCAAACTGGCGGGCGCAGCCACCCCTTCCTCGCTGGCGTTCAGTGACGACGGGACTTACCTCGCCAGCGGGTCCACGACCCGAACGCTCAGCGTCTGGCGCACCAAGGACGGGGAACTCGTCGCCAGCCGCGACAATCTGAAACGGAACGTCACGGCGGTCGCTTTCGATGTCGCCGAGGCCAAACTCGCGACCGGTATGGGCACCGAGCCGGTATTGGTTTTGGACCTCAGCCAGTTGATGAAGAAGAAATAGCGCCTCAGCCAAGCGAGTGCCTCGTCGGACTTCACTCGATTCACGACAACCCGCACCACCGGTGTCCGGTCATAGTCCGGTATGACGTTTGCCATCCAACCATTCCGGCACTGGCTCCCATCCGCGGCAGGTCGTACCTCAACGGGAACGGCACACGTTTCCCGCGAGGACCGGCGGATGGAAATCCCTCGCCCCAGTTGGTACGCGGAGGCGTTCGCCCGGCTGCTGGCCGGCGACGACCTCGACCCCGCGCACACCGCCGACCTGTTCCGCGACCTGCTCGCCGGCCGGGTGGACGACGTGTGCGCGGCCGGCCTGCTCACCGCCCTGCGGGTGAAAGGGGAATCGGCCGCCGAGATCGCCGCCGCCGCCCGCGCCCTCCGCGAACAGATGACTCGCCTCGTCCCCGTGTCCGGGCCGGTCCTGGACACCTGCGGCACCGGCGGGGACGCCAGCGGCACTTTCAACATCAGCACCGCCGCCGCGCTGGTGGCCGCCGCCTGCGGGGTGCCGGTGGTGAAGCACGGCAACCGCGCCGTGTCCAGTCGCTCCGGCAGCGCCGACGTGCTGCGGGAACTCGGCGTGCCCATCGAGGCCGGGCCGGAGTGGGCGCAGCGGTGCCTCGACCGCATCGGCTTCGCGTTCTGCTTCGCCCCCCACTTCCACGCCGGCATGGCCCACCTGTCGGCGGTGAGGCGGAAGCTGGGCATCCGCACCGTCTTCAACCTGCTCGGCCCGCTGGCGAATCCGGCCGCCGCCGAGTACCAACTGATCGGCGTCGGCGACGCGGAACTGCTGGACACGCTGGCGGCGGCGGCGGCCGAGTTGGGCGGACGGCGAACGGTGCTGGTGTGCGGGTTCGACGGCCTGGACGAAGTGACCCTGGCCGCGCCGACGATGGTGCGGGTGGTCGAAGGCGGGCAATTTTACGCCGACGAGTGGGACCGCGACGACTTCGGCCTGGAGGCGGTTCGCCCGGCCGACATCCGCGCCGAGTCTGCCGCCGACAGCGCCGCCATCATCCGCCGCGTTCTGGCTGGCGAACTCGGCCCGGCCCGGCGAATGGTGGTCGCCAACGCCGCCGCCGCCCTATGGACCGCCGGGGCGGTTCGGACGCTGCACGACGGGGTGCTTGCCGCCGAGTCCGCCCTCGATTCCGGCAAGGCGAGTGCGGTCCTGGATCAACTTCGCACCTCCGCCGACTGACCGGGAACGTCGAACGGGGTTGCCCGGTCCGGCGCTCGCTGGCCATAACTGTTTTGCAAGGTGATTCTCGACAAGGGATTTCGACGACGCCCGGCGAAGAATTCCCGCACGGACTCGGTGCGTGGCCGGCGCACGCCTCGTTCGATTTCAAATTCGACACGAATTCCCCGACACGTCCGTGAGGAATTCTGCGGATTAATCCGGAGATGCCATTCCCGCGCGACGCGCGATTTTTTATCCTACCCGCGAACAGTTAGGGTGGAACTCGACTACGCCCCGTCTTCGCCCGGCCACCCCACACGGAGGTTCTCTGCATGTCTCGCACCCGGATCGGTTCCCTCGGTCGCCGACTCGCGGCTGTCGCCGCGACGCTCGTGCTGGCGAGTTCGAGTCAAGCCAATCTCCTGACGAACGGCAGCTTCGAACTCGGCGTCAACCCGCCCGGCCCCCCCGGTGACCCGTTCAAGGTCGTCAACACCGGCAACTCCACCACCCTGACCGGCTGGACCGTCGGCGGGGCTGTCGGCGTGGACTGGATCCACAGCAGTTACTGGCAGGCGTCCCAGGGGAACTACAGCCTCGACCTGAACGCCCTCGGCATCGGCTCGGTTTCCCAGACGTTCGCCACCACCGCCGGCGCAACCTACGCGGTGACGTACGACCTGTCGATGAACCCGGACACGAACAACACGTTTCCGATCCCCCGCGTCGCCACCGTGCTGGCGACGAACGCCGGCGACGGCACCGTCCTCGGCCAGACCAACCTGAACGTGCCGTTCAACGCCTTCAACTCGACCTTCGCGAACATGAACTGGACGCCTAACGGCCTGACGTTCACCGCCACCGGCAGCTCGACCACGCTGGCGTTCATCTCCGGCAACGACTACGCCGGCGGGTTCGCCCTCGACAACGTCTCCGTCGTCGCGACGGGCGTCACCACCCCGGTGCCGGCCCCGGCCGGACTTCTGCTGGGCTTGGTGGGCGTGGCCCTCGCCGCCCGCTTCCGCCGCCGGAAAGTGACCGCCTGAGCCGCATCGGGTTCCTACAACTAACGTCGGTCGCGCGGGCCGGGGCCTTCCCCGGCCCGTCTTCGTTTTCCCCCCGCCCTCCCGCCGAGGTCCGCATGTCCCTCCGCCGCTTCTGTCTCGTCGCCGGCCTCGCTCTGCTCGTCGGCTGGGGGCTGTCCGGCACGGTTCGCGGCATCGGCGAACCGGTGCCGGCGGACCAACTTCCGTCGGCGGATGTCCTCCAGGCGAAAGTGGACATCCCGGCCGGCGACGGCACCGAGACCGTCACCGCCGTCCTCGGCTTCCGCACGCTCGTCCTCACCACGCACTACGGCCCGATCACCTTCGACGTGTCGAAGGCGAAGAAGATCACAGTGGAGGCGGTTCAGGGCAACGCGGCCCGCGCGACGGTGGAACTGATGGACTCCCAGCAACTCCACGGCACCATCCCAATGGACGCCCTGCCGGTGACGGTGGACGGCAAGGCGCGGGCACTGAAGCCGGAGGAGGGGTTGCGGTTCAAACTGTTCCGGGCCGGCGATCTCGGCCTCCTGGCCGCCATCATCGGCCTGCTCACGCTGACGCTCATGGAAGTCGTCCTCGGCATCGACAACGTCATCTTCCTGGCCATCGTCGCCGGCAAGTTGCCCGTCGAGCAGCAGCCCCGCGCCCGCCGGATCGGACTGGCCGCCGCGCTCGTCACCCGCCTGCTGCTGCTGTTCTCCATCACCTGGCTGCTCGGCCTGACCAAGCCGATCTTCACGCTGCCGGACATGCCGTTCTTCCACGACCCGGACGCGCGGGGCATCTCGTGGCGGGACCTGATCCTGCTGGTCGGCGGCGCGTTCCTGATCGGCAAGAGCGTTCTGGAGATGCACGAGAAGGCGGAGGGCGACCACGGGAAGGGCGGGACGGCGGCGAAGACGGCCAGCTTCGCGTCGGTCATCGTGCAGATCGCCGTCATCGACATCGTCTTCTCGCTCGACTCGGTGATTACTGCCGTCGGCATGGTGGACGAGCTGTGGGTGATGGTGACGGCCATGCTCATCGCCGTCGGCATCATGATCGCGTTCGCCGAGCCGATCGCCCGGTTCGTCGAGAAGCACCCGACGATCAAGATTTTGGCACTCAGCTTCCTCATCCTGATCGGCGCGCTGCTGGTGGCCGAGGGCCTGGGCCAGCACCTGGACAAAGGGTACATCTACTTCGCCATGGCCTTCGCGGTGGGCATCGAAGTCGTCAACATGCGGCTGCGGCCGAAACGCGAGAACGCCAAGTCCAGCGGCCACAAGGAGGCGTGAGCCGGGATCAGCGGAAGAACGCCCGCGCCATCGCCGCGTACTCGGCGGTTTGATCGTCGTGGCCGTCCAAACAGTTCTGGATGCTCGTGACGCACGCGATCTGGTCGGCCGTGAGTTGCTTCACCGCGAGGATTTGTTCTCGGGCGTCGGACAACTGACGCAGGAGACGCAACAGCGTGAGGCGGTGTTCGACCAGTTCGGTTCGATTCAGAGACAGTTCGTCGATGGTCGTCTGCCCGCGAACGCTTCCGTTTCGCGGGCGAATCGTTTCGCCGACGAACTCGACGTGCGGTTCGGGGTCTTCGCTGGCGGGGTTGATGAACAGTGGTCGTTCCTGCGACAACTTGCCGCGATGCGAGCGGCAACGTTTCTTGGGATCGACTAGCGGAAACAGGTTGCCTTTGTGCCGCCTGTTGCAATTGGAGCAAGCCAGTAACAGGTTGCCCCAATCGTAAGCGAGCCAGAAGTAACCGGGGAATTCGAGAGTCGTTCCACCAGCTTGTTTCACGGCTGATTTTGGCCGAAAGTGTTCCACGTCGCCGGGCGTGATGTGCATGATCTTTGCTTCGCAAAACGCACACTTGTCGGCTTGGGCCTTACGCAGGGCCAATTTCACGTCATCCGCCGCGTAGATGTCGCGGTCGAAGACGAACGTCTTTGCCCCAGAGCGATAGTCCGCCCGATCCGCCGCGAACGCCTTGCGGTGCGCGGCCGTCGCCGGTTTCCCTTTGGAGATGAGCGTGTGCGGCGGTGTCGCCACCTTGTGAATGCGGATCATTGGTGCGATGCGGGTTTCAGTGCGTCGAGTGCATCCCGCAGGAGTTGAAGTTCATCCTTGAACTTCTTGGTATCGCCCACAGGCAGTTCGGCGATTTTCGCTTCGATGTCAGCCAACTCGGCGGCTTCGACTTTGTTGAGCTTGGTCTTGTCGAGTAATTCCCGCTTTCGCGTAAATAGGTTCTCCGTCTCAACCGAACGCAGGTCGAGGCCGCCGAACAAGTCGCTCGTCAGGATTTGGTCGAGCCGCCAGTTGCGAACATCCTCCGGGTTGTTGCGAATTTCGACGTAGTAGTTACCCTCGGCGTCCTTCTCGGTCGAGCGGACCAGCACGGCGATGTTGGCGTTCGCGCTGGCGGCGGCCTGCACCACCAGCGGGCTGTGTGCGGTCACAATAAACTGCGTGTTCGGGAACCGATCCGACAGGTAGCCGATCACCTTCCGCTGCCACACGGGGTGCAGGTGCAAGTCGATCTCGTCCACGAGGCACACCGCCGGCTCCGCCAGCGGGTTCTCGCTTTCAGGGTACCGCTCCATCATCCGGCTAACGAGGTCCACGACCCACGCGATCATCGTCTGGTAGCCGTACCCGAGCTGCCGTAGCGGCACCCAGCCGTAAGGAGTGAGGAACTCGGCGCGGGGTTGTGGGAAGACGCCGCTCCCACCATCGAATCGCATGCCGGTGACATCGGGGAGGACGCCAATAAGCAACTCTTGAACTTGGTGGAGAAGGTGGCTTTGCCGCACGCGGCTGTTCGAGTTTGCTACCGTTGTGGAATAATCGATTGACACCAGCCATTCTTGACAATCTCGCAGGCCGGACTGGGCCGACATGAGAGTCATGACAGCATCACCCGTTGCCCCGCCAGGAGTCCGGGAGCCGACCTGAGAACGGTTCGCACCGTATCCGAAAAATGCGAGCGATGACACTTCCGGTCGTCCCCAAATATGCTGCCAGCGGTCTCTATCGATCCCCCAATTAATCGAAAACGGTCGTGCGTCCCTTCCGCTGGCGGGTTGTTGCCGGTGCCAATTCGACCTGCTCCAAAATAAGGACGAACGGGCAGGAAGCGTCGATCTGCGCAGTAACGTCGGTTTCATTGCACCGTAGACATACAACATTGAAACCTGATCCGGCTCATCCGGAAGTCCAACGTTCGGCGTAAGTTCGTGGAGAACGAGCGATTGCAACAGCGTCGTCTTGCCGGTCCCGTTGTCGCCGAGGATCACGGTCCACTGCCGCGGCCTCCCCTGGCCGTCGGAGCAGTCGAGGGTTTGCTTCGGGCCGAAGCAGCGGATGTTCTCCACCGTCAACGACAGCACGTAGCAGCCGGGCGTCGGCTTCTTGGCGGACGCGGGTTTGCCGTTGCCCTTCGGTTTCGTCGGCCGCTTGCCGGTCTTGCCCATCGCGGTCGGCCCTCGGATGCCGTCATTCTACTTGCGGCTCTTCGGGTGGCCGAGCGGCAGCCATATTTCTCCCGTCGCGCGATCCCCAGCACCCGGCAGGTCTCCTCACAACTCACTCCGAGCGGCGGCTCGACCCACAGGGTGTCGGGCAGCCTCGGTCAGAACCATGCGTTCCGCTGCCGACTGCCCGTCGGCGACGATGCCGGAGAGGAGGGCGTCCGGGTCGGCCATTTGAATATAAAACCATGCTGTGAAAGGGGAACGGAGCGATATCGCAACCGGCGAATCACGGTTCCGGACGGAGCGGCGCGGCAGGCATCAAATAAACTTCGCACAATTCCGCGCGGTTTACTTGACAAAACCAAAAACGGAACGCATATACACTGTGTAAGCAATTTCACTCGGCCCACTCCGATCTTCCATTCTTGTTCGCCCCCGCGCTCACCAATGGTTGGGGGTAAGGGCCGAACTGCCGCCGCCAGAATCGGCTGGTGCGGCTACGGGGATTGCCCGTCGCGGCGTTTCGGGTTAGCCTAATATCACCCGCCGTGCGACATCCCTTCCGTCGAGTGCCCCGTCATGGTGTCACGACTCGCCGTCTCCTGGGCCGCCGTCCTCGTGCTGTCCGCGACCGCGCGGCCGGCGGATTCCAAGCCCACGTTCAACCGCGACATCCGGCCGATCCTTTCCGACGCCTGCTTCCAGTGCCACGGGCCGGACGCGGCCAAGCGGAAGGCGGGGCTGCGGCTGGACCTCCGCGAGGAGGCCGTGAAGCCGGCCAAATCCGGCGAGACGGCCGTCGTGCCGGGCAAGCCCGACCGGAGCGAGTTGCTCAAGCGGATCGCCGCCCACGACGACGCGGCCATGCCGCCCGACCGCATCGGGAAAAAGCTCACCAAGACGCAAATCGACCTTCTAACTCGCTGGATCGCCGACGGTGCCGAGTATCAGGGGCACTGGGCGTTCCTGCCGGTGGATCGCCCCAAACCGCCGGCCGACGGGCACGCGGTGGACGCCTTCATTCGCGCGAAACTGGCGGAAGCGAAA
Source organism: Fimbriiglobus sp. (assembly GCA_043745295.1). Taxonomy (GTDB): domain Bacteria; phylum Planctomycetota; class Planctomycetia; order Gemmatales; family Gemmataceae; genus JALHQU01. Next base: position 9,046 of record JAYTTN010000222.1, on the reverse strand, counting down.
CTGAAGCCGCAACCCGAAGCCGACAAGCGGACGCTGATCCGCCGGGTGACGCTCGACCTGACCGGCCTGCCGCCGACACTCGCCGAAGTCGAGGGCTTCGTGAAGGATGCCTCGCCGACCGCCTACGAGAAGGTGGTGGACCGCCTGCTGAAGTCGCCGCGGTACGGCGAACAGATGGCCCTACAGTGGCTCGACTTCGCCCGCTACGCCGACAGCAATGGGTTCCAGACCGACAGCAGCCGCTACCAGTGGCCGTGGCGGAACTGGGTCATCGACTCGTTCAACGCGAACAAGCCGTTCGACCGGTTCACCGTCGAGCAGATCGCCGGCGACCTGCTGCCGAACGCCACCCGCGAGCAGGTCGTGGCGACCGGCTTCAACCGCAACCACCGGCTGAACGGCGAGGGCGGGCTGATCGCCGAGGAGTGGCGGATCGAGACCGTCATCGACCGCCTCGAGACGACCGGCAGCACCTGGCTCGGCCTCACCTTCAACTGCTGCCGCTGCCACGACCACAAGTACGACCCCATCTCGCAGAAGGAGTTCTACCGCGCCTTCGCCTACTTCAACTCGGTCCAGGAGAGCGGCACGTTGCAGGGCGACGCGCGGAACACGGAGCCGACGGTCAACGTGCCCGACCCGGACTCGCAGGGCAAGGTGGCGGCGCTCGAAGCCGACATCCTCGCGGCGACGGCGGCGACGGCGGAGCTGCTGACGAAGCGGCCGGAACTGCAAGCCGCGTGGGAAGCCGGCATTCGGGAGCGGCTGGCGAAGGACATGGCCGGGTGGCGGGTGCTGGAACCGAAGTCGGCGACGGCGACCGGCAAGACGACGCTGACGAAGCAGCCCGACGGCTCGTACCTCGCGGCCGGGGTCGCGCCGGCGAAGGAGACCTACGAGGTCGTCGCGCCGCTGACCGAAGCCGCCCTCGGCGGGCTGCTGCTGGAGGCGTTCGTCGATGCCAGCCTGCCGGAGCAGAGCGTCGGCCGCGCGCCGAACGGCAACTTCGTGCTGACGCGGGTCGAGGCGTCGCTGACCGCGCCGACCCTGGACAAGCCGGTGCAATTGGAGTTCGCGCGGGCCGTCGCCGACTACTCGCAGAACGGCTGGGACATTGCCAACGCGCTCGGCGGGTCGGCCGGCAAGGGGTGGGCGGTGGACGGCCCGACCAAGAAGGAGAACCGCAAGGCGATGTTCCTGCTGGAGAAGCCGGTGACGGTTCCGAAGGGTGCCGCGCTGACGGTGCGGGTGGTGCAGGACGCGCTGGCGCAGCACTCCATCGGGCGGTTCCGCCTCTCGGCCACGTCGCTCCCGGCGGCGGAAGTCACCTTGGCGGGGTCGGCGATCCCCGAATCGCTACGCAAGGCGATCCTGACCGCCGCCGCGAAGCGGACCCCGGAGCAGAAGGCGGACGTGGAGAAGTTCTACCGGACGAACCCCGACGGCCCGGTCAAGGCGGCCGTGCAGCGGGAGGCGGCGCTGAAAGTCCAGCGGGACGAACTGCTGAAGAAGTCGGCGACGGTGATGGTGATGAAGGAGGCTGCGACGCCGCGCGACGCCTTCGTGCTGCTCCGCGGCGAGTACGACAAGAAGGGCGAGAAGGTGACGCCGGGCGTGCCCGCGTCCCTGCCCGCGTTGCCGAAGGACGCGCCGGCGAACCGCCTCGGCCTCGCCCGCTGGCTGGTGGACGATGGGAACCCGCTGACCGCCCGCGTGTGGGTGAACCGCGCGTGGGAACGCTTCTTCGGCACCGGCCTCGTGAAGACCTCCGAGAACCTCGGCTCGCAGGCGGAGTACCCGAGCCACCCCGAACTGCTCGACTGGCTGGCCGCCGAGTTCGTGACGCCGACCGTGCTGCCGGCCGTCGCGGGGGAACCGGCCAAGAAGTGGGACATGAAGGCGTTCCACAAGTACCTCGTGCTGAGCGCCACCTACCGGCAGGCGAACACCACCACCGCCGAGGCGCTGGACCGCGACCCCGACAACCGGTTGCTGGCCCGCTCCCCGCGCCTGCGACTGGCCGGCGAAGCCCTCCGCGATCAGGCGCTGTTCGCCTCCGGGCTGCTCGTCGAGAAGCTCGGCGGGCCGAGCGTGCGGCCGTACATGCCCGATGGCGTGTGGGACGAAACCAGCCGGTACGGCGACCTGCGCGGGTACAAGCGGGACGCCGGCGACGGGCTGTACCGCCGCAGCCTGTACACCGTCTGGAAGCGAACGGCCGCCCCGCCGACGATGCTGCTCTTCGACGCCCCCAGCCGAGAATACTGCGCGGTCAAGCGGTCGCGGACGAACACGCCGTTGCAGGCGCTGTCGCTGCTGAACGAGGTCACCTACGTCGAGGCGGCGCGGAAGCTGGGCGAGCGGATGCTCCGCGAGGGCGGTACCACAGACGCCGAGCGGATCCGCTTCGCCGTGCGGGTGGTGCTGGCGCGGGAGCCGACCGCGGCCGAGGCGAAGGTGCTTCTGAACGGCCTCGTCGCGGATCGCGCGAAGTTCGCCAAGACCCCCGCCGCCGCGACCAAGCTGCTGGCGTTCGGCGACAGCAAGCCGGACCCGAAGCTCGACCCGACCGAGCTGGCGACGTGCGCGGTCACGGCCAACGTCCTCCTGAACCTGGACGAAGCCGTCGTGCGGCCGTGAGTACCGCGCAGAGTCGCTGTCTTGGCGAGCGGGGGGCGTAAGCCCCCTGTTGGTTGAAATGAAACAGGGGGCTTACGCCCCCCGCTCGCCTGAAAACTCACACCGCACCGGAACCCCAGCGATGACTGCCGCGACCGCCCTGCAAGATCGCATCAACCGCCGCCTGTTCCTCCGCCAGTCGGCCGGCGGGCTGGGGCTGGCCGCGCTCGCCACCTTGGCCAACCCGGCCGCCGCCGCGCCGCTGGCGAAGGCCAAGCGGGTCATCTACCTGTTCCAATCCGGCGCGCCGTCGCAGGTGGACCTGTTCGACCCCAAGCCGGCGATGGAGAAGCGGCGCGGCGAAGACTTGCCGGCGTCGATCCGCATGGGTCAGCGGTTGACGACGATGACCTCCGGGCAGTCCAAGTTCCCGGTCGCGCCGTCGGCCTTCAAGTTCAAGCAGCACGGCAAGAGCGGCATGTGGTTCGGCGAACTGCTACCGGGCATGGCGGCGCACGCCGACGACTTCGCCATGATCCGCACCGTCCACACCGAGGCCATCAACCACGACCCGGCGATCACGTTCGTCCAGACCGGGTCGCAGCTGCCCGGCCGGCCGAGCATCGGCGCGTGGCTGAGCTACGGCCTGGGCAGCGAGTGCAAGAACCTGCCGGCCTACGTCGTCCTCACCTCGTTCGGCAGCGGCCGGCCCGACGACCAGCCGCTGTACGACCGCCTCTGGAGCGCCGGCTTCCTGCCGTCCCAGCACCAGGGGGTGAAGTTCCGCAACAAGGGCGACGCGGTGCTGTTCCTGTCCGACCCGCCGGGCCTGGCCCGCGACGACCGGCGGGCGACTCTGGACCGCCTCGCCGCGCTGAACGCCCAGGAGTTCGACCGGTCGAACGACCCCGAGACGAAGGCGCGGACGGCGCAGTACGAGATGGCGTTTCGCATGCAGACGAGCGTGCCCGACCTGCTCGACTTCTCCAAGGAGACGAAGGAGACGCTCGCCGCCTACGGCCCGGACGTGTCCCGCCCCGGCTCCTACGCGGCCAACTGCCTGCTCGCCCGGCGGATGGCCGAGCGGGACGTGCGGTTCGTGCAACTGTTCCACATGGGGTGGGACCACCACGGCGGCCTGCCGAACGCCATCCGCGGGCAGTGCAAAGACACCGACAAGCCGACCGCCGCCCTGCTGGCCGACCTGAAGCGGCGGGACATGCTGAAGGACACGCTGGTCGTGTGGGGCGGCGAGTTCGGCCGCACCATCTACAGCCAGGGGGCGCTGACGGCGACCGACTACGGCCGCGACCACCACCCGCGGTGCTTCACCGTGCTGCTGGCCGGGGCCGGCGTCAAGGGCGGCACCACCTACGGCGCGACCGACGAGTTCGGGTACAACGTGGTCGAGAACCCGGTCCACGTCCACGACCTGAACGCCACCCTCCTGCACCTGCTCGGCCTGAACCACGAGCGGCTGACCTACAAGTTCCAGGGCCGCGACTTCCGCCTGACCGACGTCCACGGCACCGTGGTGAAAGGCGTCCTCGCCTGATCCCATCGGCCGCCCACGTCCGCGACGCGCGGCTGGAATTCCCGGCGTTCGGGGAATTCGGTCCCACTGCGCTCGCGGTTGGTGTCTGTGTGGGTAACGAGGGAGGGTGGCCGATGACCGCCATCGACATCGAGGTGTTGGTCCCGCTGGCTCAGAAGGGCAACCGGGCCGCGTGGGCGGCGCTGCTGAACTCCTTGCGACCGCAGCTCGAACGCCAGGCGAAGCGACTGACCCACACCCGCTACCCGCATCACAGCGCGACGGAGTTCGCGCAGGATGCCATCGTGAAGCTGATCGAGATGCCGCCGTTTTTTCGGGAGGGTGGCACGGCGGAAAACATCTACACCCGACTGCTCTGCTACCTCCTCCAAACCCTGAAGAACCGGATCGCGAACGCGATTCGGGACGAGGAGACGATCAAGCGGACCCCGCCCGGCACGCGGGTGCCGGCGAACGCCGATTCCACCGCCGGGCCGCCGCCGGACCCCGCCCGATCGACGCCCGTCGAGTTGAAGCTCGATCTCGCCGCCGCTCTGAATCGGCTCGACCGGCGCGACCGCGACTTGATCGTGGGACACTACTTCGAGAAGCAGACTTACGCCGAGTTGTCCGAGAAATCCGGCCTGAGTACCGACCTCGTCCGCAAGCGGTTGAGCGAGGCCCGCAGGGAGTTGGGCGAACTCCTCCAGGAGTGGAAATGACCCCCGACGAGATCCACGCCGTCGAGGACGACTTCCTCGCCCGTCTCGACGCGGGCCAGGCTCCCGATCTCGAAGAGGTGGTGCTGGCCCACCCCGAGGCGGCGGCGGAACTGTTCCGCCGCCTCACGGCCATCGCCGAGTTGCACGCCGGGATGCGGCAGCGGCCGGTGATCGCCGGGTACGAGGTGTTCGAACCGCTCGGCAGCGGCGGCCAGGCGACCGTGTACCGGGCGACCGACTCCCGCGGCGACTTCGACGTGGCGGTGGCGGTGAAGGTGTTCCACGGCGACCGACCCGTCCGGTTCGGGCAGGAGGTAGCCGCGCTGACCGCACTGGATCACCCGAACATCGTGCGGCTGCTCGGCCAGGGACTGACTGCGGACGGACGACCGTACCTGTCGATGCCCCTGTTCCCGAACGGGTCGCTCGACCGCCGGTTCCCGGTGTCCGGGTCGCTTTCCCCGACCAAGATCGCGGAGTTGACGGCCCAGGTCGCCGACGCCGTCCGTGCCGCGCACCAGCACAAACTCGAGATCCTCCACCGCGACATCAAGCCGTCGAACGTCCTCATCGGAGTCAACGACTTCCCGCGACTGTCCGACTTCGGCTTGGCTCAGGTCGCCCACCAGCCGGCCGTCACACGACCCGGCGCGGTCGTCGGGTCGCCCCTTTACATGGCCCCCGAACAGGCCGCCGGCAACACCGCCACCGTGCGGACGGACGTGTACGGCCTGGGCACCGTCTTGTATTGGCTGCTCACCGGGCAGCCGCCCTCGGCCCGGCTGGCGCTGACCGCGTCCGCCCCGCCGGGGTTGGAGGTCATCTGTCGGAAGTGCCTGGAGAGCGACCCGGCCGACCGCTACCCGACGGCGGCCGCCGTCGCCGACGACCTGCGCGGGTGGCTCGCCGGGAAGATGCCGCGCGGTCCCGGCCTGTGGGAATGCGCGCGGAAGTGGTGGCGGCGGCGGTCGCCGGCGTTCCGCGCGGTGGTCGTCGCCGCGACTGTGATCCTCGCCGTCCTCGCCGCGTCCGGGTTGCGGGTGCGGTCGGCGAACCGGGAGACCGAATTCGCCCAGAAGGAGACCCGCCTCGCCGAGACGGTCGCGGCGGCGATGGCCCAAGCCCGCGCCCAGTTGACCGTCCGAACAGCCCTCGACCGCGGGTGGCAGCGGCTCCGCGCGAAACAGGTCGGGTGGACGCCGAAGCTCCGCGCCGACCTGGCCGAGGCGTACCGCGCGAGCCGCGATCTGCCGGAGGCCGACCGCGAGGAGGCGCGACTCGAAGCCCGGTCGCTGTTCGCCATGTCGCTGGCGTGGACGGATATCGAGCCGGTGCCGAACGGGCGGTTGGATATGCCGTTGTCGAACTTCGCGGCGTGGCCGGCGGTGCCGCACCCGGACGGGAAGTGGATCGCCGTCGGCACCCCGCAGGGGCCGTTCCGCTTCCAGCCGGGTGAGGTGCCGACGAAGCCGGAGAAGCTCGCCGCCCCGCCGCCGGGCCAGGGGATGCCGCGACTGGCGTACCGCCCGGACGGGCAGGTGCTGGCGTTCGCCCCGGCGACCGGCGGGCTGCAACTGTGGGACGGTGCGGTGTCGCGGAAGCTGGCCGACCTCGACGCCGGCGGCCCGCCGGTGCTGGCGGTCGGGTTCGCCCCCGGTGTGATCCGCGCCTGCCGGGCGGACGGCCGGGTGATTTCGTGGGGCCTCGGCGGGTGGGGGAAGTTGTCCGTGTCGGCGGGTGAGTTGACGGCGGCCCGGTTCACCCCCGACGCCACCCGGCTGGTGGTCGGCGACAAGACCGGTCGTGTCCGCGAACTGACCGCCGACGGCCGGCTCGTCCGCGACTGGGTCGCCCCCGGCGTGCGGACGGAGGTGCAGGCGCTGGCCTGGAAACCCGACAGTCACACGCCGGCGGCCGGGTTCAAGGAAGGGGTGGTGATCGCCTGGAATGCCGTCGGGGTGGTCGATCTCCGAATCGCCGCGTTCAACAATGGGGTCGAGGTGCTGGACTACACCGCCGACGGAACCGGTCTGTACGCCTTCCGCACGATGGAATTGAGCCATTTGTGGGATGCGAGTACTGGCGAACGGCTGCTGACCTCCGAGAACCGACTCTCGACCTCGCCCGACGGCCGCACCGTCGCGATATCAAAAGGTCATTTCGTCGAACTCGGGCGGTGGTCGCGGTCGGATGTCGTCCGTGTCCTGCGCGGGCATCGGGCGATGGTGGACCAACTGGTGTGGCCGGCGAGGGGCGATTTCCTGGCGTCACTGGATGCCCGCCGCGAGGTGCGGGTCTGGGACGTGACGACCGGCCGACGAACGTATCGATACGAAGCGCCCGTCGGCGAGTTTTACGCGGCGAACGCCGGCCTCGCCCTCAGCCCCGACGGGCGATTTCTGGCCTACGCCTGCGGCGGTCCTCCGGGCACGGCTGGCTTCGCCCTCATCCGGGATACGCAGGCCGACATCGCCGTCGCGGACTGGAAAATCCCGCCCGGCTACGACCGCCTCGCGTGGGAGGCCGGAAGCCGTTTCCGGCTGGTGCGGGAGGAGTTCGACGACGGAACCCAAGTGCTGCAAACGGTCGTCCGCACCCTCGAACCGGAACGCCCACCAACCGGCGCCCGCGTGCTTCGCCGAAGTCTGCCGACGGACGCGTACCGACAACTCGGGGCCATGCTGACCGCGGACGGGCGGTACTACATTTGGTACGGGCCACGGGAGCCGGAGAACCCGAGACGGGCGGAAGTGTACGACGTGCCGACCGGGAAACTGCTCATGGAATGCCAACTCCCGCTACTTCCGAACGGTGGCGATCCGGAGGTCCGCCTCGCCCCCTGGCGCGGGATGCTCCGCATCGTCAACGGCGACACGCGGGTGTGGAAACTGCCGAACGCGGCGGGCGAAGGCGTCGCGAGCGTACCGCCCGACGAGTGGTTTCGCGGGGACAACTGGTTCGCCCAGAACGAATCGGGCCGGGCATTTCCGTCGCTCTTCCCGCCGGGTGAAGCGAAGCCGTGGCTTCGACTCGGGCACGGCCATGTCACGCACCAAGCGGATTCGGCCATTTTTTCCCAAAGCCAGGACGGACGCCGCCTCGCGTGGGCAACCCCGAACGGGGTCGTGCTGACTGCCGACCTCCAGGAGTTGGTGACGGCGATCCAGCGGTTTGAAGTCGATCTCGAACGCTGACGACAATTCGGGAAAATTCGTCCCACACTGCTGATGGATGGTGTCTTTGCGGGGAGTGGGTTGGCCATCGTGAGACGTTCTCGCGGGCGATCTCCACAGCCCCGAATGAGTTCGCCCATGGCACGCCTCACGTCCACCGTCGTGGCCCTCGTCCTGCTCGCCACGCGTGCGTCGGCCGATCCGATCATCTACACCGACACCTTCGAGGCGGCGACGTTCAACCCGTTCTGGACCTTCAACACGGTGTCGGGGTCGGTCTCACTCAGTTCCGGACAAGCCCAGGGCGGGAGCCAGGCCGTGCGGTTCGACTCGGCGAGTACCGGGCTGGGCAAGGACATCCACCTGATCCACAACTTCGCCGCTCCGGTGTATGGCCGGACTTCGGTGTGGGTGTTCGATACCGGGGCGGACGTGTCCTCCAGCAACTACCTCCAACTGGCCGTGTCCAACAGCCAGCTCAACCAGTCGCGGAACATCCTGGCGTACGACTACGACTTGGGGCCGGGACAGAACGGCAGCGTCTACTACCTGAATACGCCGGGCGAGTTCCGCACCGCCCTCGACCGCACCCGCGCCTGGCACGAGTTCGTCATCGACACCACTCCGACGCGAACGTCGTTCTTGATCGACGGGCAACTCGTCCTCTCCCAGCCGGCCGGCTTCTCGTTCGACCGCATCCAGTTCGGCATGTTCGGCCCGTCTGCCCGACCGGCGTGGACCTCGTACTTCGACACCTTCGCCTTCGCCGAGTTCCAGGCCGTTCCCGAACCGGCGACGCTGCTCGTGTTCGGCGTCGGGGCGGTCGGGTTGCTCGGGGCCAAGCTTCGCCGCCGGGTGACGGCCCCTCGCACTCCGGTACCACCGGCCGTCGGCTGAGATAGCGCGTTCGGAGGTCGCGCCGGAACCGGTCGGTCCCTCGACCGCGGCGGCCCACGGTAACGGGCTGCGGCCGCGCGGGGTGCCTTTTCCCGGTGTGG
>JAYTTN010000221.1:0-27484 GCA_043745295.1 Fimbriiglobus sp. | reverse complement strand
TTCTCCACGAAGTCGGTGGCGTAGGCCCCCATGCTCCACTCGTGCCCGTCCGCGCTCACCTCGCCGTCCACATAGATGTTGTCGAGCAGCACGAACTCGTCGGCCAGCTTGTGGTGGTTCGGCGTGATGTCCTCGGGGAACAAACAGAGTTCCGGCGCGCCGTTACCCTTCGGGTTCTTCGGCCGCTTGGCCATGTCGCCGAACACCTGGTCGTAGGTGCGGTTCTCCTTGATGACGTAGATGACGTGCTTGATCGGCGACTTGTCGCCCAGCTTTTGCGGGATCGGGTTGTCCTTCTCGACGCCGGCGCTGTTCACGGCCGCGTCCTTCATCAGCGGCGAGCATTCGTAGGCCGTCTTGCTGAACTTGGCCATCGCGGCCGGCGTCGGCACCGGGATCGCCGCGAAGGTTCCTTTGAAGAGTCCGCCGATGTACTCCATCAGGCCCCGCTCGAACGGGATGCCCGGCCCCGGTCCGCTCGGGTTCGCCTTGCTCAGGTTGCCTTTCCCGTTCGTCACGTAGAGGGTCTTGTCGATCTTGTTGTACCGCACGCTCGTCGGGTACCAGCCGGTCGGGATGAAGCCGAGCGGCTTGGCGAACTTCGGGTCGGCCACGTTGAACACGGCCAGGTTGTTGGCGTCGGCGTTGGCGACGAACAGCATCTCGCCGTCCGGCGTCAGGCACAGGCTGTTCGGCGTGTTGCCGGCCGGCGCTTGCGGGTAGAGCGCGGCGTTGATCGTCTGAATCGTCTCGCCGGTCGCCACGTCGAGGACCGTCACTTGCGTGGAGTTGGCGCACGCGACGTACAGCACCTTCCCTTTCGGGTCCGTCACCATTTCGGTCGGGTGCGAAGCGGTCTTCCAGACGGCCGAAACCTGGTTGCTCTCCAGGTCGATGACCGCCACCGCCGACTTCGCCCACAGGCTGACGAACAGCCGCTTGCCGCCGGCTTCCGGCAGCGCGAAGTACGGGTAGCCGTTGTCCGTCGCGGTCTTCACCCCGTCGTCCTCGTCGGCCGGCTTCGGCGGGTCTTTCTTCTTCGGCTCGTCCTTCTTGTCCTCCTTGCGGCCGTCCGGCGGGCTGGGCGGGTCGCCTTGCTTGGGCAAATCCTTCTTCATCTCGGCGGTCAGGGCCAGCGGGATGAACACCTTGTTGGCCGGGTTGTCGAGCGGGATGCGAATCACGGCGTCGGCCCAGAGCGCACAGGCGAACAGGTCTTTGCCGCCGGCATCCAGAACGATCCCGCTCGGCACAGTCCGCTTCACGCCCGGCACGCCGGACACGTCGAGGGTGCGGTGGTTGTGCAGGAATCCCTTGTCGAAATCCCAGACGTGGACCACGTCGAACTCGCCGCCGCTGGCGTACACCTGCCTGCCGTCCGGCGACCACGCGAGGCCGTAGAAGGCTTGGTCCACCGTCACCCGACAGACGATCTTTCGCTTCTTGGCGTTCAGATCGAGGATGTGGACCTCGTGATCCTTCAGACCGCAGTGCAGCACCGCCGCGAACTGGCCGGTCGGGTGAAGCTGGACGTTCACCGGGAAGTCGCCGACTTCGACGTGCGTGCCGGCCGGGTTCAGCTTCCACCCGTTGGGAAGCTGGACGGTGCCGTCCTTTTGCAGGCCGGGCCACACGACCTTCGGCTTGGCGTCGTCGGCGGCCGCGCCGGGGACGACCGCGAGACACGCGGCGACCGCGAGCTGCGGGAGCAAGAGGGCGACGGAACGGAACCGCATGGCGAGACCTCCGAGGGAGAAGCATGGCGTCGCAAAGAACGCGGCGGTATTATCCGAAGCGGCGACCGGGAATCGAATGAAGAACTCGTGTAGGGGACATTCCGTGCGAACTTTCACATTCTCCGCTCTCGTGCTGCTGCCCGCGATGTCGGTAGCGGCCGATCCGCCGAAACCGAACATTTTGTGGATTTGCGCCGACGACCTCGCCGCGTACCCGCTCGGCTGTTACGGAAACAAGCTGGCCAGGACGCCGAACATCGACGCCTTCGCCAAGACGGGGCTGCGGTTCGACCGGGCGTACTGCAACTCGCCGGTCTGCACCGCCTCGCGCCAGTCGTTCCTGACGGGCCGGTATCCGCGCTCGCTCGGCGTCACGCAACTGAAGACCGCCCTGCCCGCCGGCACGCCGACGCTCGCCACCATGTTGAAGGACGCCGGGTACGACACCGCCAGCGTCGGCAAGATGCACTTCAACAGCGCGCTGAAGCACGGCTTCGACGTGCGGTACGACCTGCCCGATTTCCGCAAGGAATTGCAGGCCCGCAAGGCCAAGCCGCTGCCGGACGGCGTCGCCGTGCAGCCGCCGTGGAAGCCGTTCCACGACCACGCCCGCGTCTGGCTGAACAGCGACAACCGACCGTTCGGAGCCGTGGACGCCGACATGCCCGGCACCGCGTTCGCGGACAAGGCCGCCGAGTTTCTCGCCGCCAAGCACGCGAAGCCGTTCTTCCTGATGGTCAGCTTCTACGAGCCGCACTCGCCGTTCCACTACCCGGCCGACTTCAACGTGAAGTTCGACCCGAAGGCGTTCCCCGTGCCAAAGGTCGGGAAGGAGGACGACTGGCACATCCCGGCCATCTTCCGCGACCTGACCGACGCCGAGAAGCAGGGCATCACCGCCGCGTATTTCACGTCGATGGCGTACCTGGACCGCAACGTCGGCCGGGTGCTGGACGCCCTCAAGAAAGCCAAGTTGGACGAGAACACCGTTGTCGTCCTGACCGGCGACCACGGGTACATGCTGGGGCACCACGGGCGGTTCGAGAAGCACTGCTGCTACGAGCCGGCCATCCGCGCCCCGCTGCTCGTGCGGATGCCGGGGGTCACGAAGGCCGGCGGCTCCAACACCGCGCTGACGGAGTTCATCGACATCGTGCCGACGCTGCTGGACCGAGCGGGGGTGAAGGTGCCGGAGAGCGTGCAAGGCGAGTCGCTGACGAAGCTGCTGTCCGGCGAGGCGAAAACGCACCGCGAGCGGGTATTCGTCGAATACTCCGAGAACGAGGAAGCCTGCGTCCGCACCGAGCAGTGGAAGCTGATCTACGCCACCGGCGCGCGGAAGCGGGAGGACGGCTACGCCACCGGCAAACCGCTCCCCGGCCGCGTGGTGCAACTGTTTGACCTGACCAACGACCCCGACGAAGCGACGAATCTCGCCGGCAAACCGGAACACGCCGCGGAAGAGCTACTGCTGACCGCCGCACTCGCCGACCACCTGAGACGCACCGCCCGCGAGCCGAAACTGTTTCCGGCCACGACCGACGTTCGCGTGCTGCTGGCCCACTGCCTGCAACCGCGCGACGTAGCACCCCCAGCCAAGAAGTGACCGCCATGAAACCACCGACGGAAATCCTGCTCGACGCCGTGTCGTTCGCCGCCCGCGCGCACCGGCACCAGATTCGCAAGGACAACGCGACGCCCTACGCCGCGCACCCGTTCCGCGTCTGCCTGGTGCTGCGGCACGTCTTCGGCATCGACGACCCGGCGGTTCTGACGGCGGCGCTGCTGCACGACACCATCGAGGACACGCCGACCGATTTCGACGACCTCGCCGAGCGGTTCGGCGAAGGCGTGGCCGGGTGGGTGGCGGTCCTGACCAAAGACATGCGGCTGCGGGACGACATCCGCGAGCCAGCGTACTTCGCGGCGCTCGCCGCCGGCGACTGGCAGGTGCAGCTCATCAAGCTGGCCGACCTGTACGACAACCTGTGCGACTCGTCGCACCTGCCGCCGGCCAGCCGCCAGCGGAGCGTCCGCCGCGCGCGGGAATTCGTGGAGTTCTTCGGCCCGCACGTCAAAGCCGAAGCGGGCGACGCTTTCGCACTCACCGAGGCGAGGTTAGCCGAAGCCGCGTCCGCGATATAACGCGGTATCACGTTGCCGAAAAGCGCGTTGTCCCGCACCCATCCGCCTGCGGATAATGACGTCACCCGCCATTCGCGCCCTCGTGAGGCTTCCCCGATGCTCCGCCGTGCCGTCCTGACCGCGTTCGCCACCCTCGCGCTCGCCGCCGTCGCCTCCGCCTGCCCGTTCTGCGGTGCCCAGGGGCAGACGCTCGCCGGCGAGGTGAGCCAGGCCGACTTCATCGTGCTGGGGGTGATGAAGAACCCGAAGCAGGACCCGGCCGACTTCACGCGCGGCACGACGGAGCTGCACATCGAGAGCAGGATCAAGGACCACGACTTCCTGAAGAACAAGCCGGTGCTGCTCGTGCCCCGCGTCATCAAGCCGGGGCCGAAGGAGAAGGAGGTCCGCTACCTGCTGTTCTGCGCCGTGAACCCGGACGACGCCGACCCGAAGAATCTGGACAAGGCCAAGTTCGACGCCTACCGCGGCGAGCAGATGACCCCCGACAGCAAGCTGCCGGAGTACCTGACCAAGGCCATCGTCGCCCGCGCGAAGCCGGCCGCCGAACGGCTCCGGTTCTTCTTCGACTTCCTGACCGACTCGGACCTGGTCATCTCCCAAGACGCGCAGATGGAGTTCGGCAACACCGAGTACGGCGACGTGCGGACGCTGGCCGAGGACAAGAAGAACCCGCTGCCGGCCGACACCATCGCCGGCTGGCTGGCGGACAAGAACACGCCGGCCAGCAAGTACGGCCTGCTCGGCCTGCTATTGGGGCACAGCGGCACCGCCAAGCACGCCGACCTGCTGCGGGCGATGGTGGACGACAAGGACAACCAGTTCAACAGCGGGCTGGACGGCCTCTTCGCCGGGTACATCATGCTCGACAAGGACAGGGGGTGGAAGCGGCTGTTCGAGTACAGCGCCGCCCAGCCGACCGAGTTCAACACGCAGTTCACCGTCCTGAAGGTGCTGCGGTTCTTCCACGACTACCGGTCGGACCTGATTCCGGCCGCGACCGTCCTGGACGGCATGAAGGTGCTGGCGAACCTGCCGGACATCGCCGACATGCCCATCGAGGACTTGCGGAAGTGGAAGCGGTGGGAGATGACCGAGTTCGTCTTGAATTTCGACGCCGTTCCGACGCATAACAAGCTGGGCATCGTCAAGCGGGCCGTGCTGCGGTTCGCCATTCAGTCGGCCGACGCCGGGAACGAGAAGGCGAAAGCGTTCGTGGCGGCGGCCGTGGCGAAGGACGCGGAGAAGGTGAAGTTCCTCCGCGAGCTGCTGGACGACGAGAAGCCGAAGGAACCGAAAAAGTGACCGGAGCGCGCATGACTCTGCAACTCGGGATGGCCGGAAGACCCCACCCCCCGGCCCCCTCCCCGTTCCGGTGCGGGGGCCGGGGGGTGGGGTCTTCGACCGGATACCTCCTCCTCGCGGCGGTGCTGGCGGCGGTCCCCGCGCCGCCTGCCGCCGCGTGTTCGTTCTGCGGCGGCAACCTCGCCACGCAATCCACTCTACGCGAGCGGTTCGCGCAATCGAAAGCTGTCGTCCTCGGCACGCTGAAGAACCCGAAGTTCTCCGACGACCGCGGGGCCGGCACCACCGACTTCCACTTCGACCGGGTGCTGAAGACCGACCCCGTCGTCGCCAAGCTGACCGCCGTCACGCTCCCGCGCTACCTGCCCGTCATCGGCAAGACGCCGCCGGCGTACCTGATGTTCTTCGACGCCGCCGACGGCAAGCCGGACGCGGTCTTCGGCGTGTCCGCCAGTGAGCCAATTCAGAAGTACGTCGCCGGCATCGCCGCCCTGGACCCGAAGCAGCCGGGCAAACGGCTGGCGTACTACTTCGACCACCTCGATTCCGTCGAGACGGCCATCGCCGAGGATGCGTTCCTCGAATTCGCCAAGACGCCGGACGCCGAAATCGTCGCGGCGAAAGCGGCGCTGTCGCCGGCGAAGCTGCAACGGCTGTTACTCGACCCGAAGACGCCGCCGTTTCGCCTCGGCGTGTTCGCCATGATGCTCGGCCTTTCCGGCGACACCACCCACGCCGGCACTTTCGCCAAGCTGCTCGCGCCGCCGCTCACCGACGCCGTGGCCGGGAACCTCGGCGGCATCCTCGCCGGGTACGCCGTGACCGACCCGAAGGCCGGGTGGACCGCCATCCGCGCGACGCTGACCGACACGAAACAGCCGTTCGCCCATCGGCTGTCGGCGATGCAGGCGGTGCAGTTTTTCCAGGCCACGCGGCCGAAGGACTACCGCCCGGTCGTGGTGGACACCTACAAGCGGATCCTGCCGGACGCCGACCTCGCGGACATCGCCATCGACGACCTCCGCCGCTGGGGCTGGTGGGACCTGACCGCCGACGTGCTGGCCCTGTACGGCAAGCCGACCCACGCCGCGCCGGTGTACCGCAAGGGCATCGTCCGCTACGCGCTGAGTTGCCCGGAGGCGAGCGCGAAGACCTTCGCGGACGCCGTCCGAAAGGCCGAGCCGAAGCTGGTGGCCGACGTGGAAGACGGGCTGAAGTTGATGGACGCGGGGGGGAAGTAACGCCGGGCGTGGTGGCCCCCGGCTGGACACAGCGGGAATCCGCTGGCACCGGCCGGACGACGTGATACGATCTCTTTCCTGCCTCGGTCAACCTCTCTCCCCGTTCGGATGAATCCCATGCGTCTCCTCGCCACGCTCCTCTTCGTCGGTGCCTGCGGCGTCGCCGTCGGCCAGCCCAAGCAGCCGCCGAAGGCGGAACCCCCGGTCGTCAAGCCCCTCGAAGGCAAGTCCGAGACGGTCAAGCTGTTCGACGGCAAGACCCTCGCCGGCTGGGTCGGTTTCGAGGACCTGTGGAGTGTGGCCGACGGCGTCATCGTCGCCAAGAATGCCCAGCCGCTGAAGTACAGCACCTACCTGCTGACGAAGGACAAGTACACCGACTTCCGCCTGACGTTCGCCAGCAAGCTGGTGGAGTCCGAGATGCACTCCGGCGTGGCCTTTTGGGGCGAGGTGTTCCCGAAGGCGGACGGCAAAGTGACCGACCCAAAGGCCGACCGCACCGAACACACGTACAAGGGGCACCTGGTCATGTTCCCGTCCGGGTACGGCATGTACGACCTGTTCCGGCGCAACGGCCTGCCGGTGGACGGCAAGCCGGCCCAGAAAGTGGGCAAGCAGCACGACTGGAACGACATCGAGATTCTGGCGCAGGGGAACCGCGTGCGGGTGGCCGTCAACGGCGCGGCCGTCGTGGACTGGCGCGACCCGAAGCCGGAGACGATCCAGGCCGCGCCCATCGGCCTGCAACTGCACAGCAACGGGGTGAAGCAGGAGATCCACTTCAAGGGGCTGGTGCTGGAGACCTTCCCGAAGGAAGACAAGCTGCTGACGGTGAAGTGACACCGCGCCCGATTGTGAAAAGGAATTGTTCGCCCGCCGCGCCAGCACGGGGCCAACCACTTAGGTGGTTGGCCCCGTGCTGGCGCGGCGGGCGAACAAGACGATCACTCGTCAAACGAACTCGGTACGGCCCCGTGCCCCTTCCGGAGGTTCCCCGTGGTCCGCCCCCTCTCCCTGGTCGCACTTCTCTTGCTCGTCGGGCCGGCGGTGGCGGCCGAGCCGAAGCCGACCGTGTCCGTCCTCCTCTGGTTCGACACCGAGGACTACATCCTTCCCGCCAGCGACGACGCGGCGCTGAAGGTGGCGGAGTGGCTGACCAAGGAGGAGATCAAGGCCACGTTCAAGGTGGTCGGCGAGAAGGCCCGCACCCTGGAGAAGCGCGACCGGACGGACGTGATCGCGGCGCTCAAAAAGCACGAAATCGGCTACCACTCGAACTTCCACAGCGTGCAGCCGACGCCGGCCATGTACCTGTCCGCGCTCGGCTGGGATGAGGGCGTGGCCGAGTTCGACCGGCGGGAGAAGGGCGGGCACGACGACGTGAAACGCATCTTCGGCCAGACCCCCAGTTGCTACGGGCAGCCGGGCAGCTCGTGGGGGCCGCAGGTGTACGGGGCGCTGCGGCAGTGGAAGACGCCGATGTACCTGGACGCCGGCCGGCACGTCGGGGTGGACCGCCGGCCACACTTCTACGGCGGCGTCTTCACCCTGTACGACCACGAGTTCACCCCGCGCACCGACCTCGGCGGCGAGCAGGACGTGAAAGCCGCCCAGGACCGGTTCGTCGAGGTCCGCCGCAAAGTGCTGGCCGACGGCGGCGGCCTCGTCAGCATCTACTACCACCCGTGCGAGTTCGTCCACAAGCAGTTCTGGGACGGGGCGAACTTCACCAAGGGGGCGAACCCGCCGCGCGAGAAGTGGGTGAAGCCGGAGGCGAAGACGGCGGAAGAGTCGAAGGTCGCCTACGAGTCCTTCTTCGAGTACATGCGGTTCATCAAGCGGTTCGCTGACGTGAAGTTCATCACCGCCAGCGAGGCCGTGGCGATGCATCCGGACGCGGCGGCGGGCAAGGCGTTCACCCCGACAGAGATCAAGGCCGTCGCCGAGCAGGCGGCGAAGGGCCTCGATTTTCAGAAGCACGGCGAGTTCACCCTCGCGCCGAGCGAAGTGCTTTACCTGCTGAACGAGTCCGTCGTCGGGAAGCGGCCGAAGGCGGTGACGCTGGTGCCGACGCCGTTCGGCCCGACCGCCGCCCCGCTGCCGATGGCCGCCACCGTGACGACCGACGCCAGCCAGTTCACCCGCACCGCCGCCGACGTGGCCGACTACTTCAAGAAACACGGCCGGGTGCCGAGCACGGTCTGGCTGGGCAGCGCCGCCGTCACCCCGGAGGCGTACCTCGCAGCCCTGGCCAAGGTGGTGCTGACGCTGGCCGACGGGAAGCCGGTGCCGGACAAGATCGACCTGTCGCCGGCCAAGCTGCTCACCGCCAAGTACGTCCAGGACGACAACCCGAAGCTGTGGGGGTGGGTCATCTTCCCGCCCGACTTCAAAGCCCCGGCGCTGATGGAACTGGCCAAGCGGCAGGCGTGGACGATCAAGCCGGCGATCCGCCGGAAGTGACACGCGGCTCACTCGTCCGCGTCGTCCGGCGTCGGCGTTCGCTTCCACACGGCGCGGATGCGGGCCAGCTTCCGCTCGACGGTCGGCACGGCGCGGCCCATCTTCTCGGCGATCTCCGCGTTCGTGAACCCTTCCATCTTCCAGACGGCCAACTGACGGAGTTGCTCGTCCTTCAGCGCGGCGAGCAGCCGGCGGCACTCCTCGGCGATCTCGGTGGCGAACGCCGGCGTCGGCTCGCGGCCGGCCACGCCGGCGAACAGCCCCGGCCCCGGCTCGTCCCCGTCAAGGGCCGACGCCGACACCACCTTGCCACCGCCCCGCTTCGCCGCCCGCTCGTACTTGACCTCCTTCAGCGCCTTCCGGGTGGTGATGACGAACAGCAGCCGCCACAGGTCGTCGCGGTCGTCCAGGTCGGGGAACCGGCCGACCTTCACCCCCTGGCAGAAGCTGTCGAACGCGCTGAGGGCCACGTCCTCGCCGTCGGCCAGTGCGCGGGGCACCGCCCGCAGTCGCTGGCGGGCGAGCGTCACCAGCCGCGCGAAGTAGCCGTCCCACAGCGGCCGCACGGCCGCCGGGTCGCCGGCCTTCAGCCGCGCGATCCATAGGGTGATCTCGTCGTCGGGTGCGGCGGCCATGGCGGCGGCTCCGGGGTGGGGTCACTTCGCCGGCCGGGGCGCGGGGGCGAGTTCGGGCACCGGTTTCACCGCTGTCGGAGCGGGGGCCACTTCCGGTGGGTACTTCTTCGCCCACTGCTCGGCCAACTTGCGGAAGTCGTCGTCGTCTTTCAGTGTGGCGAAGTCCGACTTGGGTCGCCGCTGGCGAGCGTTGGCAACGTCCGTGCGAACGGCCTTCGTGAAGTGATCGACCGACGCCTTGATGAGCCGCTGCTTCTCCTCGTCACGGCCTTCCGCGTCCGCCGCGATCGCGCTTGCGGCGGCAAATTCGTACCAGATGTGGCCCGGCCATTTCGCCAGGGATTCGAGCTTTTGGATTTCCGTGAGGGCCTCGTTGACGCGCCCGCTCCGGGCCAGGGCCAGGACGGAGGACGCACGCAGGAAGGGGCGTTCGCTCCGCTCCGACAGGGTGATTGCGTCGGCCCAATCTTTCAGCGCTTCGACGTAGCGTTCCCGATTCTGCTGGAGGATTGCCCGATCAACGTAGCTGATCATCAATCGCGGGACGATTCGCGGGTCGCGGCTGGGGCCATCCCGCATTTCGACGAGCGCATCGATCGCCCGGCCGAGCCACTTGAGGCTCTCTTCGTTCTGCCCGATCTCGCGCAGGAAAGTGCCGTAGTTGCGGGCCATGATCGCGGCGTCGGTCTTCCAGGGGAAGTCTTTGGGTTTGTCGCGGCAGTACTCGTCACTCACGCGGAGGAGGGCGCGGTAGCACTTTCGGGATTCCTCGTGGCTACGGGTTTGCCAGTAGATCGGAAGAAGTGTGCCGCAAATCTCGGTGAAATGATCCATATACAGCACGTGCCCCGGAAAGAGGCGAATCGGTTCGAGCAGGTACTCGCGGGTATCTTCGAGCTGACGCCGCCACTCGTCCCGGAAGCCCTGTCGGTCAAGCAGTTTGGCCAGGCGACGCATCGCGTCGATCTGTAGCGTGTGGTCGAGAGGCACTTTGCTTTCGACACTCAAGAGTTCCCGGCCGAGCCGTACGGTGCGGCGGTACTGCTCGATCGCGGCCTGGGTTTCGCCGACTTCCTCGAGCATCATGGCGAAGTTCCCACGACCACGAATCGCCTCTCGGAGGAGGTCGCCGTTTCGCGGGTGTTTCTCCAGGATCTCCGACAGGCCGTCGATGACGGCAAGGAAGTGCCCTTTCGCCTCGTCGAACCGTTTCAAACTCGCGAGAACGCTGGCAACGCGATTCCGCGCCGAGTGGACGCCGACGCGGTACGCGAAAATGCCGGGGCTGACAAGATAGAATCGTTGCGCGACGTCGCGGACCTGTTCGTAGTGCCACAGCGCCTGTTCCCCCTTGCCTCGAACGAGGAGTGCCTTCCCGAGGTTTTCGTGAATGACTCTCTTGGCTTGTAGGAAGGAAACCCGATCCGGGTGAACGACCAGCGCCGCGTCCGTTTTGGTGAGAACGTCCTCGTAGGCCGCGATGGGGTCTTTGTTGCCGAAATTCCGGCATTGTGCCTGAAACAAGCCGCAGGAAATGAGCATGTCGAGATACAGGACCTGTTTGCCATCGTCGCGAAGCAGCTGCTCGCCGATCACCCGGCTTTTCCGGAACTCCGCTTCCGCGAGTGGCATGTCTCGCGACTCCAAGTGATACCCTCCGAACTTCAAATGCGTGTAGGCGATCATGTACTGATAGCTCTTGTCCGCCGGCTTCCGCCGGACCACTTCTTGCCACAGTTGCATGACTGTTTGGTACGAACGGAGCTCCTCCGCCCGGCTCTGCGTCGAGCGAAATTCCGACAGATCGCCGACAACGTAAGCGAGGAGTTCCATCGCCTCGACGGAGTTGGGTTCATCGACCAACACGGCTTCCAGGATTGTTCGAGCGCCGCGCAGATTGACCAGGGCGAGGTCGCCGGAGCCGAGAAGCGATTGAATGGTTGAGACGCGAAGGAAGCCTTCGGCGCGAATGACCCGTGAGCGCAAATCGTCCCCCACCCGTTGAGAAAACCCCTCCCAGCGCTTCAGCAAATCCGTCAGGAAGATTTTCGCGCCGCTGCTGAGTTCGGCGTCCTTCGCCAGTAAGTTCGTCAACGCTTCGCTCGTAGTCGCGCGGAAGTCGGCCAGTGTCGCGTCTTCCGCCTCTCGGGCTTTCTTCGCCTCCGCCGCCGCCAAATGCTTCGCCTGCCTCTCCGCCGCCGTCGCCAACTCGGCCCTCCTTCGCTGCTCGACCGCCTCGATCCGCTTTATTTCCGCCTCCTCTTTCGCCTGCCGCTCGCCGTCGGCCCGCTCGGCCTCGTCGGCTCGTGCTTGCAACGCTTCCAGCAGTCCCACCGTCGTCCCCACCACCCCGGCCACCAGCGCCACGAACACCAGACTCGCGGCGATGACTTGCGGGCGGTGGCGGTGGTAGAACTTCCGCAGCCGGTAGCCGCGGGTCGGCGGGGTGGCCTCCACCAGTTCGTTGGCCAGGTGCCGCTCGATGTCGGCGGCGAAGGCGTTGGCGCTCTCGTACCGCCGACAGCGGTCCTTCTCCAGCGCCTTCAGCAGCACCCAGTCGAGTTCGTTGCGGTACTGCCGGCCCAGCCGCGTCGGCTCGGCGCTCCGCTTGGTGGCGATGTCCGCCAGCAGGGTCGAACTGCTCAGCCGGTGGCTCGGCCGGGGGGCCTCCACCTCGCGGACGATCCGCAGGACTTCCAACAGCGCCGCGTTGCCGAGGGACTGGCGGTCCACCGGGGTGGTGCCCGTCAGCAGTTCGTACAGCAGCACGCCGAGGGAGTACACGTCGCTGCGCGTGTCGATGTCGAGCTGATTCGGCGTGGCCTGCTCCGGACTCATGTACTCCGGCGTGCCGACGATCGCCCAGTGGCCGGTGGCGACCGACTCCACGGTCAGCGCCTGGCCGAACGCCTTGGCGATGCCGAAGTCGATGACGACCGGCACCGGGCGGTCGTCGTGCAGCGCCACCAGCACGTTGTCCGGCTTGATGTCGCGGTGGAGGATGCCCTTCTGGTGCGCGTGCTGGATGGCCCGGCAGACCGGCACGAACAGCTCCAGCCGCTCCTTCGGCGAGAGCCGGCGGGCGTCGCAGAAGGCGGTGATCGGCACCCCCTTGATCAGGTCCATGACGAAGAACGGCCGGCCGTCGTCGGTGGTGCCGGCGTCCAGCACCCTGGCGATGTTCGGGTGGTCCATGAGGGCCAGCGTCTGCCGCTCGGCCTCGAACCGGGCGAGGATGGCCCGCGAGTCCTGTCCGGGCCGTTCCCGGATCACCTTCACCGCCACCATCCGACTCATCGGCGACGTCTGGTGCGCCCGCCACACCTCGCCCATGCCCCCTTTGCCGATCAGTTCGATCAATTCGTACCGACCGCCCAGCACCGCGCCGGGGCGGATTTCCGGCAACGTCTCGGCCGCGTCGGGCGTTGCGTCGGCGGGCAGGACGACCGTCGGCTCGTTACCGGGGCGATACCACACGGCCAGCGCCTCCAACCCGCGCACGAGTGCCGAATCGGCGGCGGCCGGGTCGATCCCCTCCATGCGGAGGAACGCGCCGACGGTGACGGGCTGGCCCGCCTTCCGCAGGAATTCGTACCGATCGCACAGGCGGTCGTGGTGGACTTCCACCGACACCGTTTCCGGCGGCGGCTCGCGGTTCGTGTCGCTCATGGTCGGTCTCTCCGGTCGGCGCGTGGGACACCCTACCCACTGTAATGACCGAACCGGGCCGGGTGCCATCTCGGATATGGGGAAATTGTCGGCGGGAACGCCCGGCTTTCGCGCTGGGAAACGGGGCGGATTGGCGAGGTGCTGGAACGGGATCGCGGGTGGAGCGATGCGTCAACGAATCGAACCGGGCGGATGCCCGGTTCGGTAGAGGATTTGCGCTCCCGCTGGGTCGCGGTTCACCCGCCGGGCGTGATGGCCTTCAGGATTTCCGCCTTCACGTCGCCGATCCTCACCTTCCGCTGCTGCGGTTTGCCGTCCGGCCCGATCACGTCGCGGTCGCGGATCGTCACCACGTCGCCGCTGACGGTGTCGCCGTCGATGGTGACGCAGAACGGCGTGCCGATCTCGTCCTGCCGGCGGTAGCGGCGGCCGACCGCCCCCTTGTCGTCGAAGAACACGTTCATCAGTGGCTTCAACTCGCGGTACAGCGCCCGCGCCTTCTCCGGCATCCCGTCCTTGTTCACCAGCGGGAAGATGGCCGCCTTCACCGGGGCCAACCGCGGGTGGAACCGCATGACGATCCGCTCCTCCAGGTTGCCCTTCGCGTCCGGCACCTTGTCCTCGTGGTACGCCTCGCACAGCACCGCCAGCGCGAACCGATCCGCCCCGGCGCTCGGCTCGATGACGTGCGGGACGAACTTGTACTTGGCGACGTCCGCCGCCGACGGGTTCGACTTCAGCCACTCCTTGAAGCTCCGCGTCGGCACGGCCCCGCTCTGCCCGTCGTCGTTCCACCGCTCCTCGTCGAAGTACGCGAGGTCGTCCACCTTGCCGGAGTGCTTGGCGTGCTGCGTCAGGTCGTAGGAACCCCGGTGCGCGACGCCCTCCAGTTCCTGTGGGGCTTCGCTGAACGGGAACATGTACTCGATGTCGGTGGTGCCGATGCTGTAGTGTGCCAACTCCTCGCTACCCTGCTCGCGCGGGATCAGGTTCGCGGACTGAATGCCCAGGGTGCTGTACCACGACTTGCGCAACTCGCGCCAGTACTGGTACCACTTCATCGACTCGTCCGGCGCGCAGAAGAACTCGATCTCCATCTGCTCGAACTCGCGGCTGCGGAAGATGAAGTTCCGCGGGTTGATCTCGTTGCGGAACGCCTTCCCGATCTGCGCGACCCCGAACGGCAGTTTGAGCCGCGTGCTGTTCAGCACGTTGCGGTAGTTGGCGAAGATGCCCTGCGCCGTCTCCGGCCGGAGGTAGACCTTGTTCTCCTCGGACTGAATCGGCCCCGCGTGGCTCTCGAACATCAGGTTGAACGCGCGCGGCGCGGTGAGAGTCTTCTCCCCACAACTCGGGCAGGGAGGCTGACCGTATGTATCGATGTGCTTCAGGAGCGGCTCAAGGTACACGAACTTCGCACCGGGAAAGGCGCGGAGTTCGGTCTTGGTCGGTTCCCCAACTTCGAGCGCCCCTTGCTTCGAGTCGGCGGCAACGCACTTGAGGAACTGAGGTATCGCCGGCTTTACGATGTCGTCTGTAAGCAGCGCGAGTTCACGTCGCTCTTCCGCTGTCTTTGACACTTCGTGAAGCTGTTGCAGGTGCGATTGCATCGCGTCGATCAGCTTCTGATTGTCCGCCTTTTCACCTTGTTTGAATCCCAACACCCAGTACTTGTCCGCGCGGAACCGCCCGTGGCACGACTTGCAGTCCACCATCGGGTCGGCGAAGCCGGCCGCGTGCCCGGACGCCACCCACACGTTCGGGTTCATGATGATCGCGCAGTCCAGCCCGACCATGCGGATCTCTTGCCCGTCCGGCCCCGGCGGCGGGTTGCGGACCATGTCCGTCCACCACGCCTGCTTGATGTTGTTCTTCAGCTCGACGCCGAGCGGGCCGTAGTCCCAGAACCCGTTGATGCCGCCGTAGATCTCCGACGACTGGAAGATGAACCCGGTGTCCTTGCAGAACTTGGCGAACTTCGCCATGTCGATTTTGGCCGGCATGTCAGCGTCTCCGAGGGGCACGGCGTTTGGACTGCGCCGCACGAGGGTGGAACAGACTCTTGAGGGTGTCGAAGAGTCTGGGGTTCGGGAATTGTATGGAAGTCGCTCGCTCCCGGCGGTCGCGGCGAAGAGAGGGTGTCGTCATCGCCGCGACCGCAGGGAGCGCGAATCCGAGTTCCCCTCTTGACCAATACCCGATAATGCCGATAAACAAAGTTCCCAGCCGCCCGGATTTCGCCCCATGCACGCCCGGATGGACGCCGCCGACATTGCTCTGGCGAACGAACTGCTCGCCCACGCCCCGCCGCAAGAAATCCTCGGCTGGGCCGTGCGGCACTTCCACCCGGACCTGCTCATGGCCACCGCGTTCGGGGCCGAGGGCTGCTGCCTGATTCACATGCTCGCCGAGATCGGGCCGACGACGAAGTTCATCAACCTGGAGACCGGTTACCAGTTCCCGGAGACGCTGAAGTTGCGGGAGGACATCCGCATCAAGTACGGCATCGCGGTGGAGTACATTTACCCGGAGCAGTTGGTTCCGGAGTACGAGCAGGACCACGGCGGGCCGCTGTATGACCGCCAGCCGGACCAGTGCTGCCACGACCGCAAGGTGCTGCCGCTGCGGCAGGCCATGCGGCGGATCGCCCCCCGCGCGTGGGTGTCGGCCATCCGCAAGGACCAGACCCTCGACCGCGCCGCCGCCGGGGTGGTGCAGTGGGACGCCAAGTTCGACGTGATGAAGGTGAACCCGCTGCTGAACTGGACGAAGAGCCAGGTCTGGAAGTTCATCCTGGATCACAACGTGCCGTACAACCCGCTGCACGACCAGGGGTATCCGAGTATCGGTTGTTGGCCCTGCACCCGCGCCGTCAAGCCCGGTGAGGACGACCGCGCCGGCCGCTGGTCTGGGAAAGAGAAGAAGGAATGCGGCCTGCACGTCCTGGAGCACAAGGACGGCTCCGGGATTTGAGTTCTTGTCTTGGCGAGCGGGGGGCGTAAGCCCCTGTTGCTTCCGTGAAGAAACAGGGGGCTTACGCCCCCCGCTCGCCTTCCTCTTGGAGTTTCGTTCGATGCCGCTCGACTTGATCCCGCCGCACGGCGACGTGACCGAACCCGTCACCCGCTCGGTGCCCGCCGCGCAGGCCGCCGACTTCGTCGCCCGCGTGCCGAAGACCACCGCCATCCCGGTGTCCGACGCCGACCTCAGCACCCTGTACCGCATCGGCGACGGCGGCCTGTCGCCGCTGAACGGGCCGATGACGAAGGCCGAGTACGACCGCGTGCTGGACGAGGAAGTCGTCCTCAGCAACGGCAAGAAGTTCGCGTGGACGATCCCGCTGGCGTTCCCCGTGGACGAGGAGACGGCGAAGAAGCTGCAAACCGGCACCGACCACCCGCTGACGAACGAGCGCGGCGAAGTCGTCGGCAAGCTGAACGTGACGGATGTCTACCCGTGGGACAAGAAGAAGTACAACGCCAGCGTGTACGCCACGACCCGCGAGGATCACCCCGGCGCGCGGATCGCCAACGCCGACCCGCGCACGTTCCTCGTCGGCGGGCTGGCGTTCGTGCTGCCCCAGCCGCGGAACCCGGACTACGGCGACCTCGTGCTGACCCCGCACCAGACGCGGGAACTGTTCCGCACGAAGGGCTACCAGCGGGTGGTCGCGTTCCAGACCCGCAACGCCCTGCATCGCGCCCACGAGTACGCACTGGTTCTCGGCCTCGAACGCCTGACGCGGGAAGGCTTCTTCGTCGGGGCCGTGCTGAACCCGCTGGTCGGCGAGACGAAGGCGGACGACGTGGACGCCGTCACGCGGATGAAGACGTACCGCGCGCTGATCGACAACAAGCAACTCGGCGACGGCGACACCGACGAGGCGCTGTGGGCGAAGGTCGGCCGCAAGTTCAGCGATCAGGTGCTGCTCATCGGCCTGGACATCAAGATGTTCTACGCCGGGCCGAAGGAGGCGGTGATGCACGCCATCTACCGCCAGAACTACGGCTTCACCGACATCATCATCGGCCGCAAGCACGCCGACGCCCCCTACGACGACAAGGGCGAAATCTGGGACGGGCTGGCGGCGCAGCGGAAGTTCGACGAGCTGAAGGGCGACTTGAAGATCAACCCGGTGAAGGTCGGGTTCGCCGCGTACTACGCCGAGTTGGGCCGCGTCGGACTGGTCGAGGAGCATCAGGCGAAGGGGTGGAAGCCGGTGTCCATCAGCGGCACCGACCTCCGCGAGAAGTTCAAGAAGGGCGAGTCGCCCGACCCCGGCATCATGCGGCCCGCGACCGCCCAGGTGCTGATCGAGCGGTACAAGGCGTAACGGTTTCCGGCGAGCGGGGGCGTAAGCCCCCTGTTGTTTCAAAGCAAACAGGGGGCTTACGCCCCCCGCTCGCCAAGAGGCGTTCAGTCCGGCCCGCGGACGTGGGACTTCACCTCGTCGCGGAAGAGCCGCCGCAGCTTCTCGTGGACCTCCGCCGGCAGCGTCGGCAGGTCGCTGGCGTCGGCGTTCGCCGTCGCCTGGGCCGCGTTCCGCGCGCCGGGAATGATGACGCTGACGGCCGGGAAGTCGAGGATCCACCGCAGCGCCATTTGGGCCATCGTGAACCCCGGCGGCACCAGCTTCCGCACCTTCTCGGTGAACTCCAGCCCCTTCTCGAACGGCAGCCCGCCGAACGTCTCGCCGACGTTGAACTTCTCGCCGTTGCGGTTCATCGTCCGGTGGTCGTTCGCCGGGAACGTACTCGCGGCGGTGAACTTGCCCGACAGCAGGCCGGACGCCAGCGGCAGCCGGACGATGATCGCCACCTGCTTCCGCTTCGCCTCCTCGAACAGTTCCGTGGCGGGCGTCTGGCGGAAGATGTTGAAGATGACTTGGAGCGACTTCAGCCCGTCTTGCGCGAGGCACGCCTTCGCCTCTTCCACCGATTCCACGCTGGCCCCGAACCGGCGAATCTTGCCTTCCTTCTTCAACTGGCGGAGCGTCTCGAACACCTCGCCGTCCTTCAGCCACTTCAGCGGCACGCAGTGCAGTTGCGTCAGGTCCAGGGCGTCCACACCGAGCCGCTTCAGGCTGGCCTCGGTGTGCTGCCGCATGACCGTCGGCTCGAAGTTGGCGGGCATCCCCGGCGTGCCGAACCGCCCGCACTTGGTGGCGATGAACAGCGGGCCGGGCCGCTCCTTCAGGAACCGGCCGATGAGTTCTTCGCTCCGCCCCTGGCCGTACACGTCGGCGGTGTCGAGGAAGGTGCTGCCGGCGTCCACCGCCGCGCGGAGGGTGCCGAGCGCGTCGGCGTCGGGCACGTCGCCCCACTGGTCGCCGCCGATCTGCCAGCAGCCGAGGCCGATTTCCGACACCTGCACGGGGTCGCCGTTGAACGTCCGCAATCGCATGACTCGTCCCTGCCCGAAGTGTGAGGACTCGACGGGTTGAATGGTACACCCGAAATGAGGGCCGGGCGAAGGAAAAACGCTGCGGAATGACGGGGCGATCGGGTGTCACTTCGCTTCGGCGACGCCTTGCGTCAGGGTGTGCGCCCGGTCGGGTTTCAAGGCCGTCCACGACTGCGACGCACCGGCCCGGCCCGGCCAGCGGACGGTCACTTTCTCGACGGCCGTCGTCGTGCCGAGGCCGACGGTGACGGTCAGTTCGCTCTGGCTCAGATAGCCGCGCGCGCCGGCGACGGTCCGCCGGTACGTCTTCCCGCCGGCCTCGACCGTCACCTCCGCGCCGATGGCCGAGCGGTTGCTCGCCTTCCCGTCGCCTTCCAGGTGCAGGCGAATCCAGTGGTGGCCGGTCTTCTGGTCGTTCCGCAGCAGCAGCGGCGGCCCGCCGTTCTCGGTCAGCACCACGTCCAGGTCGCCGTCGCCGTCGAAGTCCAGGTACGCGCTGCCCCGGCCGACGATGGGCTTGAGCAGGTCCGGCCCGGCGGCCGTCACCGGCACCTCCTCGAACACCCGGTCGTCCGCGCCGGTGTTCCAGAACAGTTGCGCCGCCTGCTTGTGCGACTGGTTCGATTGAATCTTCTGGATGTCCGGGTCGATGTGCCCGTTGGCGGTGAGGATGTCGAGCCGGCCGTCCAAGTCGTAGTCGAAGAAGAACGCGCCGAACTTGAGCGGCCCGCGGCTCGGCCCGTACAGCCCGACGGCCGCCGCCGCGTCCGCGAACAGCAGCCGGGTCGGGTGGTTCCGCACGAGGAACGTGTTCGGCTCGTTGGCGAAGTTGGCGATCAGCACGGCCGCCTTGCCCGGCTTGTACTCGCCCACGTCGATGCCCATCGCCCCGCGCACCGTCCCTTCGGCGAGGGCGACGCCGGCGGAGTGCCCCTTCTCCTCGAACTTGCGGCCGCCCTTCCCGTCCGGCACGTTGTGGAAGAAGAAGTTCCGCACCGTGTCGTTCGCCACGATCAGGTCCGGCCAGCCGTCGCCGTCCGCGTCGTACAGGATCACCCCGAGCGACTTGCCGACCGGCCGTTTCTTTGCACCGGCGTCCGTCCCCTCCGCCTCGAACACCCGCACGCCGGCCAACTCGCTCACGTCCTCGAACGTGCCGTCGCCCCTGTTGCGGTACAGGCTGCACTGGTTGCCTTCCAGCGAAGTCGGCTGCTGGTACGTCCGGCCGACGCCCGTCAGGGTGGACTTGATGCCGAGGTCGATGGCCGGCGACCAGGTGCAGTAGTGGCAGACGAACAGGTCGAGTTTGCCGTCGCCGTCGTAGTCCACGAACGTCGCCGAGGTGCCGAACGGGATCGGCGGCGCGTGCTGCTTGAAGGCGTCGGCGGACTCGCCGGCCGGCCAGACGCCCGGCCCGGCCACGCCCGCCTTGCCGGTCACGTCCTCGAACGTCTTGCCGCCGACGTTGCGGAACAGCCGGTGCCCGCCGACGCAGGTGATGAACAGGTCCGTGAAGCCGTCGTTGTCGAAGTCGCCGGCGCACCCGCCGATGCCGTACACGGTGACGTTCAACCCGACCTTCTCGGTCACGTCCTCGAAGGTGCCGTCCCCCTTGTTGCGGTACAGCGCGAGGCACGGAGCCTTGTCCGGCGCGGGGTGGCCGGGCCACGGGCAACTGTTGACGAACAGCAGGTCCGGCTTCTTGTCGTTGTCGAAGTCGAGGACGACGACGCCCGCGCCCATCGTTTCGGGCAGCAGCTTGTTGCCGGCCGCGCCGTTGAAGTGCGTGAAGCGAATGCCGGCGGCGGCGGTCACGTCGGTGAACTTGACCGCCGGCACCGGCACCGCCTTCCGCTCGGTCGTGGGGCCGACGGGCACCTTCACCGGGTCCGCCACTTTCTTGCCGAAGTAGGCGTCGTAGGCGAAGTATCCGCCGACGCCGAGGCCGGCGAGGGTCAGCACGGCGGCGGCGAGTTTCACGGGAGTGGTCATCGAAGTCACGCTTCTGGGGGTGGTGTGGTTCTTGTCGGGCCTCGAAGACTCGACCTTGTCAGCGGTAGATATCGATTTGGGGGAAGACCCCACCCCCCGTCCCCCCCCGTCCTGGAGAGGGGGTGTTCAACAGGACATCGCAGTCGATGTTCCGCCGAGGATTTCGGCACCCTACCGGGTTACGCGGCGACGACTCCCGCTTGAACACCCCCTCTCCATTTATGGGGAGGGGGACGGGGGTGGGGTCTCCGCAACCCGTCAAGAACCCATTCCCTTCGCCTATCGACGACTCGACCCCACCCCCGGCCGGTTCGTCGGGTAGATGACGATCGCCTCGGCGGCGGCGTTGTGCGCCGGGTGCTTGCTCCGGTACGCCTGCATGGTCGCCGACTTCGCCAACTCGTCCGGCTTGAGGAGCGTGTGCAACTCGCGGTGGATCGACGCCAGGGCGATGGCCTGCGCCGCTCTTGCCGTCGGGTCGGCCTCGGCGGTGTATGCCGCTTGTACCTGTGCCCGCGCGGCTTGCAGCGGCTTCAGCCGAGGCGACTTGGCGTCCGGCGGCTTGCGGCCGAGGGCGGTCACTGCGTCGGCCAGCTTCACCGCCACGGCCGTGCGCTCGGTCGCGCTGCCGGTGGTCGCGGCGGCAGCCAGCCCCGCCACTTCTTCGGCCGTGCCGTTCACAGGGCCGCCACCCGCCGGGGCGTCCACGCCGAGCGCCGCGTAACAGCGGGACAACCCGTCGTGGCTCGGCAGGTCTTCCGGGTCCACCGCCAGCGCCTTGGTATAAGCGCCGATGGCCTTGCCGAGGTGGTCGAGTTGCCCCGCCTTGTCGGTCGTCTGCTGATACCGCCGGAAATACGCCTGCCCCAGCCGGCCGAGGACGACGTAGTCCTTCGTGAAGTTCATGTTCCGTTCCGTCGGTTGGTTCGCCGGGTCCACGATCTTGGCGAACTCGGCGGCCGCCGCGTCCCAGTCCTCCGGAGTCGTGGCGTTCTCGGCGATGGTCGATCCGGACAGCCAGGCGCGAAGCCACCACGGGGCCGGCGGGTCGCACTGCCCCGATTTCGTCACGTTCTCGGCCGCGTCCTTGAGTTTGCCCAGGTCGATGGACACCCGCGCCAGGTTGGCGTGACCGTGCCACACGGCGTCCTTCGCGCCGAGCGTCAGCAGCCTCCGGAACGCCGCCTCGGCCTGCCGCAACTCGCCCTTCTTGTTGCCCGCTCCGCCTTCCAGGTAACAGGCGATGCCGTAGTCGTTCCACCGCTGCCACGCCGGTTGGATCGGCGATTCCTGCTTCGCCACCGCCGGCCCGCCGCTCACCGGCAGCGTCACCGTGTCCAAGCAAAGGTCGATGATCGGCAGCTTCGGGATCGGCCGGTTGAGCGGCTTGTGGACGTACTCCATGTACGCCTGGTCGAACTTGCGGTAGCGCAGCCGCACCGTGAGTTCGACCGGCCCCGTCACATCCGCCGGCACGTCGAGCTTGTAGTGGACGACGTTCGCCGCGCCGGGCGGAATCTGGTGGTCGTACAGCGGGGTGAAGATGTCCTGCGGGTTGCGGCGGTCGATCCGCGCGCCGTTGCGGTCCAGCATGTGAACGTTGATGAAGTGCGACCACTCGTCCACCGCGCCGGTGTCGTCGGGGTTCTTCGTCGCCCCGTTCCGGCCGATCACCTTGCCGTCGGCTTTCGCCGTGAAATCGACCCAGATTTCGTTGGAGTCCACCGTCCCCTGCGAGAAGTGGTGGCCGATGTTCAGCGTCCGCACCACCGTCTCGATCAGGTACGACTTGCCCGGCTGCAATTCCGGCAACTGCGGGCGAACGACCGTCAAGGACTCGTCGTCCACGCTGCCGTCGGGCTTGTAGCTCTTCACGCCGAACAGGTCGATCCGAAGCTTCTTGTCCTTCAAGAAGTCGGCGTTCGCCCGGATGGTCTTGTCGAACCCGGCGCTCATCCTGGCGTACTGCGGGTCGTTCTTGAGCAGCTCGAACAGGCCGGTGTTGGCGGCCGGGAAGCGGTGGTCGTGGACCTTCCGCACGCCGGTGCCGTCGAAGTCCTTCGCCCCGAAGTCAGTGCTGGGTTGCAACGGCATGTGGCAACTGGCGCAGTTGTCCTTCGCCTTCTCCGGGAAGTAGAAGCTGCGGCTGCCGTTTCCCATGCCGGACAGCACGAACGAGTCGTAGTGGTTCTGCCCGCGGAGGAAGTCCTTGTAGTGGTTCAGTTCCACCGGCAGCGCCACCTTGTGGCACGTCGAGCAGAACTCGGCCGTCTTGTGCAGGGGTTTCAACATCGTCTTCTTGTGGAACTCCGGCTTGGCCTTCACCATCTGCGCGTTCACCCACTGGAGCAGGCTGTTCTCGGAGTACGTGAACGGGTACTGCTGCTGCTCCTCGATGGTGAACGCGGCGTTCCCCTGCGGGCCGTGGACCTCGGTGATGCTGTGGCACGTCACGCAGGTGATGCCGGCGTGCCCGGTCGGGTGCTTCTCCATGTCGAACGTCGGGTCGTCGAACTGGCCGCTGAAGAACGGCACCGGGTCGTGGCAGCCGGCGCACCACCGCGACGACTTCACGTTGCCGTCCCGCTTCATGCCCATGTCGCGGGTTTCCTTCACGCTGAACAGGTATGCCGGATTGTTGAACGAGCTGAATTTGTGTGCGCTGTGCAGGTGGCTGTCGTAAATGTCCTTGTGGCACTGGATGCAGTACTTGTCGTTCATCAGCGCCTCGGCGGGGATGAACTTGCCGTCGCCGGTGCGGGCGTTCGACGGCTCGAAGTACTTCACCCCGTCGGCCGACCCCTGGCGGGCGGCGGCGCGGGGGTCGTACCCGTGGAACCACGCCATCACGCCGAGCGTCGCCACGACGACCGCCGCCCACGCCTTGCCGTACCCCCACTTGATCCGCGGGCCGGCCTTGCGGTGGCTGATGTACATGGCGATGCACGCCAGCGGGATGACGACGTGCAGCCAGTAAACCACCGATCGCGGAACGGTGCCCGTCGGGAGCTGCGGCAGGCCGTCGAACTGGAACAGCGCCAGCCCCGTGACGATGACCAGGATGCCGAGGGCGAACACCGCCAGCCCCCGGCGGACGGCCTTGCGGTTCCGCCGTTTCCGCGACGTGGCGTAGTGCGCCAGGCCGAACGCGAGGAACGGGGCCACCCCCGCCACGCCGACGCCGGCGTGCCCGAGGAACATCCAGAACGTGAACGGCGTGGTGTACAGCGTTTCGGGACGGAGCCAGTTGAGGAACGTCACCCCGGACAGGTACACGCCCGTCGCGCCGAGCAGGGCGAACCCGGCGAACGTCGCCCACAGCAGCGGCTTCAGCCACGGCCGGATGGCCGGCTGGTAGGGTTGCGGCTTCGGTCGCGGCAGTGCGGACACGGCCGCCGGCGGAGAGGGATCGATGGACATGGGAGGGACTCGGATGAAGGATGGTATCGGATTATTTCTGTTGCAGCCGGTGTTCCGTCCCGGCGGCCAAGTTCGTCCAGGTGTTCGTGCCGGCGTCCTTGCCCGGCCAGTGGACCGCCACCGATTCCACGGCCGTCTTGTCGCCGAGGCCCACTGTGATCGAAAGTTCACTTTGACTCAAGTATCCGCGCCCGGCCGCGATTGTAAAGGTCCGTTGCCGCCCGCCCGCCGTCACGACCACCCGCGCGCCGATGGCGTCGCGGTTCGACTTCACCCCGTCGCCGACGAGTTTCAGCCGCACCCACTTGTTGCCGGTGTCGTGGTCGTTGCGGAACAGCTTGGCCGGGCCGCCGTTCGCCGCGACGATCAGGTCGGGCCGGCCGTCGCCGTTGAAGTCCAGCACCGCGCAGCCGCGGCCCACCATCGGACGGGACAGGTCGCCGGCGTCGGCGACGACGGCGAACGACGCCCGATCCGCGCCGCCGACGTTGCGGAAGAGCTGCGCCGCCTCGGCCTGCATCTGGTTCGGCCGGGCCAGCGCGATGTCCGGTTCCAAGTGGCCGTTCGCCGTGAACAGGTCCAGCCGGCCGTCCAGATCGAAGTCGAGGAACGCCGCCCCGAACTTCATCGGCCCCCGGCTCGCGCCGGCCAACCCGGTCGCCGGTGCCACGTCCTGGAACAGCAGCGGCGCGGGACGGACCAGCGATAGCAGCGTGTTCGGCTCGTTGCTGAAGTTGGCGATCGCGGCGGACGGCGTGTCAGGTTGAAGGTGGGCGGCGTCGATCCCCATGCCGCCGCGCGGCCGGCCGTCGGCGTAGGCCACGTTCGCGCGCAAGCCGACCTCCTCGAAGGTGCGGCCGCCCTTCCCGTCCGGCACGTTGTGGAAGAAGAAGTTCCGCACCGTGTCGTTCGCCACGATCAGGTCCGGCCAGCCGTCGCCGTCGGGATCGCAGGCGACGACGCCGAGCGCCTTGCCGACGGCCACCCGCGCGCCGTTCGGGCCGGTCGGCTCGGTCACTTCGATGCCGCACGCCGCCGACACGTCGGCGAACCGCCCGCCCCCCAGGTTGCGGAACAGTTGGCAGTGCGTGCCGGGGAACTGCGTCGGCGGGACGTAGGCCCGCTGGCCGCCGGGCAGTTGCGCCTGAATGCCGAGGTCAGTCGTCGGGATCCATTGCACATAACTGCAGACGAACAGATCGAGTCGCCCGTCGCCGTCGTAGTCCAGCCAGGTCGCCGAGGACGGGAAGGTGATCGGCCGGTCGCAGTCGGCCACGGTCGGCCCGTCCGTCGGCCAGGTGTCCCGCTTCAGTCCTGCCGCCTCCGTCACATCCTCGAACGTCTTGCCGCCGATGTTGCGGTACAGCCGGTTGCCGCCCATGGCGGTGACGAACAGGTCGGGGAAGCCGTCGTTGTCGAAGTCCCCGGCGCACCCGCCCATGCCGAACAGCGGCACCGCGAGACCGACCGCCGCCGTCACGTCCGCGAACGTCCCGTCGCCCGCGTTGCGGTAGAGCGCCGGCGCGGTCGCGTCTCCGGCCGCCCAGCCCCGGCCGTTCACGAGGAACACGTCCGGCCGGCCGTCGGCGTCGAAGTCGAACACGATCACCCCGCCGCCCATCGTCTCGGGGAGCAGCTTCTTCCCCGTCGCGCCGTTGACGTGCGTGAACCGGATGCCGGCGGCGGCGGTCACGTCCGCGAACGGCACGACATCGCCGCCCCCCGGTATCTGACCGGTAGGAGCGCGACTGCTACAGCCGAGAAGGACGACGCCGGCCGTCGAGATGACGGCGGCGCACACGAACCGAATGGCCATTGGGATGGCCTCCGGGAGCAGTGAGTCAGATTCGGGACAGACGGGGACGCGGGTCAGCCGCGCGGCGGGTGGAAGATGTCCGGCGACGGGGCACTCGACGGAGTCGCGTCCGAACCCGCAACGGCGCAACAGAGAAGAGTCGGATTCGCTCGCTCGATATGAGGCAGGACGGCATCGGCGGGCGCGAACGGAACCGCCACAGCCGGAATGGGAGCCGGCGCGACGGGCGAGCGGTCACACCGACCATTCGCGCAAGGCGAAGGCGGTGACGGGCGCTGTTCCATGGGGCCAGAAGTCGCGGTCGATGTCCGAATGTGGAGGTAGTCCCCACAACTGGCCGAACCGGTCGCCGACCAGCCCAGGCACACTCCCGCCACCGCCAGGAAGTGGCGGATCATCGCGTCGAATTGGCGGAGGGGGAAAGTCATGGCTTCTACAATACCGCCCTCCGGCGGAGACCGTCAACCGACAATTCGCCAGAATCCGGTGCGAGCTTAAGTCTCCCCACCCGATTGGGTGGTCGCCCGCGCCCCGCGCGCGGTCTTCGTTCCGTCCGTGTCCGCTTCATTCCTCCTTCTCCCAGGTGTCTCATGGTCCGTTTCCGTCGTCGGGGTGGATTCACCCTGATCGAGTTGCTGGTGGTCATCGCCATCATCGCCATCCTGATCGGGCTTCTGCTACCGGCCGTCCAGAAGGTCCGCGAGGCCGCCGCGCGGATGAAGTGCAGCAACAACCTGAAGCAGATCGGCATCGCCGTTCACGCCTACCACAGCGTGATCGAACCGACGGGACGAGCAACACGGCGGCCTTCTGCGAGCGGCGGAAGGGCGACTACAACAACGCCACCGTGTCGCTGACGACCGACCTGTTCAACGCCGCCAGCGCCGGGTCTCCGACCACCGCCGACCAGGCGGACAGCCTGTGCAATTCGTTCGCCCCGACCGACCCGACCGCCCAGTTCCGATCCTACTACGGGGCCTGGTGGCTCCGGGCGCAGCACCCGACGATGTACCAGCACGTCGGCAAGCCGAACGCCAAGGGGTGCGCCTTCCCGCCGTCGAACAGCTCCATGTCGGCCAACAGCGCGCGCCAGCGGGGTGAACCTGCTGCTGTGCGACGGCTCGGTCCGGTTCGTCAACGGCAACATCTCCCTGCCGACGTGGCGGGCGCTGGGCACCCGGAGCGGCGGCGAAGTGCTGGGGGACTACTGATGCGCCGCCCGCTCCTGACGCTGGCCGCCCTGGCGATCATCGCCGGGCGCGGCAGCCCGCCCCTGGACCCGACGGTGAACGCGGCCGACGCCGGCCGCCACCCGGGGGCCGCACTCGCCGCCTGGAAGGCCGGCGAGTCGCACGACGCGCTCGCCGGCAAGACGCCGCCGGTCATCTTCGCCGAACCGCTCTGGACGGACGGCGCGCGGCTGTTCGCCTACGAGTTGGGTGCGGTCGAGTTGAACGGCCGGCAGGCGCGGTGTACCGTCAAACTCTCGCTGAAGGGGAAGGACGGGAAAACTTCCGAGCGGAAGACCGGCTGCCAAATCGACACCACCCCGCAGGTCGTGATCGTCCGCGAGGGCATGGGACTTTGACCCTGCCACAGAGGGTCGAAGACCCCACCCCCCGGCCCCCTCCCCGTTCCGGAGAGGGGGTGTTCAACTGG
>JAYTTN010000220.1:0-27509 GCA_043745295.1 Fimbriiglobus sp. | reverse complement strand
CCCTAACCCCTCTCCCCCAGGGGAGAGGGGGACAAACCTTCGACATGAACGCCGACCAACTGCGCTGTTGGGAGCCGATCCGCGCGGCCGTAGAAACTGGCGGGTTCAAGCCGTTCCTGCTGTACGGCGTCACCGGCAGCGGCAAGACGGAACTGTACCTGCAAGCCATCGAGCGGGTGGTGGCGCAGGGGAAAGAGGCCATCGTGCTGGTGCCGGAAATCTCGCTCACGCCGCAGACCATCGAGCGGTTTCGGGGCCGGTGCGGGCGGGTGGCGGTGCTGCACTCGAACCTGACCGACGCCGAGCGCGCCACCTACTGGCGGCAGATCGCGGCGGGCAAGGTCCAGGTGGTGGTGGGTGCCCGGAGCGCCGTGTTCGCCCCGACCCGCAAACTCGGCCTGATCGTCATCGACGAGGAACACGAGACCAGCTTCAAGCAGGAAGCCACGCCCCGCTACCACGCCCGCGACGTGGCGGTCATGCGGGCGCGGCTGGCCAACGTGCCGATCCTGCTCGGCTCGGCGACGCCGTCGCTGGAGAGCTGGCAGGCGGCGGCAGACACGTCGTACACGATCCTGAACCTGCCCAGCCGCGTCGAGAACCGGCCGATGCCGAAGGTGCAACTCGTCGATCTGAAGCACGAGCCGAAGACGCCGGGCAAGTTCTGGGCCATCGGCGCGACGCTCGACCACGGCATCCGCGAGGCGGTGAAGGCCGGCGGGCAAGTCATCCTGCTGCTGAACCGGCGCGGCTACAGCACGCACGTCCACTGCCCCGCGTGCGGGCACGTCGCCCAGTGCATCCACTGCGACCTCGGCCTGACCTTCCACCGCACGAAGGCGGCGCTGGTCTGCCACTACTGCGGGTGGGACACGCCGCCGATCACGAAGTGCCCGAAGTGCGGCGACTCGGCGGTGCGCTACCAGGGGTTCGGCACGGAGAAGCTCCAGGCGGAACTGGAAGAGAAGTTCCCGGCCCAGGTCATCCAGCGGATGGATTCGGACACGACCTCGAAGGCCGGCAGCCACCGGCGGATTCTGGACGCCTTCAAGGACGGCCTCATCCACATCCTCCTCGGCACGCAGATGATCGCCAAGGGGCTGGACTTCCCGAACGTCACCCTCGTCGGCGTGGTGAACGCGGACGTGGGGCTGCACCTGCCGGACTTCCGCGCGGCCGAGCGGACGTTCCAGATTCTGGCCCAGGTCGCGGGCCGGGCCGGGCGCGGCGAGAAGGGCGGCAAGGTGATGGTGCAGACCTACACGCCCGAACACCCGTGCATCGCGCTGGCGGCCAAGCACGACTACGCCAGCTTCGCCAAGATGGAACTGGCGTTCCGCAAGGAACACCAGTACCCGCCATATCAGCGGCTGGCGCGGGTGATCGTGCGGAGCGAGAAGGAGACGGCCGCGAACGACTTCGCCGAGATGCTGGCCGGCGGGTTCAAGCAGGCGGTGGCGCGGCAGACCGGGCCGGGCGAGTCGCCGGCGGTGCGGGTGCTGGGGCCGGCCGAGTGCCCGGTGTTCAAGTTGCAGGACTACTACCGCTTCCACTTCCAGCTTCAGGCCGAGAACAGCGGGGTGCTGCACGCCGTGCTGCGCGAAGTGCTGACCATCGCCAAACCGCCTGGGGGCGTAGAGTTCCAGGTGGACGTGGACCCGTACAGCATGATGTGAGGCGGTCCGAGCCGGAAGCGTGAGCGACGGAGACGCGAAACCCGGTGGCGGCAAAAGGGTTCTTCGCCCCGGAGGGGCTGGTGCCGGTAGCCAGGGGTGACAAGCGAACGAAGTGAGCGGAACCCCTGGTCGCACCGTCCAACCCCATCGAGCCGCGGAGCGGCGGCGGATTCCGTCGTCCCTCCGGGACACGGCCCCATTTCGCGTCAGTTCCAGGGGTTCCGCGAGCTGCGCTCGCCTGTCACCCCTGGCTACCGGCAATCACCGCTCCGCGGTGACAGCACGACACTGCCACTTCAGCCACCTTGGAAGCCATGCCCCTAAGGAGAATTGACCACCTCGGCCGGCTTCTCCTCCACCGCCACCTTCACCCGCAGCTCGGTGGCTTCCTTCCGCAATTCGCTCAGTTCCGCCTCCATCTCGGCCATTCGCTCCTCGACCACCCGCAGCCGCTTCTCCGGGGACTGGCCGAAGATGCGCTTCATCCCGCCGAGCAGCAGGAACGCGCCCCACGCCTTCATCATCAGTCCCCGCAGGCGGTACAGCCGCTGCATGCGGGCCAGTTGCTCCGGCGACAGCGCGCGGCCGAGTCGGAGCAGCCGCGCGAGCGGGGCGGCATCCACCAGCCGCGTCAGAGCGAACTCCAGCATCGGCAGGATGACGATGGCGGCGTCCAGCCACTTCTCCTTCAGGTACTTGCCGGCCTTCGGCGCGACCGAGCTTTCCATCAGGAATTCCAGGGCGAACGCCACCCAGATGACGGCGACGCCGATGTCGAGCGCGAGCGACAGGCCGTGGCTCGCCTTCACCAGATCGGCCTGCGTGTACTCCAGCACCAGCACCGGCAGGATGAGGATGGCGACGAACAGCATGGGCGTGCCGAACCCGCGGTCGATGCGGTCGAATGTTTCCTTGCCGGGCGGCACCCAGCCGAGCCGGGGGAACCACGCCAGCCCGGAGCGCGGGTGCGTGCGGCCGATGCGGTACGGCGGGAACAGCAGGATGAGCAGGGCCCGGCTGACGACCGGTCGCCACCGCCGCTCGGGCCGCTTTCGCGCAACGCCGACCAGCGCCTCGGCGGCGAACAGCGGCCACAGGCTGAGCGCGCCGATGTACATGCCCCACAACTCACCCTCCGTGACGGACGGCGTGACGGCGCGGTGGATGAGGCCCGCCACCAGCAGCAGGTAGGCGACGGACAGCCAGAACATGACCGCCTCGTGGCGGGCCGAACCGGACGGCGGGGGGTGTAGGGTGGGAGTCATTCGGGCACGCGGGGGCGAACGGTACGCTTACAATACCATTCGTTCCGCTCCCGCGCCGATTGGGGTGCCCGATGCCGCTGCTCGACCACTTCCACCCGCCGCTGAACCGCCAGCACAGTTGGGAGTCGTTCTTCTCCAACTGGGTGACCCGGCTGGCCGACGCGATCAACGCGCTTCTCCAACCGCACTTCTTCGCCGAGGAACAGGCCCAATACCCTGAAGGCTACCGAGTCCATGTGTTTCGCTCGTCCCCCTACCGGCCACCTTTGGTGGGCGAGATCACGTTGATCACTCCCGCGAACAAAGAACACCTTCCTGATCGCCAAGCGTCAACGCTGGTGTCCACCCACTCGCTCCGCGCTGGCGTCGGCCTCGTCCTGGTCGATATCGTCACGAACCACGCGGGGAACCTTCACAACGAACTCGTCACGCGGCTCACTCCAGATTCAAAGGCCTTGTTTCCCGACGGCACCCGACTTTACGCGGTTGCATATCAGCCACGGTTGGACGGGAGGCAGGGCAACCTCGCGTGTTGGCTAGATGAGTTGAAGATCGGCGGACAGCTTCCAACTCTGCCGCTCTTTCTCGCCGACGATGTGTGCGTCCCGGTCGATCTGGAGGCAACGTACTCCGAGGCCTGCCGCCGTCGGCGTATCATCTGACCTCATGCTCGTCCGCGACTTGCTGTACCTGATCGTTCTCGCCGGGCTGTCGCCGTGGCTGGTCTGGCGGGCGATCCGCACCGGCCGCTACCGCCGCGACCTGCTGGCGAAGCTGCTCGGCCCCGCGCCCGCGCTGGCAACCGGGAAACCGGTGGCGTGGTTCCACGGCGTCAGCGTCGGCGAGATTCACCTCCTGGTCACGGTGATTGCGGCGTTTCGCAAACGGCACCCCGATTACCGCATCGTCGTGTCCAGCACCACCGACACCGGCCTCGCCGAAGCGCGGGCGAAGTTCGCCGACGGCACCGTGATCGCCTTCCCGTTCGACTTCTCCTGGGCCGTGCGCGGCACGCTCGACGCCATCCGGCCGGCGGTGGTGGTTCTTGCGGAATCCGAGCTGTGGCCGAACTTCCTGGCGGCGGCGACCGAGCGGCGAATCCCCGTGGTCGTCGTCAACGCGCGGATGAGTCCGCGCAGTTTCGCCCGGCTGAGCCGCGTGGCGGGGCTGGCGCGTTCGCTGCTGTTCCGCCACGTGACGGCGTTCGCGGTGCAGTCCGAAGACTACGCCGCGCGGCTGCGACAACTGGGTGTCAGTGAGGAGAAACTGACTGTGACGGGGTCGGTCAAGTTCGACGGCGCGACGGGCGAACGGGGAAGTGCGAAGGCGCGGGAGTTGGCCCGGATGTTCTCTGTCCGAGCCGGAAGCGTCAGCGACGGTCTCCAACAGTCCGTCGCTCACGCTTCCGGCTCGGTGATCGTCGCAGGCAGCACGCACGCGCCCGAGGAGGACATCGTCCTCCGCGCGTTCGCCGACCTCCGCGGCCGGCACCCTACCCTCCGGCTGATCCTCGTTCCGCGGCACCCGGATCGGTTCGACGAAGTGGCGACGCTGCTGGAGAACACCGGCCTTCCGTTTGCCCGCCGCAGCCGGCTGACCGACCCGCCGGCCGAAACCCCGCCGGCGATTCTGCTGCTCGACAGCGTCGGCGAACTGGGGGCGGCGTGGAGCCTGGCCGATGTCGGGTTCACCGGCGGCAGCCTGGACGGTCAGCGCGGCGGGCAGAGCATGATCGAACCGGCCGGGTACGGCGTGCCAGTGGTGTTCGGCCCGCACGTCTGGAACTTCCGCGACGCGGCCCGGCGGCTGGTCGAAGTCGGCGGCGCGATCATGGTGAAGTCCGCCGACGAACTCGCGCCGGCGTTGGACACGCTGCTCACCGACGCGGAGCTACGAACCCGCATGGGCACCGCCGCCCGGCAGTTCGTGCAGGACAACCGGGGTGCAACGGCGAAGACGCTGGACGTGATCGACCGCGTCCTCACCGCCCCACGGCTTTCACACGACCTTCACGGCCGTTCCACCCCGGCCGGCTAAATTGACTCCCCGTTCCCCCTCGCCGTCCGGAGTTCCCGCCGATGCTTCGCGTCCTCTTCCTCGTCTCGCTGCTCGTCGCCGGCTGCGGCACCGCCAAGGTCGATCCGCCGGTGGCGGCGTTCGACCCGACGCCCGCCCCGGTCGATGTCTCCAAACCGGCTCTGCCCGAACCCGCGAAGCCCGCCCTGCCGGACGCCCCCGCCCTGAAACCCAAGGTGAAACTGGCCGTGCTGGTCGTGTTCGACCAGATGCGCGGCGACTACATCGACAAGTGGAAGGGCCACTTCGGCGAGGGCGGATTCAAGCGGTTGCAGGCCGACGGCGCGTGGTTCGCCGACTGCCACTACCCGTACGCCATCACCACCACCGGCCCCGGTCACGCCGCCATGCTGACCGGCGCGCCGCCGGCCAAGACCGGCATTGTCAACAACGACTGGTACGATCGCGCCGCCGCCAAGCAGACGTACTGCGCCGGCAGCGAGCGGTACGCCTTCGTGCCGCCGCCGGTGATCGACCCGAACGCGCCGAAGCCGCTCATCAAACCGGCCCCCAAGCCGGTCGGCAACCCGGACAAGCTGCTCAGCCCGACCGTCGGCGACGAGGTGACGGCGGTCGGCCGGGGCAAGGTGTTCGGCCTGTCGCTGAAAGACCGGTCGGCCATTTTCCCGACCGGCAAGAAGCCCGACGGCGCGTACTGGTTCGACGGCCGGTTCGTCACCAGCACCTACTACCGCGACGCCCCGCACGCCTGGGTCGCCGAGTTCAACAAGGGGCCGACCGCCGCGTCCTTCTTCGGCAAGGACTGGACCCGGTTCAAGCCGGACCTCGACTACGACAAGGTGGCCGGTCCGGACGACGGCGTGGGCGAGGGCAAGGGGACCGGCCAGGGGGTGAAATTCCCGCACCCGACGACCGGCGGCAAGAAGAAGGTCGGCAAGGAGTACTACGAGGCGGTCGCCGACTCGCCGTTCGGGAACGACCTGCTCCTCGACTTCGCCAAGGCGTGCATCGCCGCCGAGAAGCTGGGCCAGCGGGACGGCGAGACCGACCTGCTGACGGTCAGCTTCTCCTCGAACGACCTGATCGGCCACACCTGGGGGCCGGACTCGCACGAGGTGCTGGACGTGACCCTGCGATCCGACGCGCTGATGGCCGACTTCCTGACGCACCTCGACGCGACGGTCGGCAAGGGGCAGTGGGCGATGGTCGTCACCGCCGACCACGGCATCTGCCCGCTGCCGGAGTTCGCCGCCGGGCAGGGGCTGGACGCCAAGCGGGTGTCCGCCACCGCCCTGCTGCTGGGCGCGGAGCGGCACCTGCGGGCCACCTTCGGCAAGGACGCGACCGTACCGAAGGTCGAGACGGACCCGGAAACGGGCGAGGAGAAGAAGGATCCTACGCGGTGGATCGAGGCCATCTCCGCGCCCTACGTGTACCTGAATCACAAGCTCATCAAGGCGCGGAACCTGGACCCGACCCAGGTGGCGGAGTCGCTGGCCGCGCACTTGAAGGCGCAGGACGGCATCCAGGACGTATTCACGTACGCGCAGCTGAAAGCCGGCACGATCAAGGCGGACGACGGGATCGGCCAGCAGGTGCTGAAGTCCTTCCACCCCGACCGGAGCGGCGACCTGTTCGTGGTGCTGAAGCCGTACCACCTGATCGGCGGCATCACCGTCGGCGACAAGATCGCCACCGGCACCACCCACGGCAGCCCGCACGAGTACGACACGCACGCCGTGTTCCTGGCCTACGGCCCCGGCGTCGCCGGCGGCCGGCGGGACGAGAAGGTGACGCCCCTGCACGCCGCCGCGATCCTGGCCGACTTCGCCGGCGTGCGCAAGCCGAAGGACGCCGAGTACGACCTGCCCAAGACCCTGTGGGCGAAGTGACGTTACAGCGGGAAGCCGTCGGGAGCTTCGCACGCGAACCCGCCCTCGGAATCGATCTGCACGTTCCCGACCCGCGCGGGCGGAAGCTGCGGATCGGCGCGGAGCGTCAGGCCCAGGTCGTCGATCACCTGCATGGCCTCGTCCGTGTGGTGGAGCGAGAACGTTTCCACCATCTCGGCGAGCGAGCGAAACGCCGGCTCCACCTCCGCATAGTCGTGGCCGGGAATGAACTCGCCCAGCAGCCAGCCGTCCCGAACCGCCTCGACGAC
The DNA here is from genome assembly GCA_043745295.1 of Fimbriiglobus sp. Lineage (GTDB taxonomy): Bacteria > Planctomycetota > Planctomycetia > Gemmatales > Gemmataceae > JALHQU01. Next base: position 20,370 of record JAYTTN010000220.1, on the reverse strand, counting down.
GATTCGGCCGAGGTCGCGGCCGAGGCCGTCCGACAGGTCGTACACGGCGGTTTCCGTTGCCACTGTCATGGTCAGCACCCGGTTGTGAGGAAGAACACCACGGCCAAGACCGCCAAGTTCGCGTCCGTGAAGCCGGCGGCACCCGCCGGATGAACGATGCGGCCGTGGTTCAGGAGGTTCGACGTGGCGACGGGAGTCACATCGAAGCCCGCGGCCCGGATCGCCGCGAGCGTGGTCGTTCCCACTTGCGACGCCAACCGCTGCCACTTCCGTGTGCCGAAAACCGCCCGCATCTGGGCGGCGGCGTCCTGGGCGGTGCCGCCGAGCAACACAGACAATCCTGGCGGGACGGCCGTGAGGTCGGCCGGACTGAGTCGCAGGTTCGCCAACCCTGCCCCGCCGACGCGGTGAACGATCACGTCGTCGGCCAACGCCATTGTCATACTCGTACCCTTGGCGGTTCAAGGGGAATCGCTCACCAACTCAGCTTCATCCCCGTCAGTCGGCTCACCGTAGTTGCCATCAGCGCGTCCTCCTCGCCTTCGGTGGCCGCCGAGTACGTCACGCTGAACCGCAGGAACGCGCCGGCGTCGTCCCACGGCACGCAGCAGACGCTCTGCTCGGTGATGAGGTACTGGCTGGCCGCCTCCGCGTCGGCGAACCGCGTCGCGCCGGCCGCCGCCGGCGACTTCACGTACAGGAAGTACGTGCCGCCCGGCATGGTCGCGGAGAACCCGACCTGCGTCAGCGCGGCCACCAGCTTCCGCAGCCGCCGCTCGTACTTGGCGCGGATGGCGACCGGGATGCTCGCGTCCCGCAGGGCCGCCGCCGCCGCCTGCTGGGTGGCCATAAACTGCCCGCTGTCGCTATTGTCCTTCACGTCGGCGTAGGCCTGCACGATGGTCGGGTGGCCGCACACGAACCCCATCCGCCAGCCGATCATGTTGAACCCCTTCGACATCGAATGCACCTCGACGCCGACCTCCTTCGCCCCGTCGATTTGCAGGAAGCTGAGCGGCTCGCCCTGGTACGTCAGCAGGACGTGCGCGGCGTCCTGGACGACGACCACTCGGTGCTTGTGGGCGAACTCGATGACCCGCTTGTAGAAGTCGGCCGTGGCGACGGCCCCGGTCGGGCTGTTCGGGTAGTTCAGCACCAGCAGCTTGGCCCGCCGCTTCACGTTGGTGCTCAGCCCGTCCAGGTCGGGGAAGAAACCGTTGGCGGCCGTCAGCGGCAGCCGCACCACCTCGCCGCCAAGGTACTTCGTCCAGGTGCCGGCCACCGGGTAGCCGGGGGCGGTCATCAGGGTCACGTCGCCGGGGTCGATGAAGCACGCCGGCAGCATGGCGTAGGCGGGCTTGCTGCCGATGCAGTGACACACCTCCGTCACCGGGTCGAGGGCCACGCCGAACTGCCGCCGCATGAATTCGGCGGCGGCCTCCTTGTACGCGGCGATGCCGTTGTCGGCGTACCCGCGGTTGTCGATGCGGTCCACCTGCCGTTGCATTTCGGCCCGCACCTGCGGCGGGGCCATGTCGTCGTTCTCGCCGATGCCGAAGTCGAGGAGCTGGCGGTCGGGGAAGTCGGCCAGCGCCTTCCGCTTGGCCCGCTTGATCTTCTCGAACTTGTAGATGGCGGTGCCCTTGCCGTACTCGGCCCCGCCGATGCGGGCGGCGAACAGGGACTGGAACCAGGGGTCGGCGGGCGCGGCGGCCATGCGGGAGACACTCGCGGGGTAGGAATCGAAGTGGGAATTGTATTCGAGGACGCATCGCCCTCGGCCGTGTCGGGTATAACTTCTCCGGCGGCGACGGCCGGAGGGGCGGGATCGCCGTGCGGACGGCCGGGCGCGACCCGAGTCCGACTTCCCCGCTTCCGGATTCGTCCGCGAACAGTACTCACGCCCGCGAGATCTCGCCATGAACGACAAGCGCCGCGTCACAGTCGGCAAGTACCTGTCCAAACACCTCCGCCACACCCCGGAGGGAATCGGACTGACACTCGAACCCGGCGGTTGGGTTCCGATTGCCGACCTGCTGCAAGCCGCGACGAGGCGCGGCTTCCCCATTTCCCGCGAGGAACTCGACGAGGTCGTAGTCCGGTGCGACAAGCAGCGGCTCGCGTTCGACCCGACCGGCGAGAAGATTCGCGCGAACCAGGGCCATTCCACCGAAGTGGATTTGCAGCTCCTTCCGAAGACGCCGCCGGAAACGCTGCTGCACGGCACCGGTGCCCAGAACGAAGCAGCCATACTCGCCGGCGGTCTGCTCAAGATGTCGCGTCAGCACGTCCACTTGTCCGCCGACCTGGACACCGCGCGGAAGGTCGGTTCGCGGCACGGCAAACCGCTGGTGTTCGTCGTCGCGGCGGCCCGAATGTCGGCCGACGGTTTCGCGTACTTCCAGGCCGACAATGGCGTCTGGCTGACCGATCACGTGCCGGCCAGGTATTTAAAGGTTGTGGATTCGTGAGGGACTTGCGGCGATTCGACCCCCCGGTAGTGTTGCTTTCGGCGTTCCAAACCTGAGGCCACCAGCAATGTCGCTCATCGATATGGCACGTCAATTTGGAATTCGTGGGTACGAAGACCACCCAAATGTGAAGGCGATGGTGGCTTCAGGGTTCGACAAGTGGCTGGAAGAGAAGATGCATCGGCTGACTTGTCCGCAATATTTTCTAGGCCGCCTTGAGGCGACGCGGGCGATGATACTCCGGCAAGGCACCGTGCGGTTCGGCAAGCCGACGAAGCGACTTCTCGCCAAACTCGATGCCGTCACCGACCTCGTCGCGCTGGAAGACCTCGGCGTGCGGCTGCTCGGCGCGGCGAACTGGAAAGACCTTCTCACTGGACCGGCCGCCAAATGACCCCACCTGTCGCCCACCCGCACGAACCGCACTCGAACGCCGCCCGCGCCGCCGCCGCCGAGGTGGAACCGCGCTCGCTCCGCACCTTCACGCCGTCGCAGGCGGTGCTGGCGAAGAGTGCCGGCGTCTTCCACTGGACGCCCGACGGCCGGCGGCTGTTCGACTTCACCTCCGGCGTGCTGGTGGCGAACCTCGGGCACAACCCCACGGGCTGGATGCGACGGTTCACGTCTTACATGGGCTGGGACGAGTGGGACCGCGCGACCGGCGAGTTCTTCCCGGCCGTGGCCATGACCACTTACAACGCGGTCACGGCGCTGGAAGCCGAGGCGAGCCGGCGGCTGATCGCATGCGTGCGGAACCGACCCGGTGGAGTGCGGCTGGAGCAGGTGATGTGGGCGGCGTCGGGGTCCGAGGCGATCCAAAAGGCGTTGTGGGCGGCGATGGCCCGCGACCGCGACCGGCCGATGATCGTCGCCACCCGGTACGGCTTCCACGGCAAGAAGGGGCTGTCGAACGCGATCACCGGATCGGAAACGGACGCCGAGCGCGACCCGCGTGTCAAGTTCGTCTCGTTCCCGATGGCCGAGTGCAAGGACGTGGCGAACCGTGACGACGCCTTCGACCCGACGCCGTACCGCCGCGAACTGGACGCGCTCGTCCATCAGTACGGTCGCAAGCTCGGCGCGCTCGTCACCGAACCGTACTTGGGCGGCGGCGGCTCGTACCACCCGCCGAAGGCGTATCTGCAACTGCTGCAAGCGTTCTGCCGGGAACACGACCTCGTGTTCATCCTCGACGAGGTGCAGGCCAACTTCGGCCGCACCGGGCACCTTTTCGCCTACGAAACCTACGGGATCGAACCCGACATGGTGGTGCTGGGCAAGGGCCTGGGCAACGGCGTGCCGGTGGCGGCGGTGGTCGGCCGGCGGGACATCTTCGACCACCTGGAATACGGCGAGGGGTCCGACACCTGGAGCGCCAACCCGCTCCAGTGTGCCGCCGTGCTGGCCACGCTCGACGATTTCGAGTCGCGGGACGTGCTGGGGCCGATGCGGGAGTCGTCGGCGGTCCTGGAGGCCGGCTTGCTGGAGTTGAAGCGGTTCCCGTTCGTCGCGCACCTCCGGGGCGAAAAAGACGGGATGGTCTGGGGTGTCGAATTCGGCGACCACGGCGGGCAGACGGCGAACGAGTGGGCCAACCGGTTCGTATTACAGGCGTACCGGGGCGACGGCACCGCGACCGGCGACGGCGTCCACCTGCTCGGCCCGCTGGCCAAGAAGGTCGTTCGCGTGTCGCCACCGCTGGTCATCACCCCGGCCGAGGCGCGGGACGCCCTCCGCCTGTTGCACCGCGCCGCCGCGACCCTGGCCGGATGACCGCCCACCATGACCGACACCATCCAGCGGCTCGTCGTCGGCCTCGCGGACCTGCTCAGCGGCGACCCGAGCGACCCCGGCGGGCGGGTGGACCTGTTCGAAGTCCGCGCCGTCCTCGCCCTCATTTGCGTCGGGCTGACCTGCGGCATGGTCGGTTCGCTCGTCGTCGGCAACAAGCTGGCCTTCTTCTCGGACGCCATGGCGCACACCGCCTTCGCCGGCGTCGCCGTCGCCTACCTCGGCATCATTCTGGTGAATGACATCCGTAGCGGCCGCGAGGCCGACCCGTACCTGTGGGCCGTTCCGCTGATGATGGCCGGCATTGGTGCCGTCGCGGCCGCCGCCATCGTGTTCGTCAAGGAGCAGACCCAGCTCACCAACGACACCGTCATCGGCGTCTTCTTCGCGTTCGCGCTGGGCCTCGGCGGGATGCTCACCGAGACTGTCCGCAAGCGGGTGAACTTCGACCTGGAGTCGTTCCTCTACGGGCAGGTGAATTTCCTGACGGACGCGGACGTGGCCCGGCTGTTCGGGATGCTGCTGGCCACCGCCGTCATCGTCCACTGGAAGTACAACCAGTTCGTGTTCGGCATGTTCAACCCCGCCCTCGCCCGGTCCCGCGGCATCCCCGTCCGCTGGAACAGCTACCTGTTCGTCGTCCTGCTGGCGGTGGTGGTGAACCTGTCCATCAAGGCCGTCGGCGTGCTGCTCATCAACGCCCTGCTGGTGGTGCCGGCGGCGGCGGCGGTGAACGTGTCGTCGAACGTGCGACGCATGTACTGGGTCACGCTGGCGGGCGGCCTCGGGGCGGCGCTCGTCGGCTACCACCTCCACAACCGGGTTCGCATCCCGGTCGGCGGCGAGTCGATGCGGTTCGGACCGTCCGGCATGGTGGTGGTGGTGGCCGTCGGCTGGTTCGTCGTCAGCCTCGGGCTGAAGGCCGTCCGCCGGCGGTTCTTCGGCGCGGCCGCCCCTTGTTCCCAGGACCACGGGGACGGACAATACACCCACAGCCACTGAACCCGCCGTTCGCCGTGGACGTACCGCCACTGCCCGCCTGACCAACCCCGGATGCCATCCGTGACCGCCGAAACCATCAACGATTTCGTGCTCTGTTTCGCCGGCATCGTCTGGGAGGCGATGCCGTTCATCGTGCTGGGCGCGCTCGTCGCCGGCATCCTGGAAGACGTGCTGCCGCAGGAAGCGGTCGCCAGGCTGCTGCCGAAGAACGTGGTCCTGGCGATCATGATCGGCGGCGCGCTCGGCCTCGTCTTCCCGATGTGCGAGTGCGGCATCGTGGTCGTCATGCGGCGGCTGCTGCGGAAGGGGCTGCCGTTGTCGGTCTGCATCGCGTACATGCTGGCCGGCCCCATCGTCAACGTCATCGTCCTGTTCAGCACCTACGTCGCGTTCGTGGCGTACAAGGTGGGTGAGGATCAGACTTCGCTCGGCATCCCGATGGTGCTGCTCCGGGGCGGCATGGGGTTCGTGGTGGCGTGCGTCACCGGGTTCGTCGTCCATCTGGTGTCGAAGGGGTCGCCGAACGGCCTGCTCACCGCCTCCGCCCTGCCCCCGAAGTCCGCCCTGCCAATGGCCGGCGGCGAAAAACCGGCGAAGAAGACCCTCGGCCAGCGGCTGAACAACATCACCTCGACGGCGCTGGGCGACTTCCTCGACATCATGGCGTTCCTCATCATCGGTTCCCTGCTGGCGGCGTTCATCAAGACGAACCCGGCGTGGATCAAGGCCATCCAGGAGGTGTCGGTGAACCAGCCGCTCCTCGCCATCCCGGCCATGATGGGCTTGGCCGTGCTGCTCTGCCTGTGCAGCGAGGCGGACGCCTTCCTGGCCGCCGGGTTCACCGGCATGAGCGTGTCCGCCCGCCTCGGCTTCCTCGTCCTCGGCCCGATGTTCGACCTCAAGCTGCTGGTCATGTTCACGCGGGTGTTCCGGCCGAAGCTGATCCTCACCATCGTCGCCTGCACGGTCACCCAGGTGATGGTCTACTGCTACATCGTTCACATGCTGTACAACCCGACGGCCGGCGGCAGCTCGGCTGCACCTTGACCCCACGAGCCGCGACCGCGAGGGAGCGGAATCTTCGGCCCCTGCCGCTCCCTCGCGGTCGCGGCTCGCAAGAGGAGTTCGGCACATGGACCACTCGCACGATCACGACCACCACGACGGGCACGGCCACTCGCACGAGAACGCGCCTGCGCACGACCACGCCCACGGCGACGCAAGCGAGTATTTCCTGAACCAGTTGCTGACGGTGTTCATCTGCGGCGTGTTCGGCGTCATGGCCGTGCTGCTGTACCAGACGCTGGGCAACGCCAACGGCGGCATGATGGGCAAGCTGCTCGCGCCGGCGTTCCAGTTGCCGGTGCTGATCGGCGGCATCGCCCTGCTCGTCGTCGTCGCCGTCCGCGGCGTGTGCCTGTGGCAGTCGGCCGGTGCCGGACACCGCGACCACGCCCACCACGATCATGCGCACGAAGGGCACGACCACAAGCCGGGCGAACAGTGCGACCACCCGGATCACAACCACGCAGCCCACGACCACGGCGACCACTCGGCCGAGGACCACGAACACGGCAACGTCTACTGGCGGGTCGTCATCCTCGCGTTCCCCATCTTCCTGTTCCTGATGGGCGTGCCGAGCAAGGGATTCAGCGCCCGCTGGATCAAGGAATACTTGGGCGAGGAGGAGGGGGCGAAGTTCATGCCCCCCGAGCAGATCGGTGTCGCGGTCGGCGGATTCGCCATAATAGTGGCCGAGAAGAACGCGGTGTCGGAGGACGCCAACAAGCAACCGGTGTACGACTTCAAGTCTCTGAACGACCAGTCCAAGATGGCGGATGCTCGTGCTTCTCTCGTCGGCACCCGCGCCACGCTGAAAGGGCAGTTCGCACCGGTCCCTCGTAGCGAGCGGGAGTTCTCGCTGGTGTTCCTGAAGATGACCTGTTGCGCGAACGACAAGGAACCGCTCCGGGCGCGGATCATCGCTCCGGACGCGAGCAAGATCTCGGCGTTCTCCCAGGGGCAACCGTACCCGTGGGTGAAGGTGAGCGGGATCATTTCGGAGTTCGTCTTCTCCCGCTCGACCGGCGAATACGTGGCGATTATCAAGATCGACGACAAGGGCGGAGTGGAAGCGACCGAGCCGGTCAACTGACGGGTCATTCCTTCAACACCTCGGCCATCGCTCTCAGCAGGATGGCCTCCGACTCCGGCCCGGCCAGCGCCACCGTCGGCTCGTACCCGCCTTGCAGGAAGGCATCGGCCGTGAGGATGTAGCCCGGCCCGCCGTCGCCGTACCCTGCCACGCAGACGGTGCCTTTCGGTCGCAGCTTCGCCGCCGCGAGTTGGTATTCGACGAACGGCTCACCCGGCAGGTGCAGCGTCGCCAGCCCGTCGCCGAAGTCGAGCGCGACGACCTCGATGGGCGTGTCCTTCCGCAGCAGCCAGGCCAGTTGCAGGGCGGCGTTGTTCCGCTTCGCCTTCGTCTGCGTCTCGTCGGCCAGGGTCTTCTTCGACTCCCCGTCCCCGAAGCTCGCCTCGGTCCGCGGCGGCAGCTTCACCGCCTCGGTGAGAACGGTCACGCCGGTCATCGGTCGCGTCTTGGTCGCTTCCCATGCGGCGACCATCCCGGCGAGGATGCGGTCCCGCAGCACCGGCCGGTTCTCGTTCGAGCCGTCGTTGTACTTGCCGGCCGTCACGTTCCCGGCGCAGCCGTTGAAGTAGAGTTGCGTCGCGCCCTTCTGCGCGTCCTGCCGCTTGCGGCGGGCCAAGCCACAGAAGTCGGCCGAGACGAACCCTTTGCCGTAGTAGCTCATCGGGTGCGTAGCGTAGAAGTGCAGCGCCGCCAGCGGCGTTTCCCCCTTCCAGAAGCTGAGCGTCCGCAGCAGTGGGTCGATGAGGCCCTCCGCCGCGTCGCGGGCCTCCTTCGACTTCGTGGAACTAGTGCGGGTGAACTTCACCTTGCCGTCGTCGCCCAGCACGCGGCGGTTGGACGCCACCTTCTCGACGGTCCCCTGCCCTGCCCCGACGCGGTCGAACTCGACCGCCCCCAGCAGCGACTTCTCCAGCGCGGCGGCGGACGCGGCGACGGTCTTGTCGAAGAATTTCAGGTCGAGCGAGGTCGGCCCCTTCGCGGCGGCGATGAGTTTCTCCGCTTCCACGTCCGCGAACGGCGCGTCGTGCGGGTGTACGCAGTGCAGCAGCACCCGCTCCGGAGTGGTGTGCGCCGCCTTCGCCAGGGCTGCCCGCCAAATCCGGTGCGCCTCGTTCCGCAACCCGCACCAGTCCACCGCGCACAGCACCACCGGCTTGCCGTCGCCGAGGATCACGACGCCGATGGCGTCGAGCGGGTCATCGACCCCGCGCACGGCCTCGATCCACCCGCCGCACAGCGGATGCCCCTCCGGCGGGGTGGCGTCGCTGCGAAACGCGGCGAGGTGGAACTTGGGCATGGCGCACTCTCCGGCGAGCGGGGGGCGTAAGCCCCCTGTTTCTACAATTGCCAGTCAGAACAGGGGGCTTACGCCCCCCGCTCGCCTTTTCGGAACCCGTACCGCCACGCCAGGGCCAGCAGCAGCAGCCCGCCGCCGACGCACGTCCATACCGTTGGCGTCTCCTTCCCCGGCGCGATCAGGTATGCCCACACCGGGTTCAGCACCGGCTCCAGCAGCGTGATCAACCCCGCTTCCTGCGGCGACACGGCCCGCAAGGACCGCGCGAACAGCCAGTACGCCATCGCCATTTGCAGGAAGCCGAATACGGCCATGAAACCCAACTGCGCCGCCGTCGGGGTGGCCAGCCACTCGGCGAACGCGCGCCAGCCGATGTTCAGCACCACCGCCGTGCCCATCACAGCCGCACTGCCGACGAGGTTCAGCACCATGAGCCACGCCGAGGACTCGGCCTTCAAATAGCTGAGGAACAGCACCACCAGCGCGTACATGAACCCGCTCCCGACGGCCATGAGTAGGATCTCGACCTCGCGGTCGAGGGCGTCCCCGGTCAGGTCGCGCGGCCAGTTGCCGACGACGATGACCAGCGCCCCCGCCATCGCCAGCCCCATCGCTTTGAAGGTGCGGCGGTCGGCCGCGTGCGCCAGCAGGTAGACGCCGATCAGGTAGACCCACACGGGGGCGGTGTTTTGCAGGAAGATGGCGTTCGCCGCGTTGCCCAGCACCAGCGCCGAGACGTACAGCCCGCTCATGGCGGCGAAGCAGAGCATCATCGCGGCCATCGGCGGGCGGAAGCGGACCTCGCCCCACCGCACCAGCGGCAGTAGCGACAGCCCGGCGAACAGCCCGCGCCAAAAGGCGATCTGGATGGGCGACAGCTTCGGCAATTCGAGGCCGAGGCCGGTGTCCGTCTTCAGGATCAGGCTGAACAGGCTGCCGGTACTCCACAGCACGGCGGCGAGGACGAGCAGGGCGCGGGCGACGACGACCGGCCGGCGGGACGGTGGCTCGGTCATTGACACACGGGTTCGGTACACGGAATGGGCGACTTCGTGATCGGCCGTTCCAGTACGGATCGCACCACGGCCACTCCGACCCCGGCCGAGACGGCCGCCAGAAAGGCGACGGCCACTCCCCAGCCGCGTTTCCGGTCCCTCCCCTGCCCCGCCGTCGGCGGCAGCAGGTCCAGACGGGTGACGGCGTCCGCCGTTGGCACCGGGTCGGCCAACCGCGGGCGGTCGAGGAGTTCGGCGTACCCGGTGCCGGTCGTTTGGATGATCGCGGCGAGCGCGGCAGTGGCTTCCACCGCCGACGGGTAGCGGTCGCGGGGGTTCCGGGCCAGCATCCGCCGAAGGACGAGTTCCACGGCTGGCGAGACGTTCGAGTGTCCGGCGAAGGCGTCGGCGGCGGCTGGCGGCACTTCTCCCGTCAAGAGATGCAGCAGCGTCGCGCCGAGGGCGAACACGTCCGACCGGGCGTCCACCAGCGCCGCGTTCGCGGCCTGTTCGTGCGGCATGTACGACGGCGTGCCGACGCCCTGGTTCGCGGCCGTCAACTGCGAGTCGCCCGACAGCCGTTTCGCCAGTCCGAGGTCGGCCAGCTTCGCCGGGCCGTCGCGGGTGAGCAGGATGTTCTCCGGCTTCACGTCCCGGTGAACGAGCTGCCGGGCGTGCAGGTAGTCGAGGGCGGCGGCGACTTCGCTCGCGGCTCGGACGGCGGTCGCCACCGGCCACGGCCCGACCGCGTCCAGCACGGCCTTCGCCGTCGGCCCGTCCACGTATTCCATCGCCAGATAGTGCTTGTCCGTTTCGGGGTCGAACCCGAACGTGAACCCGCGAATCAGCGACGGGTGGGTGAGTTCCCGGCTCAGCCGCGCCTCGCGGTAGAAGCGGTTGACGAACTGCTTCTCGCGGCTGAGGTGCGCGGCCAGCACCTTCACGGCCACCGACGACCCGTCCGCCGGGTCGTAGCCGAGGTAGACCTCGCTCATGCCGCCGACGCCGATGAGTCGGAGCAGCCGGTAGCGGCCGACCGTCGCCGGGGGCGGGGTGTCGTTGGGTCGCATGTCGCCCCTGGGGAGGAGGGGATCGGTCCGCGCGAGTCGGTGGGAGAAGATCAGTCGGACCGTGGCGAGACCAATTCTACCCGACCTGACGAGGGAGGCAAGGGGAGTTGGTGAACAAAAATGACGCAGGGATAAAAACCGAACCGGGCAGGTCCGCGGGTGGGATCGCCACTTGGCCCGTCGCGGGATGTCGAAGCGCCAGCCCAGGGCCGGCGAAGTAGCCTGGCCCTCCCGCGTCGGGCCGAACCGCCTGAGTGGTACGGCCCGACGCGGAAGGGCCAAGTTACTTCGATCAGCATCTCGTTTTCCCGCGATGGAATCGGGCTGACCTCAAGATCGGTCGTTTGCTTTTCCGCCGCTGCCCGACTCGTCCGCCACCTTCCGCTTCTGCTTGCCGGTGCCCAGGTTGGCGGTCAGCGGCGCGGTCAGCTTCTCGTACCGGGCGAACAGGAACTCGACCCGCTCGCGGTCGCTCTGGAACGCCGCCTTGCGATAGCACGCCTCCACCGCCTTATCCAACTCGGCGTGCGCCTTCTGCAACGCCGGCGGCATGGTCAGCGGGTCGTACAGGTCCGCCAGACTCGACTCCGGGAACCTCGCCCGCGCGTCCAGCACCGCCTGCGCCTTCGCTTCAACGGCCTGCCGCTGCTTGTCCGTCGGCGCTTCCGGCCACGGGAAGTTGTTGTAAACGAGCTTCACGGAATACCGGTAATCCGACTTCAACCGTCCGCCGATCTGACGCAGCCATGCCATGTGTATGGTGGAGGTCATGACGCCGAAGTGATAGATCGTGACATCCGTATTCACGAGGCACAGGTTGCTGATGATGGTCTCGGGGTCGATGTATCCCATCGGCACATACTTGCGGCGCTCCGACGAGACACCGGGGATGACGATGAATCTCCGTCTCGGCATGTTCTCGACGTGGAACCGCGTCGGCGTGTCGGCGAGCTTCCGCGTCGCAGCGCTCGTACTCGCAAGCCGGAACGCTTTGACCGCCGCCACCCGCTTCACGCATTCGGGCATGGCCCGCAGCTCGCTCGGCGGGCAGTCGCCCAGCCACAGGCACCACCGTTCCCAGCCGTTGATGAACTCGTCGGAGCCGAGCCACCGGCGGAACCACTTCGACGCCGTCGGCTCGAGTTGAAGGAAGGCATCCCGCTCTTCGGTGGTGAACAGGTAATTGCCGTCGTCGATGGGTTTGTTACCGATGCCGATGGCCGGCACCGGGCACAGTGGCGTACTCCGGTTGGTGACGACCGTATCCGGGCCGTCCACGAGGTACGGGCTGATGTTGTTGGCGACGACGGCTTGCGGGTTCTGCGGGTCGTGGTCGTAGTCGAAGATGGTCTTCGTCGCAGCCGGCGCGAGGCCGAAGCCGATGATGACGACGTGGACGTGCGCCTTGCCCCGCGCCTCCGATTGCCACGCGAACGTGCGGTGGGCGAAGCGAATCTCGACGCCCTTCTTGAACAGTTCACCCCACAGCACGCCGACCTGCTCGCCCTGCGTGACGCTGTTGGTGGAGACGAACGCGCACGGGATCGCGGTTCCCTGGATGTAGTCGGCGGCCTTGAAATACCAAAGCGCGACGTAATCCAAGAGGCCGGAACTCGCGATGGAACCGGCGATGGCTTCCAAGTCCGCACGCTGCTCATCGGTTTGGTACTTGCCGCCCACGAACGGTGGGTTGCCCAGCAAGAAGCTGCACTTGGCGGCCGGGAGAACGTCGTTCCAGTCGGTGCGGAGGGCGTTGGCGTGGCGGATGGTGGCCGACTTCTTCAGCGGCAAGCGGGCGAAGTACTGGCCGAACGCCTCGCTGAGCTTCTGGTTCATCTGGTGATCGACCAGCCACAGCGCCACCTGCGCGATCTGCGCCGGGAACTCGTTGATCTCGATGCCGTACATGGCGTCCACATCGACGACCGAGAGGAACTGGATGTCGGTCACCTGCTGCGCGCCGTGGAGGGCCTTCAGCACGTCGATCTCGAGCAGCCGCAGCGCGCGGTACGTCACGACGAGGAAGTTGCCGCAGCCGCACGCCGGGTCGAGGAACGTCAGGTCGCCGAGTTTCTTGTGGAAGTCTTTCAACCGGGCCTCGCGCTGGGTGCCCCTGCTGGCGTCGAGGCGGGTGAACTCGGCCTTCAACTCGTCCAGGAACAGCGACCGCACGAGTTTGAGGATGTCCCGCTCGCTGGTGTAGTGCGCGCCGACCTGCCGCCGCTTTTTCGGCTGCATGATACTTTGGAACAGGGAGCCGAACACGGCCGGCGAAATCTTCGACCAGTCGAACCGGCAGCACACGAGCAGGCGGTCCCGCATGGCACGGTTGAACGCGGCGAAGTCGAGCCGCTCGGCGAACAGGTCGCCGTTCACGTAGGGCAGCGCGGCGAGTTCCTCCAGCAGGTTCGCTTGCCGCTTGCCCTCCGGCTGGTTCAGCACGCGGAAGAACTGTTCCAGCGCGGTGCCCAAGTTGGAACCGTCTTCGGCCGTGTGGTTCTCGATGAACAGGGTGAACGATCCGGTATCGAAGAGTCCGGTCTTCTCGGCGAACAGGCAGAACAGCACGCGGACGAGGAACCGTTCCAGGTCGTGCCCGGTGTAGTCGCCGGCCTCCAACTCGTCGTGCAGGTCGCCGAGCAGTTCGACGGCCTCGATGTTGATCGGGTCTTGGTCGGCGAAGACGTGCTGCTTGTAGCCGGGGATGAAGGCGAAGTGCAGGACGTTCTTGTACAGGTCGGCGAGCGGGAATTCGGCGCTGGTGCCGTCGTCCAGGTTGTGCAGGGCGATGCGGGCGAAGTCCGAGACGGCGACGTACTCCGGGATTTCCTTGTCCCGCCCGGCCGTCTTCAGCCCCTGGATGTAGTCCATCGCCTGCGCGTGCGCCTTGTCCATCGACTCGCCGCGGCTCTTGTGTTCGGCTAGCAGCGTGCCTTTCCAAAACAGGTCGATGCGGCCCCAGGTGCCGGACAGCTTCTTCACCGGCTCCTCGAAACTGGCCACCGTCCGCCGCTTGATGCCGAACACCCGGAAGAACTCGTCCCAGAACGTCTTCGCCTCGGCGTGTTCCCGCGATTCGGTTGCCCACTCCTTGCTGAAGGCGATGGCGTTCTGGCGGATTTCGTTCCAGGAGATGGGCATGGCGGCACCGGGGCGGCGAGGTGCAGGGGATTGTATCAGGCGTGCCGCGCGGCACGGCGGCCTTGATCGGAAAACGAAAACACCCCGGCGGATACCGGGGTGCTTCGGGTGTTCATCGGTCGTTCGCGGGTCAGCCGACGAGGTCCTTGATGGCGGTGGCCTTGTCGCCGGCGATGGCGGTCGGGCGACCCAGGTTGTCGCGGATCTGGGTGTCCGGGGCCAGGCCGAGGCCGGAGTACAGGGTGGCGTACAGGTCGCCGATCTTGACCGGGTTGTCCTTCGCCTCGGTGCCGTCGGCGTTCGTGCTGCCGTAGGCGATGCCGCCCTTGATGTTGCCGCCGCCCACCACCACGCTCCAGGCGCGGGGGAAGTGGTCGCGGCCGCCGTTCTGGTTGATCCGCGGGGTGCGGCCGAACTCGCCCATCCACACGATGACGGTGTCCTTGATCTTGCCCGTCTTGGTCAGGTCTTCGACCAGGCTGCCCATGCCGCGGTCCAGGTTCGGCAGCCGCTGGCCGGACAGGGTGGCGAAGATGTTGGCGTGCATGTCCCACCCGCCCAGGCTGACCTCGACGCAGGCGACGCCGGCCTCGACCAGCTTCTTGGCCAGCAGGCAGCCGCGGCCGAACCCGTCGTTGCCGTACCGGCCGGCCAGGTCGGCCTGCTCGTCCTTGCTGAACGTGAACACGTCCTTGCGGCTGCTGACGACCAGTTCGAGGGCCTTCTTGTACACGTCCTTGTGCGCCTGGGCGGCGTCGGCGGGGACGTTCGTCTTCAGGCCCAGGCCCGGCTTGCCGGCGTTCCCCTCGAGGGCGTCGAACAGCACCGCGCGGCGGGCCATGTGCTCTTTCGCGCCGGCCGGCGGCTCGACGTTCTCCGGCGCGGTGCCGGGGTTCTGGACGGCGAACGGCGCGTACCTCATGCCGAGGAAGCCGGCCCCGGCCCCGCCCGGCAGGCCGCCGCCGCCGAGCGTCATGAACATGGGCAGGTCCATGTTCTTCATCGCTTCCGCGTCTTGCGAGTACTGGTTGCTCAGCACCGACCCGATGTGCGGGAAGTCGGACAGCGGGTTCGGCGACCGGCCGGTGCCCATCAGGTACGACCCGCGGTTGTGGTCGCCTTCGCTGGTGGTCAAGGAGCGGATGATGGACAGGCTCTTGAACTGGGCGGCCACCTTCGGCAGGTGTTCGGTGATCTGCACGCCGCTGGCGGCGGTGGACTTCGGCTTGTGCTCGCCGCCGTTCTGGCTGTCCGGCTTCATGTCCCACAGGTCGATGGTCGTCGGCCCGCCGCCCATCCACAGGATGATGAGGCTCTTGTTCTTCTTCTTCATCTCGGCGGCTTGAACCGACAGTTGCGACAGGAAGCTGACGCCCGGCACGCTGACGGCGGCGGCCCCGGCCGCGTGCTTGAAGAAGTGACGGCGGTCGGTGATTCCGAACAGGCTCATGGGACGCTCCGAAAGTGGGGTGCGGCGACCGGGCGGCGGGCCGGGTCTCGACACAACTGGTTGGGTGGCTTGGTAGTTCTGGCGAGCGGCGATTCGGGCGGCCGCTTCCACCAGTCTACCTCATCTGACGCGACCCCGGCGATTCGGTTCCCTTTTTTTCTCCCGGTTGGCACGCGGAGCGCGGAAACGCGCGTCCGTACTCACCCGTCAGCCGCCCATCGCCCGCTTCGGCCACGCCCGCGCGAACGTCCAGCGGCGGTCGGCGGTGCTGGGCGAGATGCCGAGCGCGGACGCCGTTTCGTCGGCCGAAAGGCCGGCGAAATACCGCAGTTTCACGAGCGCCGCGTGATCCGGATAGGCCACCGAAAGCCGGTCCAGCACCTCGTTCAGGGCCAGCAATTCGTCGTCCGGCGACGGTACGGCGATCTGATCCGGTTCGACCGCCTCTCTTTCGGCCCCACCGCCGCGTTTGAGGGCCTTCCGCATCCGGGCCTGATCGACCAGAATCCGCCGCATGGCCTCGGCCGCCGCCGCGAAGAAGTGCCCCCGTCCGTCGAACTTCCGATCGCCGACCAATTTCAGGAACGCCTCGTGAACCAGCGCGGTGGCGTCCAGGGAATGCCCGGCCGCCTCGCGCGCCAGCTTCGTCGCCGCCAGCGCGCGGAGTTCGGCGTACACGACCGGCAACAACTCCGCAGCGGCCTGCCGGTCGCCGCGCTGGGCCGCCTCCAGGAGCCGCGTCACGGGGGTCATGCGGCGACGGGTTTGGTGTACGCCACCGCCTGTGCGCGGACGGCCCGGAAGACCGCGTGAATTCGCTGGTTCAACACGTCGAGGGTCGCCAGTGCGACGGCGTTCGGATCGACCGTCAGTTCGCGGCCGAGCAGCACCCCGAACTGCCACGAGCTGCCGTTCGTGGCGATGCCGTACACGGGCCGTTCCGGCATCTGATTCAACTTTTGCGCGGCGAGCATGGCGGCCGAGCACTGCCCCCACGCCTTCTCGAAGTCGTCCAGTTTCGTCTCCGCGATCAGCAGCACGGGGATGTCCGGGATGGTCCGCCCGTACTCGGACACCTTGCACACGAAGTAGTCCGGGACGCCGGTCAGGTGTCGTCGAACGTCAGCCCCTCGTGGGTGAACAGGGCGAGTTCCTTCGCGTACGGCTTCCACACCTCGCGGAGGATGGGGAACAGCAGCACCTCGCCGACCCCGATCTCGGAGCGGCCGATGGGCAGCATTTGCAGGTTGAACTCCAACTCCTCGCGGAACGCCTCACTGAGCGGCGGCGCGGTCGGGTCCGGCGGCAGGAGACGGTTGTGGCTGTAGGTGAGCTTGTACTTCTTCACGACATCATCGACGCACGTGAAACTGGCGAACGCCATGGTCGTGGACTCCGAGGGTGCGGGCGCGAGGGCATGGCTATCGTACCCCTCCGGCGGACCGCTGCCACGACGCCTGCCGGTCGCCGCGCGATGGGGGTCATGGGAACTGGCCTGCTCAATCCCACCACACGGTCAGGATGCCGAACTCCTGTCGGCCAGTACCCAACGCCATGTCGATCTCCCGCGGGTCGTCGTGAACGGATGGCATCGCTCCGGTGTCCGACTCCTCGAAAGCGGTCGCGAGTTCCCGCGCGCCGGCGAGCGTGTGGGTCAACACGAAAAGGGTATCGACGTTCCAGATGTCGTCTTCGAGGTCGCGGAGTTTGATCAGTCCGCCCATCAGGAGCCGCGTCGGTTCGGCGTAGTTCGGCAGTCCGGGTCGGTCGAAGATGGCCGCCCGCCAGTGGCTACGGTGCCGGGCGAGCAGCGCGCAGATCGCCTCGCCATCGAACGAGTTGAATCGCGTCCGCCGGATCAACTCCAGCTGGATGTCCTGAACCGTCGCGTCGCGGAGCGTGGGAGTCGGGTTCACGGCAAACCTCCAGAGTAGAAGTTCGGCCCAGCGATTGTATCCGATGACCGTTGGCTCACCGCTGCCGCGTGACGGGTCATCGGATGCTCAAGTCGTCGCAGGCTTTCTCGTAGCTCGCCTCCAGGTCCAGCGGAATGACGCGGACGGGCGTCAGCCAGAGCGGCAGCGTCGGCAGCGGTTGGCCCACCGCCAAGACGTGCGACCACGTTTGCAGCGTCGCCCGCTCGCCCCGGACGAGCCACCGGCACGACGCGGCGTAAGTCGCCGGCAGTTCGGCCCCCATCGTCGGGTCGGACTGACCGAGGAAGGCCATCAGTTCGGCGTACAGGTTGAACTGCCGCGTCGTCACCACGTCCACAATGCTGACGGCGATGCCCTTTTGAAGCAGGGCCGCGCACTTGCCGACGAACGCATTCCGCTTCTCCGGCCGATCCTTGTTCGCCGGGCTGACGAGTTCGATGACCGCCACCAGCGTCCGCTCGCGCTCGGCGTCGTAGATGCGGACTTCGTACTCGTCGTAGTCCGGGATCTCGGTCTCGACGGCCACGCTGTGAACCGACGGACCCGACACGAAGCCGGGCGGGAGTTGCTTCTTCAGTTGCTGAACGATCACCATTGGCCAGCCGCCGTGGATTTCCTCCCAGGAAACCTGGCGGCTGACCGGCGGTCGGAAATGATCGCGGAGCGGCATAGTCTGGCCTCCTCAGTGAATTGTACCAACCGCAGATCACTTCTTCTCCCGCGGCAGCGGGGCCACCTCCGGGTATTTCGCCCGCTCGGCTTGCCACTTCTTCGCCTCGTCGGGCTTGTTCGTCGCGGTGTATAGCTCGATCAGCCGGTCGATGCTCTCGGGAATGCGGGTGTTACCCGCCGGCGGGATCGTCTTCTCCCGCTGTTTCAGCCCCTCGTAACCCTTGAGTAGAAGCGGCTCGGCGTCGGCGTACTTCTTCTGCCCCAGCAGCGCCCCGCCGAGCGTCGACTGCGTGTTGAACGTCGTCCACGCGTCGGGCTGAGTCTTCTCGCGGAGGGCCAGGCACTCGCGCAGCACGGGCTCGGCGTCGGCGAAGGCTTTGACCTGGAGCAGCGACAGACCGACCATAGCCAACTGCCCGGCCAGTTGCGGGCTGCCCTTCGGCAATCGCGTTCGGGCGTCGGCGACCAGATCGTCGCGAAGTTTGCCCGCCTCGGCCTTCTTCCCCGCTTGCGTGTAGGCTTCGAGCAGACCGATGCCGAACTCGTGCAAGGTAGGGTCCGTATTCCGTGCTCGGTACGCCTCCTCCAGCAACGGAATGGCCTCCGCCAACCGCCCGGTGTCCTTGAAATTCACCCCCAGATTGGCCACCGTTAGGAGCGTGTCCGGGTGCCCCCGGCCGAGCTTCTTCTCCTGCAGTGGGAGCAACTGCTCGAACAGCGGAACGGACTTGTCGAGTCGCTTTGCCGACCAGTAGCCCCCTGCCAGGTTGTTCATCGTCTTAAGGGTGGAGGGGTGGTCGGCCCCCAGCTTGGGTATCTGGAGCTCGAGCGTCTCTTCCAACAGTGACAGGGCCTTGTCCAGCTTGCCGGCGGCCACGTAGTACTGTGCCAGGTTGTTCATGCTGGCAAGGGTTTTGGGGTGGTCGGCCCCCAGCTTGGCCTTCATGAGCTCGAACGCCTCTGAACCGAGTAGCAAGGCCTTGACCGGCTCCTTGCCCTCATGGTAGCCCCCGGCCAGGTTGTTCATGCTCGTGAGCGTGTGGGGGTGGTCGGCCCCCAGCGTGATTTTCCTGAGCTTCAGGGTCTCCGCGAAGAGTGGCAATGCCAGGTCCAACTTGCCGGCGTACTTGTAACCCAGGGCCAGCCTGTCCATGCTGTTGAGCGTCTCGGGGTGGTCGGCCCCCATGTTGTCCTTCATGAGCTCGAGAGTCTTTTCTAACAGCGGCAGGGCCAGGCCCAGCCTCCTGGCGGCCAGATAGCCCGCCGCCAGGTGGGCCATGCTGCGGAGCGTGTCGGGGTTGTCGGCCCCCAGCGTGATTTTCCTGAGCTTGAGCGTTTCCTCGTACAGCGGCAGGGCCTTGTCCAGTTTGCCGGCAACCTCGTAACCCCGGGCCAGCCTGTCCATGCTCACGAGCGTGTGGGGGTGGTCGGAGCTAAGGTGTTGCTTGCAGAGGTCAACTGATCGTTGCAGGAACCCGATCGCCCGTTCGGCCTCACCGATGCCGACGTAGGTGGAGCCCACCGTTAACAAGATCTCTGCCTGAAGCAGCGGCTGGTTGGGGAAGATGGCCTCGATCTTCGCCTCGGCGAGTTCCTCGGCGGCTCGGTCGAGCAACTCGCGGATCGTCGGGTTGGTCTTCGCCTCCGCGACCAGACTGCCAGACCTCAGCAACGAGTTGGCCTGGGCCGTCACGTCGGCCTGGCCGAGCAACTTGTTCTGCAGGAAACCCTTCACCGCCACGGCGATCGCCTTCTCCTCCTCGGCTTTCTTTTTCTCGGCTCGGACTTGCCCCAATCGCTCACCGGCCAGCTTCTCGCCCGCCTCGGCGCGGAGCTTTTGCGTTTCGGCCTCGCGCCGCTTGGTCTCGGCTTCTTGCTTGGCGATGCGCTCGGCCTCGGCGGCAGCGACGGCCTTCCGCTTTTCCTCCTGCGCTTCCCGTTCCTTGGACTCGGCCACGCCCCGCTGTTCGGCCTCGGCCGCCCGAGCCAGTTCCTTCGCTTCCGCCTCGTTCCGAGCAATGCCTTCCTGCCGCTTCGCCTCAAACAGCCCGATCGTCGTCCCCACCATCCCGGCCAACAAGACAAACAGCAACAGACTCGCCGCGATCACCTGCCCGTTGTGCCGCCTCACGAACTTCTTCACTCGGTAGCTCGTACTCGGCGGGTGGGCCAGGACTGCCTCGCCGCTCAGGTAGCGCAGCACGTCGGCGGCGAAACCGTTGGCGGTTTCGTACCGCCGGGTGCGGTCCTTCTCCAGCGCCTTCATGACGATCCAGTCGAGCTCATTCCGCAACAGGCCCGTCAGCTTCTTCGGCTCGGTGCCGCGGTTCGCACTCAGGCTGGGGAGGGCGTCGGCGGTACTCAACTTGGTACTCGGCCGCGGCGGTTC
>JAYTTN010000219.1:0-7383 GCA_043745295.1 Fimbriiglobus sp. | reverse complement strand
CGAAGAAGGGTGCGAGTCGTCAGCGGACGGTCGCGGCCTTCCGCCGACCGCCGGCGCGGAGGATGTCGGCTTTCACGTCTCCGCCGTCGAACGGGATGTCGCTTTCGCGGCACAGCCGCTCGGAGCGGGCGATCACCCGCTTCGCGTCCCGCACCCGTCCGGCTTCCAGCAGGCAACTCGCCAGCAAGTCGAGTTGGTCCGACAGGTCATCGACGCCGAATCGGGCCGTCGACAACTGACCATCCGCGTGAAGCCGCTCCATCTGCGCAATGACCCACTCGCGGTGCCGGATGGCGGCCGGCAAGTCGCCGTCCAGTTCCGCGATGACGGCCCTGTATTCGTTGCCCGGCAGCGTCTCGGCGGCGGGGTCGAGGCGGTCGATCAGCCGCTGCAACTTGAGCGCAATCGGGAATGCCTTCGTCGGCCGTAGGTCGTCGTAGAAGTAGTCGAGAAGTTGATCGTGGAGGGCGACTGCCTCCGGCCAACCGGCCGCCGCGTCATCGGTCGAGCGAGTCATCGGTCGGCCTCGGTGTACTTGGTTCGAGTTCGGGGCGAAGCCGTTTCGCGTCGTCGCTCAGGGAATCCCAGACCCGCCAGCGTTCGCGCTCCGCGTCCGCCTGCTGTTCCCGCTTCCGCTGCCGCTTCTTCACGAATCGCTTCCGCTTTGCCGTCCCACTCTTGCCGGCGTGGTCGCGGCCGGGCGTGTGCTTGCGACCGCCTTCGGGACCGCGACGGATCGATTCGTCCGGTTCCTCGGCCATCGGCCCACCCGTTTCTCGGTGATACGACGAGAGGCGGAGCAGCCCGCTCCGCCTCCCATTTTACCATTCGGACTTCCCACTCACACCAGCTCCTTCATCGCCGACCCCTCGGCGACGTACTGCGGGCGGCCGGTCGGGTCGAGGATGGTGGCCGTCTCGGTGTTGATGCCGAGCGCGTGGTAGAGGGTGGCGAACACCTCGCCGTAGGTCACCGGTCGGTCCTTCGCCGTCTCGCCCAGGCGGTTCGTGCTGCCGATGGCCTGCCCCGTCTTCAGCCCGCCGCCGGCCAGGATGGCGCAGCTGACCGGTGCCCAGTGGTCGCGGCCGGCGTCCTTGTTGATCCGCGGCGTCCGCCCGAACTCGCCCCACGCGATCACCACCACATCGTCCAGCATGTCGTTCCGCTCCAAGTCCCACACCAGCGCCGTCAGCGCCTGGTCGAGCTTGCCGCCGTGGTCGCGGACGAGGTCGAAGTTCTTGCCGTGACTGTCCCACCGGCCGAATGTCAGCGACACGCACCGCACCCCGGCCTGCACCAGCCGGCGGGCCATCAGGAACTGCTCGCTGGCCGTCGGCGCGCCGTCGAACTGGAACTGGTACGGCTTGCCGTCGCCGTACCGGTCGCGCACCTTCGGGTCTTCCTTGCCCACGTCCAGCGCGTCGATCAGCTTGCTGCTCAGCAGCACGTCCATGGCCCGCTGGGTGTGGGCGTCGGCCGCGGTCAGCGCGCCGCCGGCGTCCAGTTCCTTCCGCAGGCCGTCGAACCCGGCGAGCAGCTTCTTGCGGTCGGTCAGGTTGCCGGCGTTGACGCCGTTCATCCGCATGTTCGCCAGGTCCGGGCCGCTCGGCTTGAACGCCGCGAAGGTGCTGCCGAGAAACCCCGACTGGCCGGGGTCGCTCCACGGCATGTGGGCGGTCTTGTCGCACAGGCCGACGAACGGCGGCACGCTGGCATCCACCGCGCCCTGCATCTTGGCCAGCGCCGCGCCGATGCTCGGCCGGCCGCCGATGCCGGACAGCGAGTTCGCCGGGAAGCCGCCGCTGGTGGTCCACCACGGGTCGTGCCGGTCCTGCCCGCCGACCAGACTCCGGATGACGGCGAACTTGTCCATCATGGCCGCGATCTTGGGGAACGTCTCGCCGATCTGGAGGCCGGGCACGGCGGTCGAAATCGGCTTGAACTCGCCGCGGATCTCGGCCGGCGCGTCGGTCTTGATGTCCCACATGTCCTGGTGCGGGGGGCCGCCGCCGAGGTACACGTTGATGACCGCCTTGTGCCCCAGACCGGTGCCGGAGCGGGACGGGCCGGACTCCTTCGCGCGGGCTTCGGCGCGGAACACGTCGGCCATCGTGAAGGCGGTGGCCCCGAACGCGAACGTGCCGATTTGCAGGGCCGAGCGGCGGGTGACGCCGTCGCAGTAGCGGGCAGGCTGACCGTGGACCGTGAGCATGGCACGGACTCCGTGTCGGGGAAAGGGATGGTTTGGAACGCCCGGCCCGCGTGGGTGATGCGGGGCGCGGCCGTCCGGCGGGGGTGCAATTGAGATGGTAGCTTACCGCGGGCGGCCCGGCAGAGCAATTCGAAAAGGCGATCCGGTGCGCGTCGCGGAAGTCGGTAAGTCGTTCGGAACGAATCCGCTCGGCGTGCCGATCCCGTCGCATAATACGCGCATGACGCCCACCGACCCGCCGCCGCTGCTGGTGTTCGCCGACGACTGGGGCCGCCACCCGTCCAGTTGCCAGCACCTCATCCGCCAGTTGTTGCCTCGCCGCGCGGTGTGGTGGGTGAACACCATCGGCACCCGCCCGCCCCGGCTGGACTGGGGGACGGTGAAGCGCGCGGCGGGGAAGCTGCGGGGGTGGATGGGGTTTGGTTCGATCCGAGTCGGAAGCGTGAGCGACGGGTGTTTGAAAACCGTCGCTCACGCTTCCGACTCAGACAATCCCGCCTCGGCGGGAGCCTCGCCCTCCCAAACACCCACCGTCCTCTCGCCCAAGATGTGGCCGTCCTTCCAGTCCGGGTTCGCGCGCGGGTTGAACCGCCGGCTGCTCCTCCGCGCGCTGCGGCCGGTGGTGGAGGCGATGCCCCGCCCGCCGGTCGTCGTGACGACGCTGCCGCTGGTGGCGGACCTCGTGGGCCAGCTGCCCGTCGCCAAGTGGGTGTACTACTGCGTGGACGACTTCAGCGTGTGGCCCGGCTACGACGGCGCGACCATGCTGCGGATGGAACGGGAGTTGGTGCCCAAAGTCGAGACCGTGGTGGCCGTGTCGGAAACGCTCCAACGGCACATCGCCGCGCTGGGCAAGTCGGCGCACCTGCTCACGCACGGCGTCGATCTGGGGCACTGGACCGCGCCGCCGGTGGCGGGGATGCCGGCCGAGTTCGCCGGCCTCGAACCGCCGATCCTCCTGTTCTGGGGCGTCCTCGACCGGCGGATGGACACCGCCTTCGTCCGCGAACTGACCGCGTCCTTGACGACCGGCACGGTGGTGCTGGTCGGGCCGAAGGAAGACCCCGACCCGGAGCTGCTCCGGCTGCCCCGCGTGGTCGTCCGCCCGCCGGTGCCGTTCGCCCGGCTGCCGGCTTTGGCGTCCGCCGCCAGCGTACTTCTCATGCCGTACATCGACGCGGCGGTGACGCGGGCGATGCAGCCGTTGAAGTTCAAGGAATACCTGGCGACCGGCAAGCCGGCGGTGGTGCGGGCGCTGCCGGCCACCCGGCCGTGGGCGGATGCGGCGGACACGGCGGACACGGCGGCCGATTTCGCGGCGGCCGCGCGGATGCGGGTGGCGGAGGGAATCTCCGACGCCCAGCGGAGCGCCCGGCTGCGCCTGTCGGGCGAAAGCTGGGCCGGGAAAGCGGCCGTGTTTGAAAGTTGGATGAATTGCGATTCCGTGCCGTCACACCGCCCGATCCTGAGCTAAATCAGTGGTGACGGGTTCGATCCGCGTCGCACCAAATCGACCGACGGATGGCCCCTGTTCGCCGACACCCGCGCGCCCCCGAACTCCCCGAGAGTCGTGGCCCCGCGGGTGTTGCCATTTGTTTCTGCCATTCCGCACATCTGTTAAAATCGGTACGCCCGCCCCTTGATTCCGGTCGTAAAGTATACGGAAAGAAGTTCACGCCCGAACTTCGTCAGCCTCCACAAGAGTGACCGTCGTGCCGCCGACACTTTTGCCGACGGATCATTCCGCGCTTCTCGACGCCCTTCCCGTCTCCGTCCTGCGCCTGGACCGCGACCTCCGGGTGATGTACGCCAACGGCCGCATCGCCGCGCTGCTCGGCACCACGCCGGAGCTGCTGGTCGGCCGGACGCCCACCGAGTTGGGCATGACCGCCGACGTGTGGGGGCCGTGGGAGCAGGCCGCCCGCGACGCCCTGGCGACCGGCACCGAGACCCGCACCGAGTACCTGTGTCGGACGGCCGACCGCGAGCGGTTCGTCCAGTTCCGGTTCGTCCCCGACCCGGCCGACCCGGCGTTCGTGCTGGCCGTGGCGCTGACGAACGACGAGGTCCACGGCCTCCGCACCGCGCTGGCCGGCACCGAGCAGCGGTTCCTCGCCTTCATGGACGCCATGCCGCTGATCGGCTGGCTCCGCGACGCCTCCGACCGGTACGTGTACGTCAACCCGGAGTACCTCAAAGTCATGCAGTCGTCGGCCGACCACTGGCTCGGCAAGCACCCGGCGGAGGTGTGGCCGGCGGACGTGGCCGAGCAGTTCCTGGCCAGCGACCGGCGGGTGGCCGAGACGGGCACGGCGGTCGAGGTGCAGGAGTCCGGGACGACGCCGGACGGCGTGTACCGGACGTGGATGAACGTCAAGTTCTCGTACGTCGATCCGGCCGGCGAGCGGTTCTACGGCGGCGTCGGGGTGGACGTGACCGACCGGCTGCGGATGGATCAGGAGCGGCGGGCGCTGGAGCGGCAACTGTACCAGGCGCAGAAGCTGGAGAGCCTGGGGGTGATGGCCGGCGGGGTGGCGCACGACTTCAACAACCTGCTCACCGCCGTCATCGGCAACATCGCCCTGGCCAAGCTGCAACCCGGAGCCGCCGGCCCCATCGCCGACTACCTGCACCGGGTCGAGACGGCGGCGGTGCGTGCGGCCGAGCTGTGCCAGCAGATGCTGGCGTACACCGGCCGCGGGCACCTGGTGGTCCGCGACCTGGACGTGAACGAGCTGTGCCGCGAGATGGGCCAACTGTTCGGCACCGTCATCTCGAAGAAGGCGGTGGTCAAGTACACCCTGGCGGCCGCCCTGCCGACCGTCCGCGGCGACCCCACCCAACTGCGGCAGGTGCTGCTCAACCTGGTGACCAACGCGGCCGACGCCATCGACCAGACGAGCGGCGTCGTCACCGTCACCACCGGCACCCTGACGGCCGACGCCGCGTACCTGGACGACCTCAGCCTGAGCAAGCACCTGACGCCGGGCCTGTACGTCACCCTGGAGGTGTCCGACACCGGCGGCGGCATGGACGAGGGGACGAAGGCGAAGATCTTCGAGCCGTTCTTCACCACCAAGTTCACCGGCCGCGGGCTGGGGCTGGCCGCCGTGCAGGGGATCGTTCGCGGACACCGTGGGGCGATCAAGGTTTACACCCAACTGGGCAAGGGCAGCACGTTCAAGGTGCTGCTGCCGGCGTCCGGCACCGCGCTCCCGGTGGCCCCGGCGGAGGTGGCCCAGGCCCGCGTCGGCCGCGGCCGCACCGTCCTGGTCGTGGACGACGAGGCCGAGATTCGCACCCTCACCGGGAAGATCCTGGAGCGGGCCGGGTTCAACACGCTGATGGCCGCCGACGGCGTGGAGGGGGTGACGGTGTTCCGCGACTTCCACCCGCAGATCGCCGCCGTCTTGCTCGACCTGACCATGCCGAAGATGTCCGGCCCGGACGTGTTCCGCGAACTCCGCCGCATCCGCGGCGACGTGAAGGTGATCCTGACCAGCGGGTACGGCCGGCAGGAGGCGACGACCGGGTTCGAGGGCAAGGGGCTGGCCGGGTTCGTGCGGAAGCCGTTCCGCGCCGACGAGCTGCTCGACCTGCTGTTCCGCACCCTCGACGGGTGACGGTTCTTTCGGCGACGGTCGTCGGGATGAACCGTCGCTCACGCTTCCGGCTCGGGTTCCCGACGCCCGATTTCGTTCTCGTCACGTCCCCATTCGCGGCAATACCGCCGAAACAACCCGGACGGCTCGCGCCGCCGGTTCGCCGGGTTCCGCCGGCGCGCCGGGTCGCGGCGCTGGCGGTGTGATTTGTCCCCGGCGTCGGTATAACGGCGGTTCCTCCCGGAACGGAGTCCTCCCCCGAGCACGCCATGCAACAAGTCCTGTTCCACCTGCCGTTCACCGACCTGCCGCTGTACGGCTTCGGGGCCATGCTGTTCCTCTGCTTCGTCCTCACCGCCATGCTGTGGGGGCCGCTCCGCACGGCCCGCATCGGCCTGTCGCGGGAGCGGCTCCAGGACATGGCCATCGTCGTCTTCCTGACCGGCATCGCCGGCGCGCGGCTGGTGTACATGTGGCAGTACTACAAGGACTTCCCGGACAAGTCGCCGGTCGGCCTGCTGTGGGCGTTCGTCGAGATCTGGAACGGCGGCATCGTCTTCTACGGCGGCATGATCGGGGCCACCCTCGGGTACGTCGTCTTCTACCGGCTGGTGCTGCGGAAGCACCGCATCAACACCTGGAAGCTGGCCGACGCCGTCGCCCCGCTCATCGCCCTGGGGCTGGCGGTCGGCCGCATCGGCTGCTACCTGAACGGCTGCTGCTGGGGGCAGGTGGCGTGCGAGGAGTGCCAGGTGGTGCCGCTGTCGGCCGAACTGGGGCAGTTCCCGCTGTTGCCCGCGCACGCCCGCGGCCAAGTCGTTCGCCCGGCCGGCGCGGACGACCGGATGCCGGCCATCCACGGCCTGCAAACGTCCACCGGGTTCACCACGGCCGGGTTCAGCGGTTCGGGCGGCAAGCTGCTGATGACCGCCGAGTTGCCCGACCCCCGCGTGGTGGTGGCCGTCGAGCGCGGGTCGGCGGCGGAGGCGGCAGGGCTGCGGCCGGGCGACCGCATCGCGTCGTTCAACGGGACGAAGAACCGCATCGCCGTGGACATCCGGGGGGAGGGCGAGACGCCGGCCAAGGTTCTCGACGCGGCCCGGCAGGGCAAGGGGGAACCGGCCGGCCCGCCGCACCCGAACCGCGTGCTGTTCGAGTCCCTCGACGACGTGAAGGCGCTCGTGTCGCCCGCGCGGCCGGGGCTGGTGCAAGCCGAGGGGCTGACCATTACGGACAGCTTGTGGGACGCCGTGCGGGACTGGCCGCGCGGCCAGAAGGCGCTGGTGCTGGAGGTGCAGCGGGGCGGGGAAACGCTGACCATCCCGTTCACGCCCCGCACGGTCACGTTCTTCCCGACGCAGCTGTACGAGACCGTCAGCATGGTGCTGCTCATCCTGCTCATGCTGGCGTTCCAGCCGTTCCGCCGGCACGACGGGCAGGTGATGGTGCTGCTCATGCTCGGCTACGCCTGCCACCGCTTCCTGAACGAGGCCATCCGCATCGAGCCGACGTACTCGTTCGGACTGACGCTGTCGCAGTGGATCAGCATCGGCATCGTCGGCGCGGCGG
>JAYTTN010000218.1:0-7383 GCA_043745295.1 Fimbriiglobus sp. | reverse complement strand
TTGCGAAGCAACCGGGTGAGGGGTCTTGTTTCGGAAACCAACCCCTCACCCGGTTCTCGCCGGCGGCTCGAACCGACCTCTCCCCGGCGGGGAGAGGTGGGGCGTTTCCGGTCGTTCGCCGGGGCCTTCGCCCTCCCGTCGCCGATCCGGTTCACACCTTGATGTCGATGATCTTCTGGATGGAGTACGCGCCGATCAGCATGGAGATCACCGCGCCGACGGACATCTTGATGCCCATCGGCTCCTTCCACAGCATCTCGATGTAGTCCGGCTTCATCCACAGCATCATGAAGAACAGGCCGATGGGCAGGGCGATCAGCACGATGCCGGACAGCCGCCCCTCGGCCGTCAGCGCCTTCACCTGGCCGAGGATCTTGATCCGCTCGCGGATGACGTGCCCGATGCGGTCCAGGATTTCGGCCAGGTCGCCCCCGGTCTGCCGCTGGATGACGACGCTGGTGACGAAGAACCGCAGGTCCAGGTTGGGCACCCGCACGCACAGGCTGCGCAGCGACTCCTCCATGCCGATGCCCAGGTTCTGCTCCTCGTGGACGCGGCCGAACTCCTTGGCGATCGGCTGCGGCATCTCCTCGGCCACCACGTGCAGGCCGGCCGCCAGCGAGTGCCCGGCCCGGAGCGCGCGGGCGATCAGTTCCATCGCCTCCGGCAACTGCTTGGCGAACGTGGACAGCCGCTTCTTCCGCTTCCAGAACAGCCACAGGAAGGGGGACACGAAGGCCATCAGGGCGACCACCGGGGCGATGTACAAGTTGGCCATCAGGGCCGCCGCCGCCCCCGACACGAACGCCGCCGCCAGCCCCACGCCGAACAGCGCGCTCGGCTTCAGGTTGGCGTCCGCCTGGGCGATCGCCTCCGTCAGGTTGAGCATCCGCGGCGTGATCTTGTCCAGGAAGTTCCGCTTGTCCACCTCCCGCAGGGCCTGCTTCAGCAGCATGTCGGCGGACGAGTCCTTGATCGACTTGCGGCCGACCAGCACGTCCAGCCGGTCGGACGCGCGGCCGTCGTTCCGCCCGCTCAGGGCGAACGCGACGGCCATCACCGCCCCGACGACGAGCAAGCCGATGAGGCCGGAGATCAAGACCGAGCTGTCGATGTCCATGATGCCGCACCCGTGGTGTGTCTGTTCGTGGGCCGGTCGCAAGCTCCCGGCGACGATTCCAGTGTGTTCCCGTCCTCAGTCCCGCGCCAGAATCCGTTCGGCGAACATGTTCGACGGCAGCTTGATCCCCTTCTGCTCCAGCCGGGGGACGAACGTCGGCCGCACGCCGGTCGCCTCGAACTGGCCGAACGCGCGGCCGTTCTGGTCCACCCCGATCTGCCGGAAGCGGAAGATCTCCTGCATGATGATGATGTCCTGCTCCATGTTCATCACCTCGGTGATGGACACCATCTTCCGCGGCCCGCCCTGCAACCGGCTGATCTGCACGATCAGGTCCACCGCCGAGCTGACCTGCTGCCGCATGGCCTTGATGGGCAGCTCGATGCCGGCCATCATGATCATCGTCTCCAGACGGGACAGGGCGTCGCGGGGGGTGTTCGCGTGCAGCGTGGTCATGCTGCCGGCGTGCCCGGTGTTCATGGCCTGAAGCATGTCCAGCGCCTCCGACCCCCGGCACTCGCCGACGATGATGCGGTCGGGCCGCATCCGCAGGGCGTTCTTCACCAGGTCGCGGCAGGTGATGGCCCCCTTCCCCTCGATGTTCGGCGGCCGCGTCTCCAGGCGGACGATGTGGTCCTGCTGGAGCTGCAGTTCGGCCGCGTCCTCGATGGTGACGAGCCGCTCGTCGCCGGGGATGAACGCGCTCAGCGTGTTCAGCAGGGTCGTCTTGCCGGACCCGGTGCCGCCGCTGATGAGGACGTTCAGGCGGGCCTTGATGGCCCCCTCCATGAGCATCGCCATCTCCGGCGTGAACGCCTTGTAGTTGAGCAGGTCCTCCAGCTTCAGCGGCGTCGCCCCGAAGCGGCGGATGCTGAGCGACGCCCCGTCCAGGGCGATCGGCGGGATGACGGCGTTCACCCGCGACCCGTCGGGCAGGCGGGCGTCGCACAGCGGGCTGGTCTCGTCCACCCGCCGGCCCACCTTGGACACGATGCGGTCGATGATCTGGAGCAGGTGGTCGTTGTCGCGGAACACCACCTCGCTCCGCTCGATCTTGCCCCGCCGCTCGACGTAGATCTTCTTCGGCCCGTTCACCATGATCTCGGACACCGTCGGGTCCTTCAGCAGCGGCTCCAGCGGGCCGAAGCCGAGGGTCTCGTCGAGGATCTCCTCGATCAGCTTCTCCCGCTCGATGCGGTTCAGCAGCGGGTTCTCGGTGTCGCACAGGTGCTCGATGGCGCGGCGGATGTCCCGCCGCATGGCGTCCGACGCCAGGTCCTTCACCCGGCTCAGGTCGAGCCGCTCGACCAGCTTCGAGTGGATCTGCCGCTTCAGCTCCTCGAAGTTCTTGCCGCCGCCGCCGCCGTGCCCGCCGAAGCTGGGCGTGGACAGCCGCGACAGCCCGGACATGCCGGAGTTGGCACCCTGGTTGCTCAGGCTGTTCAGCTTGGAAATCCCTTGCTGCAACCGCGACATAACCGCGTCCCTCGGGGCGAATCGGACGGTGATACGGGGCGGCCGGTCACGACGAGCGGCGGCCGAACACGCCCCACTTCGGCTTCGACTTCGGCGGCTCGCCGCCGGCCGGGGCGGCCTTGCCGCACAGGGTCTGGGCGAGTCCGGCGATGGCGATCTGGGCGCGGCTCTTCGGGCTGTGCCGGGCCAGCGGCTCGCCGGCCACGCGGGCGGCGATGACCGCCTTGGAGTCGTTCGGCACCTGCCAGTAGATCGGCTTGCCGATCACGTCCTCGGCCTTCTTCAGGCTGATCCCCTCCTCGACCGACTCGGCCCCGACGCGGTTGATCACCACCCGCACCTTCTCGGCCAGGTTCTCCTCGCCGCCCAGCAGGTGCATCAGCCGCACCACGTTCCGCAGGCTGCTCAGCTCCAGCTGGGCGGTGAGCAGGATCACGTCGGCCATCCGCAGGGCCATCATGTCGGTCGGCAGCAGGCACTTGCTCAGGTCCAGCACCAGGTGCGAGTAGCTCACCTTCAGCAGGTTCAGGATGCGCTCGATGTGCCCCTCGTGCAGCACGCCGATCTCCTGGATCTCCAGCGGGTGCCGTAGGATGGCCAGGCCGCTGCCCTCGTGCCGCACCAGCGCGCGGCGGAGGAAGTTCATGTCCAGCCGCTCGATGTTCCGGGCCAGGTCGGCGATGGAGATGTTCTCCATGCCGTTCACGTCGAGGGCGATGTCGGCGTCGCCGAGGGCCAAGTCGAGGTCCACCAGGGCGACCCCGTTGGCCGGGTCGATGGCCAGGGTGGCAGCCAGGTTGACGGCCAGGGTGGTGGTGCCGACGCCGCCGCGGGAGCCGAGGACGGCGATCACCTGGGACGCGCCGCCGCGGGCCAGGCCGCCCGCGCTCTGGTTCTGTCCTTCCACCACGCCGCCGGTGTCGTTCACCGCCCGCCGCAGGGTGGACAGCAGGTCTTCCAGGCCGACCGGGTGCGTCAGGAAGTATTTCGCGCCCTTCTGGAGGGACTGGAGCAGCGCCTGGTGGTCGTGGCTGATGGTCAGGATCGGCAGCTTCGGGTGCTCGATGGTCAGTTCGGCGATCATCTGCAGGGCCTTGTTCTTGTCGGCGTCGAGGGCGACGACGGCCAAGTCGGGCATGGACTGCTGGATGACGTCGAAGAAGTACTCGTACCGGGCGCACTCGGCCTCCAGCCACACGAAGTCCACCCCCAGCAGCAGGGCGCGGAGGGACTCGCGGGAGGATTCGGTCGGATCGACGATCGCGATGCGTTGCATGGTGTTCGATCCCTGCGGCCGGTGGGCGTCGCGGTGTCCGTCCGTGGGCGGCCAGGCCGGGTGGGGCGTCACCCGGCCGCGTGGCAAACCTCTCGTCGTCTCGTCCCCGTTCACCGGCCGTCCGGGGTGTACGGCAGGATGGCCGGGGTCGCGTCGGTGGCGACGGCGGCGCGAATCGGGGCCCCCGACTTGTAGGCCGGGGCGTACTTGCCGTTCACCCACGGCTTCCGGCAGCCCCGCGGGGCTTCCAGCAGCGACTCAACGAATAGCTCATAATCGTCCGGGCTGCGGGTCTCTTTCCCCGGAAGGCGGCGGCCCACCTGCGACCCGTCCATCGGCTCGACCAGCCGCGGGGTGACGAGGATGAGCAGCTCCGTCTCCCGCTCGTCGTGGGTGACGCTGCTGAACGCCGCCCCGATGAGCGGCAGGTCGCCGATGTACGGCACCTTCTGGGCGTTCGCCTGCACCGTCGTCTCCAGCAGGCCGCCGATGGCGAACGTCTGGCCGGACTCGAGCATGATGGACGACCGCGTCTGCTGCTCGTTGAAGCCGGGGGTGAAGCCGAACGCGGTGGTGATGCCGCGGCCGTTGTTCACCGACGAGATTCGCGGGTTCACTTCCAGGTAAATCTTCCCGTTCCCGTGGACGATGGGCAGCACCTCCAACTCGGTCCCGACCGGCAGCAGCTGGACGCCGGGGCCGTTGATGCCGGCCGCCGGGGACAGCACCGCCTGCTGGCCGCCGGCGCGGATGAACGCCGGCCGGCCGGTCTGCGTCACGATCTTCGGCTCGGACAGGAACTTGGCCACGCCTTCGGTCTTCAGCGCCCGCAAGGCCCCGGTGAACTGGGCGGGGACGATGCCGGCCAGGATGTTGGCGTTCGCCCCGGTGGTGAACGTCGGGATGGTGCCGAGGGTGGCGCTGCTGGCGGCCAGGCCGGCCAGCACGCTGCCGCCGCCCGCCTGCGATCCGCCGATGCCGAAGCTGAAGCCCCGCTCCCGCAGTTCGGTGCGGTCCACCTGGGCGACGGTCACGTCGATCATGACGTGCTGGCTGCCGCCCACCTGGATGGCGTTGATGACGTTGGCCGCGTTCCCGCCGACGGCGCTGCTGGCGATCTTCACCACGGCGTCGGCGTCGGCCGGCTGGCTGACGGTGCCGCTCAGGATGATCACGTCGCCGACGCCGGGGATGATCTCCACCGACGCCGTCGGGACGGCCCGCCGGATGACGAACTTGAGCTGCTCGTAGTCCGGCTGGACGACCACCGTGTAGGTGGCCTTGCTGTCGTCGGCGAACGTCAGCGTGACGACCGTCGCCCCGCCGACCCGCCCGGCCACGATGAGCGACTTGCCGTCCTCGCCGAAGTCCTTGGTGGCGATGTCCTCGCGGGTGTCGAACCGGGCGTCCTTGATGATGCCCCGGTTCGGGCTGATCTTGGCCGACCCGCCCAGCGGGACGATGCGGGCGCGGGTCTTCGGGTCCACCTCCGCTTCCCGCGGCTCGGCCGCCTTCTTGGCGTCCACCGGGTCCTTCTTCGGCTGGGCACCGGCGGACCCGGCCCCCAGCATCCCGGCCACCGTCGCCACGCCGGCCAGCAGCAGCCGGCGGCGGAAAATCGTTGTCAGGCGCATCCGTACACCTCATATCGGGCGAGGGCGAGCGGGGGATTCCCGTCGCGGGGGTTGTTCGACCCACCGGAACGGCCGGGGGGTCGGTCGGGCCGCCGGGTCCGTCCGGCGGCGGGTCGAATCGGCGGGCGATCCGTCAGAGCGTCCGGCCCTTGTCGTCGGCCTTCGGCTCGTCCTTCTCCGGCGACGGCGGCAGGTCGTCGTCGCCGCCCTTCACCGGGCCGAGCTTCTTCAGCTCGCCGCTCGGCAGTTTCAGGAAGCGGTACCAGGTGGTGCCGCTAGACCCGGACTGCGACAAGTACATGTACTCCGGCCGCGGCTTCACGGTCTTCGGCAGCACCGGTGCCAACTCCGGCGGCTCGGCCTTCGGGCCGGCCACGTCGCCGGGGCCGGGGGCCGGCTTCGTCGGGTCCGGCTTCACCGGATCCTTGGCCGCCACCTGCGGCGTCGGCGCGACCTCGGCCTTCTTCGCCCCCAGGTAAGCGAGGGGGACGAACTGGTTCTCGGCGAGGTCCTTCTGGAGGAACCGGCCGACGTGTTCGCCCAGGTTGCGGATGGCGTTCGCCGGCACCGCGTCGAGCGGCACCTCGGCGTCCTTGAACGCGGCCGCGATCAGTTCGGCGGTCAGCTCCGTCTGGGCGGCGATGTCCTTGATCGCCACCTTGATCTTGACCGTCTCCGGCTTCTTCTCCGGGGCCGCCACCACCGGCGGCTTGTCGTCCTCGTCCTTGTCCGTCAGGATGTCGCGGATGGCGTTCGGGGACGGAATCTTCTCGTACTTGGCCACCTTGTCCTGCTCCGGGTGCCGCATGACCAGCCGCATGAGCGCGCCACGGGCGATGCCCAGTTGGAACAGCTCGGTGTGCTCCGGCTTGACCGCCATCGACACCATGCTCACACCCTGGTAGGCGGTGCCGCCGGGGGCCCCGCCGCCGCTCGCGTCCTGGTTGACGGCCAGCACCAGCATGTCCAGGAACATCGGGAAGGCGACGTTCGAGCCGGTCTTCTTCTTCATCACCGACACCCACACGTCCACCCGCGTGCCGGGGCGGATGAACCCGCTGACGGCCGCGTCCGGCTGGATCGGCAGGGACATCATGCCGTACCCCTCGGGCGGGGACATCATGCCGGTGCCGGACACGTCCATCGGGTTGAGCGGCTCGTCCACCCGGTACGTGCGGTTCATCACGTACTTGCCGCCCATCTCCTCGACGCTGGCGACGAACGCCTGCGGCGCGCCGTCGCGGGGGAAGTTCTTCAGCTTCACCCACTTCGCCACCTCTTCGGGTGGGATGCGGGTGCCGATGGGGATCTCCTTGGCGGCGACGGCCACCGCCACCTCGTCCACCTTGGCCCGCCCCTTCGCCCCCATTTGGGAGGTGAGGAAGGCGGCCACCAGCCCGCACACCACCGCCACCGCCACCAGGATCATGTTCTTCTGTTTCACGATGCCACCCCTCGGATGTCGTTCGCCCGGAGCCGTGGGCCGCGTGCCTCGGCGGTCGATCCGGGCCGCCCCGCGAGGGGGTGGGGCGTTGCGGATCGGTTCGCCGGGTTCGTCGCGGCGGCCCACTGAAGCCCCCGCGGCTCGGGCCGGTCAGGCCGCGGGTGTCGCTCGACGCCGATCGGCGGACCGTCCGGCCGGAGCGTTGTCGGTAGCGAACACTAGAACGGACTTCTCCGTTCGCAAGGAAAGAAGGGGGTGAAGCGCTTCTTCCCGTCCCGCCGCCTTTACGCCGTGTGTCGGAGTTAACACATCCCTTGTTTCGGACGGTTTCGCCCGAAGCCTTCAGTTATTCCATTCGGGCTGGCCGTGCCGGTTTTCGCCAATCTGCCAAAAGTGCCGCCCCCGCCGAATCTCGGCAGGGGCGCGCGGGGAT
>JAYTTN010000217.1:0-2027 GCA_043745295.1 Fimbriiglobus sp. | reverse complement strand
ACCGAACGTCGCGCCGGTCATGCTGCCCGAAGGCAACGTGTGGCTCGGCGGCATGGAGGGCGAAGCAGTGTACGAGCAGTTGGTCGTCTGGGCGCGGTCCTGCCACGCCGAGTGCCGTGTGGTGCCGCTGCCCGAGCATTTGGAGTCGCTGCGGTTCGAGAGGTTCCAGACGGAGGAGGTCGCGTCGTGACGGCAAGCCTGCTCGCCACCCCGAAAGAAGTGATGGCATGGGATCGGGACGAGGTCGCCGCGTTCGACCTGGACCGTGACGATATTCTGGTCGTGGAGCGGCCATCCGTGCCGGGCCTAGCTGTCGCAGTCGCATCGGCCGCGTCCACGACTTCCGCTCGTACGTAAGTCGGGACGACGCTGTCGCCCGCGCCGCCGAAGCCTTGGCCGCGCTCCGCCTCGATTGCCCGGCCCTGGCGGACGACATCGCCGGGCTGGCACGCAGTTTTCTCGCCCAGTTCGGAGCAACGGAAGGCTCGCTGCGGGTCGAGTTGGTGGACAAAACGAGTTGCCCGAAGTTCCACTGCGACAACGTCCGCGTTCGGCTGGTGACGACGTACCACGGTGCGGGGACGGAGTACGTCCGGGCCGACGCACCGGACGACGTGCGCCCGACGCCGACGTTCGCCCTGGTGTTCCTCAAGGGACACAAGCACCCGAACCACGCCGACGCGGTCCACCACCGTTCGCCGCCGGTGCCGCCGGGTGGCAGGCGGCTATGCGCGATTCTCGATGTCTGAACCCGAAGGACGCAACGGAGGTCGGTCATGCGATTTTCGCGGCGGGCATTCTTGCGGGCGGCGGTCGTGTCGCCGGTGATTACGGCAGGGTGGGCGGCGTGGGAGCGGGTCGGGCGTCCGAAGCCCGACGCCCGACCGGCGGTCTGTTGCCTGCCCGACAGCGTCCGGGGCCGGTTGTGCGCCCACCCGGCCACGCCGAAGCCGGCGCCGCCAAAGGGAGAAGCATGACCAACAACATACGGCGTTGGGCGACCGGCCTGCTCGACCAGCAACTGTGGTGCTGGGGCCGGGACATCACCCGACCCGAAGGAAACGTGCTGCTTGGCATGGGCTTCCGCCGGCACCGTAGTACCGACGCGAAGCGGCATCGCGTACCGGGTCGCCGTCCTCGAAGCCCGCAACAAGAAGCACGGCGTTCCGGCAGCGGCAATGGCGACGAGTTGGGAGCGGCTGGCGCGGAAGGCGTTCCACGGCGACGGCGGGTGCGATGCCCACAGCCCGTGGGGTCGGTTGCTCGCCTCCCACCTGGTAGGCGGCGGTTTGACCGGAGGACGATCCCCCACCCGATCACCGGGCCAGTTTCCGCCAGGAGGACTGTTGACGGGCAAACGAACCAAGCGGCAAGAAGGGCGGGGTCTTGGCCGGCGGTGACAAGACGGCTGCTGACCCTTCTCAACGAAGCAGGACGGCAATCTGCCGGGGAGAGAATAGATCGCATTCACGATGCTGGCTGGTTTGTAGGATGGGAGTCCCGTGTCCCGTTCGGTTGGCCGCCATGATCGCTCGTTTGGCTCACCTACGCACGCACCCGTCGGCGTTCCGTCACCTGACCGGATCGACCGTGGCCGCCTTCGACCAACTGGTGGCCGAGCTGGTGCCGGTGCTCGAGCGAACGCACCGAACCGCCCTCGACCGCCCC
Source organism: Fimbriiglobus sp. (assembly GCA_043745295.1). GTDB lineage: Bacteria > Planctomycetota > Planctomycetia > Gemmatales > Gemmataceae > JALHQU01. Next base: position 359 of record JAYTTN010000217.1, on the reverse strand, counting down.
GACCGGCAACGGGCCGTGGGCGGCGGGGACACGTTCGACCTGACGGCCGCCGACCACCTGCTGCTCGCCGTCGTGTGGCTCCGCCAGTACCCCACCGACGAGGTGCTCGGCTTCCTGTTCGGCGTGTCCGACTCGACCGCCGGTCGCACCCGCACCCGTGCCCGGCCGCACCTGGAGAAGGCCGGCCGGGACACCATCGGATGCTCGACCCCGGCGTCGGCGGGCGGAAGAAGTTGCCCGCCCTGCTCGCCGACACGCCTGGGTTGGCGGTTGGGATCGACTCGTTCGAGCAGTTGACGCAGCGGCCGAAGCGTCGCCAGCGGGCGTACGATTCGGGCAAGAAGAAGGCGCGCGCGCTG
>JAYTTN010000216.1:0-7407 GCA_043745295.1 Fimbriiglobus sp. | reverse complement strand
TGGGTATGCCCGTCGCACACGCTTCCGGCTCGGATGCCAACCAGGGCGTTAGTTGTTCCCCGGCGTCGAGGTGCCGCCCGCCGGCGCTTGCCCCTTCTGGTTCTCCTTCTTCAGCGCGTTGAACCCCTCCTTCAGGGTCGCCTTGTTCTCCTCCCGCTTCTGGCTGAACTCGAAGAAGGCCGGGCCGAGGAGCAGGATGATGGCCGGCACCCACAGGAAGCCGATGGTCGGGAAGAGCAGCCAGAAGCTGGTCCGCTGGGCCTGCGCGTCGGCCTTCTGCCGCAGCCCCACCCGCAGGTTGTTGGCGTAATCCATCAGCACCGTGGACGGGTCGTTGCCGAGCTTCTGCGACTGGGTGACGATGACGGAGATGTTGCGGACTTCCTCCACCTGCGACCGCTCGGCCCACAGTTCGAAGGCGGTGGCCAGGTTGAGCAACTCGGCCTGGCGGAGGACGATCTCCAACTCGGTGGCCAGGCCGGGGTACGAGAACTTCAACTGCGTCGTCACCCGCGACATGGCCAGCAGCAGGCTCTGCCCGGCCATCAGCGCGATGGACAGCAGGTCGGCGAAGATCGGCAGTCCGCGCTCGACTTCCGCCTGGCGGGCGGCGGCCTTCGCGCCGACGTACAGGCGGGGGGCGGAGTAGCCGACCATCGCCAGCACCAGCCCGCCGGCCAGCACCCACGGGATCGCCGGCGGCGGCACCAGCAGGGCAGTGCCGACGGCTGCCACCAGCGGTGTGAGGATGAGGGCCGTCCGCACCGCCTGGAATTCGGTCAGCGCGGTCGGCCGGTAGTATCCGGCCTTGAGCAGTTCGGGGAGGATGACCGACCGGTCGCGGGAGGAGCCGGGCATCTGGACCGACATGGCGGCCGTCATGTCGCCGAGGATCAGTTCGGGGTGCGAGTCGTCCGAGTCGGGCAGCGCCGGCGGCAGTTGCCCGCGGCCGACGTACCGGAAGGCGGCGGCGACCGTCAACGAGATCGCCATGACGGCGACGCCGACCAGAATGTATGCGAGCCACCCGTCCATATGCGAAGCCTCCCGGTGCGACTGGCCGGCGGGGTCAGTAGTCGATTTTCAGCAGTTTCCAAATCCAGATGACGCCGATGATTTCCATGAGCAGGCAGACGGCCACGGTCAGCCAGCCGCGCGGCGACTCGAAGAAGGACTGCACGTATTCCGGCTCGAACAGGGCGTAGCCGAGCAGGAAGAGCGGGGCCGCCCCGCCGAGGAAGATGGCCACCGTGCGGGCCTGGGCCGTCTGGGCGGCGAACTGCCCGCGGAACTGGTTGCGGTCGCGGACGCTGGCCGCCAGCCGGTCCATCATGAGGGCCAGGTTGCCGCCGGTCTGGGTGTACAGGCCGACCGTCGAGGCGAGCAGGTTGAAGTCGAGCAGGCCGACCCGGGGGGCGGTCGCTTGCAGGGCGGCCGTGGGCGACCAGCCGAGGCGGAGCAGGCCGGCGGTGTACTGGAACTCGTCGGCCAGCGGCTTGTTCCCCCGCTGGGCATACAGGTCGATGGCCTGCTCGATGGTCTGGCCGGAGCGGAGGGCCGAGGACATCAGGTACAGGGCGTCCGGCAGTTGGTTTTGGAGGGCCTTCCGGTGGCGGCCCTGGAGGATGGCGATGGCGAGTAGCGGCACCAGCAGCCCGAACAGCCCGCCGAAGATGGTCAGCCCGGTGCGCTCCTGCCACAGGTGCAGCCCGGCGGCGAAGGCGACGGCGAGCAGGCACATGAGGGCCACCGCCCCGGCCGGCGACGCGCCCAGGCCGGACCAGCGGACGGCCCGCTCGAACCAGCGGTCGAACCGCTCGAACACCCCGTTCGGCAGTTCCGCCGGGGTGAGGGTGACTTCCGTCCCCTTCATGAGGATGCCGCTCTCGCCGCCCCGACTGAGGACGCCGCTGCCGCTGTCCGCGTCGTCCTCGGCCGTGAGCGGCACCGGCGGCGGTAGAGGGGCGCGCGACGGGGACAACCCCCGGACAAGGAACACCAGCGCCAGGATGACCAGCACGCCGAGGGCCCCGAACAGCACCTCCGGCGGGAGAGACGACAGCGACATCGCGTTCAGCCCTCGGGGGGGAAGTCGGGGATGGTGCGGGCCTCGAACAGGGCGTCGGGCAGTTCGACGCCCATCATGCGGAGGCGGTCGAGCAGCTTCGGGCGGTACCCGGTGGCGCGGAACTCGCCGAACGCCCGGCCGTCCCGCACCCCGAGTTGGCGGTACTCGTACACGTCGCGGACATCGTACGGGGCGGGGTCCAGGCCCACCACCTCGGACACCCGCATCACCCGCCGCGCCCCGCCCTTCAGCCGCGCCAGGTGGACGACCAGGGTGATGGCGGTGGCGATGTAGTAGCGGATGACCGGCACGGGCAACTCGAACCCGGCCATCATCACCATCATTTCCAGGCGAGTCAGGGCGTCGCGGGTGTCGTTCGCGTGGACGGTGGTGAGCGACCCCTCGTGGCCGGTGTTCATGGCCTGGAGCATGTCCAGCGCCTCGCCCCCCCGGCACTCGCCGAGGATGATCCGGTCGGGCCGCATCCGCAGGGCGTTCCGCACCAGCTCCCGCTGGCGGATCTCGCCCGCCCCCTCGACGTTCGGCGGCCGCGTCTCCAGGCCGATGACGTGCCGCTGGCGGAGCTTCAGTTCGGCCGAGTCCTCGATGGTGACCAGCCGCTCGGTGTCGTCGATGTACTGCGACAGGGCGTTCAGCATGGTCGTCTTGCCGCTGCCGGTGCCGCCGGAGATCAGCACCGAGATCCGCGACCGGACGGCCGCCCGGAGGAACGCCAGCACGTCCGGGTGCATGGTCGAGTTGGCCAGCAACTCGTCCCCGCCCAGGCGGATGCCGAACCGCCGGATGGACAGCACCGGCCCGTGCAGCGACACCGGCGGAATGATGGCGTTCACCCGCGACCCGTCCTCGAGGCGGGCGTCCACCATCGGCGACAGCTCGTCGGTGCGGCGGCCGACCCGCGACGCCACCCGCTGGATGATCTGGAGCAGGTGGGCGTCGTCGCGGAACCGCACCGCCGTCAACTCCAGCCGGCCGTTCCGCTCGACGTACACGGTACTCGCGCCGTTCACCAGGATGTCGGAGATGCTCGGGTCGGACATCAGCGGGTCGAGCGGGCCGAGGCCGAACACCTCGGACATCACCTCGGCGACGAGCTGCTCCCGCTCCAGGTCCGTCATCGTCTCCGCCGACTGGGCGGCCAGTTGGACGGCCAGCGACCGCACCTCCCGCTGGAGCCGGTCGGGCTTCCAGCGGTTCACCTTGGACAGGTCGAGCATCTCGACGATGCGCTTCTGGAGGTCCGCTTTCAGTTTGAGGAGCCGCTGCGGGAGCGGGGCCTGGGTCAGGTGGACGGGGGCGTCGGAGGCCATCGCGGGTGTCGTCCGTCGGCCGGGAGGGTGGCGTGCGTGCCGGGGCGAAAGCGCCGGGTCCGTCCGGTCGAGCCACCGAGAGTATATCGACTTCGCCCCGTTCAGCCGGCGAGTCGGACCTTTCCGACGGATCGCTGGATCGGGGGGGACTTCTCGCCGTCGCGCGGCGCGGGCTGCGTGACGGCCGTCGGCGTCGCCAGCACCGCCTCCTGGAGCGTCAGTCGGACGGCGAGGGCACCCGAAGAATACTCCACTTTCAGCAGCCGCGCGGCGACGAACCCGTTGACCACCGGGCGGTCGTGGTCGTCCGTGATGGCAAAGAGCGGCCAGACCCGTCGTTCGCCGACCACCTTCCGGAACGCTTCCGCCACGTCCGCGAGGCGGTCGTTGAGGGCGTCGGCGACCCCGTTCACCGGCTTGTTCATGCCGGGCAGCAGCGAGAACTCGCCGCCGAAGTCGCCTCCGGCTACCTCTTCCTTCCGGATGCCGAAACCGATCTGCCCCAGCGTGCCGTCCGGGGTGATCGCGCCGATGTTCAGGACCACCGTGGGCACCACGGGCGGGTCATTGTCGGCCGGTTTGCCGATGACCACCACCACCTCGGCCAGACTGTATGGGGGCAAATCGGCGTGGGCCTCCGCCAGGGCCTCGGACCAGCCGGTCGGCGCGAACGCGGTGCCGGGCAATTGCGGGCCGTCGTAGAGGGCGAACGGGGCCATCGGGATCGGCCGGCCGGCGGTCGGGCGGAAGCCGGTCACGGCCGTGTCGAACGTCGCCCGGACGCGGGTGAACTTGCCGCCGTTTCCGGCCAGTCGCACCGTCACCACGGCCGAGTTCAAGTGCTTCCAATCCGCGCCGGTGGCGTTCGGGTCGAGCGGCGTGAAGGTGCCGCCGAAGGAGCGGTCGGTGAAGCCGAACGCCACGTCCGCGTCGGGCAGGGCCGCCGGTTTTCCGCCGGCGGTGTTCGCGGCCGCCAGCGCCTGCGCCCGCTTCCGCGCCGTCGCCAACAGGGGCTTCAGCTTGGCGGGGTCGGCCGTGAGCAGGTCGTCGGCGGCCAGCTCGCCGACCGCCGCCAGGCTCGCCGACACTCCGGCCCGGCGGAGTTCGGCCGCGACCAGCCGGTCGCGGTCGAGGGACAGGACGAGGATGACGAACAGGAACAGGCCCGGCAGCAAGAGCAGCAGCAGCAGGGTGGCGAGACCGGTTCGGCGGTGGGGCGGGCGCGTCATGGGTGCCTCGCGGGCCTGAAAATCGAGCCGCCGGCCGCCGAGAGGGGGGTCGGCGACCGGCGGGCGGTGTGGGAGGCGGGTCACTTGTTTTTGCCGCACGTGGGGCAGCCCTTGTCCAGGTTGCTCGGCTGGGAGAACGAGAAGCTGGCCTGCGGCTGGGAACCGCTGGCGGCAGCGGCCCCGGCCAGGTTCTCGGCCGTGGACCCCGGCGCGGCCGTGCCCAGAGGCATGCCGTCCGCCGAGAACACCTTCGACGGGACGAACTCGGTGCCGCTGATGTTGCGGGTCACTTTCGGCGGCGGCGGGGGCACCACCGGGGTCGGCGGGACGAGGTTGAAGATGCGGATCAGGTCCGCGTTCGACACGCTGTATTCGCCCCGGTTGGCGGCGTCCACGCGGCCCTGCTCGTCGGCGTACTCCTTGCTGTTCAGGTCGGACAGCGACCCGCTGCCGGTCGGCGGGGCGGATGTCGGCATCAGACTGAGGGTGCCCCGGTTGGTGGCGAACTCGATCAGGGAGGCGCGGTACGGGTTGGCCTGGAGGGTGAAGTCGAGCGGCTTGCCGTCCGGGTCGGTGCCGAACGAGGTCCAGATGCTGTTCCGCTTCATGATCACCTTGCACCCGCGGGCGATGCAGTTCGTCTTCAGGCTGTCGCCGAACCGGTCCCCCTTGAAGCTGACATCCGAGGTGAGCATGACATCGACGTACTCGCCGGTGCGGAGGGCACCGCCGGCGGCCTTGTCCTTCTGCACCTGGACGTTGACGGACTTCATGCCGGGGTCGAGCCGCTCGGAGATCTTGAGCGGCAGTTCGTGGTCGCGGAACAGCGTCTTGTATAGCGGCTCGTCGGCCAGAATGTTCCGCTTCGGCACCCGCAGGTGGGCGGCGGCGGCGCGGGCCGGGAGCAGCTTGTCCTGGTCCAGTTTCAGTTTGGCGTACGCCGGCGACTCCGACGGGATCTCGACCACGATCACCTGGTCGGACGACACCGACACGTCCTCGAACAGGTTGGCGGCGGCCACCAGGATGCGGAGCGGCGGCTCCTTGGCCGGCGGCGTCGGCGCGTCCTTCTTGTCGAACAGGCCGGCGTACCGCGCCCCCGCCACGGCCCCCAGGCCGAGCAAGAGCGACACGGTGATGGCGAACAGGGTGCTGGCTTTCATGGTGGCTGCGCCTCAATCCAGGTGGGGCCGATCAGTGGTGGTCGGAGGCCGCGATCCGTGCCGGCGAGGTCGTTGCCCAATCATCGCAGGCGAAAGGACCGGTTCAAGCGGCGGCCGAGAAATACGCCGGGAATTCACTCGATCACGATGACGGTTCGTCCGACAAGTGTTGCCTCGGTCAGGTCGATGCCAATCGACCGCAACAGGTTCGGGCCGGCGTATCGGGCCGGCAGTGAGACGGTCACGTCCAGAGTCGTCCCTTGGTGGCGGGCATCCGGGTTCGTCGGGATCACCGTCAGCTCGACCCGGCTGGCCCACTTCGGACCGGCGGCGGACTTCATGACCGCCGTCATCTCGGCGTCGGTGCCGCCGAGCGAGCCGGTGCGGGCGACGACGGCGCTCACTTCCGCCAGTTTGCGTTCGGCCGCCAGCAGCAGCGACAACTCGACCAGGGCGAACACGACGAGCAGCAGGATCGGCAGGACGAAGATCAGCTCGACGGAGAACAACCCGGCACGCTCAGTTGGGCTTGGGCGGCGCATCGGTGGCCCCTCCGGTTTGGTCGGCGGGTTTGAGTTTCGGCGGCATCAGTTGGAGATCGACGCGGTACATCCAGAGACAGACGGCGATCGTGGCGAGGGCGACCGGCACCGAGTACGTCACCTGGAGGCCGCGCTTCCGGGGCGCGAACTTGCCGCCCTTCTTCACGCGGGGCTGCTTCGGGCCGAGCGTCTTCTTGCCGGCCAATTTCGCATAGACGATCACGAACCCGGACCAGAAGAGCAGGGCGACGATGCTCGTCACCCACAGGAAGAAGAACCCCACCGGCCCGAACCAGGCACCGAGGGCGGCCATCAGTTTCACGTCGCCACCGCCGGCGAGGCCGAAGAGCCAGAAGGCGAAGAAGCCGCCGAACGCGACCAGGAAGCCGAGGAGTGCGAACAGCACCCCGTCGAGGCCGCCGAGCCACGCGGCCCCGGTATCGAAGGCGAACAGCGGGTGATCGATGGCGGCCTGCCAGACGCTGCGGACGAGCGTGAAGGCGACGCCGGCGAACAAGAGGGTTACGGTCAGTCGGTTCGGAATCTTCGCGGATTTCGTGTCGATGTAGGCGGCGACGGCGGTGAGCGCGATCACGGCGCAACAGAACACCCAGGCGAAGGGGGCGTTCGGGAAGAAGTCCGGCGTGGACACGGGAGTTCTCGTTGGGACTCGGCAAGAGGGGGTGTGTGCCGGGTCCGACAGGCGAGCGAGGTCAGCGGGAGTCGGGATACGGAAACGGGTTCCGGAGACCGGAACCCGTTCCTGATGCCAGCCGTGAAGCGGGAGCTTACGGGCAGGTGAGGACGTTGATGCTGATCGCGGTGCCGGCCGGGGCCCCGCTGGCGAAGCTGGCGTAGGTGTCGGTCACGCCGCCGCCGGCGGTGCTGCTGGCGCAGTTCGAGCGGCCGTTGTAGCTGTAGGACTGATCGACGGCGCTGATGGCCTGGGCGACTTCGGTCAGCTCGCTGACGACGGCGTTGCGGATGGCGACCCAGCCGGTGATCAGGCCGATCACGAGCAGCGTGGCGATGAAGATCAGCTCGGCGCTGACCACGAAACCGGCTTCGTCCTTC
>JAYTTN010000215.1:0-2032 GCA_043745295.1 Fimbriiglobus sp. | reverse complement strand
GCTAATTCCGTAGCCGAGCTCCTTCTGATCGAACCCCTCCGGCTTGCTGACGGTGAACCCGTCCAGCGCCGGCAACTCGATTTTTGGGGCGGGCAAATCGTCGGCCACCACGAGACCACAAACGGGCCACGCGAGCAGCACCGCCATCGCGATTCGGCGCACGGGACGCCCTCCAAGAATCGAGGTGTGAGGAGTGTATCCGCCGCGCGGGAAGGGGACGAACCCGAAAATGCCCCGGCCGCCGAGTCGAGGCGGCGCGGGCGAACAGTCGTCCCATCACTGCTTCGGCTTGGCGGCCGAGACGGTGCCGGTGTACGTCGTGCCGTCCTTCGCCGAGATGACTTCGAGCGACAGCTTCTCCGGCGCGACGGCCCCCTGGATGGCCAAGTACAGGTCCAGTTCGGTGGCGACCGGCCGGCCGTCGATCTTGGCGATCACGTCGTTCGGCTCGATCTTGCGGAAGGATTCCTTGTTGCCGTCGAGCGTCCGCACCTTGGCCAGCGGGCCGTCGGCGGAAAGCTTGTCCACGTTGAACCCTTCCTTGTCGTGCCACCCCTCCGCGCCGAGGGCCCACTTCCGCGCCGGCACCACGACGGTTCCGGTTTGAGTCACGGGTACGAGGACCGTTTCCATCACCGCCACCACCTCGTTCCCGACCCGCACGGTCTTCGTGACGGTCTGCGTTTGGTAGGTGGTATAGGTCCGCGTCAGCTTCTCGCCGACGGGGAACGTCTTCGTCCCCTCGTCGTAGGACTTGGCGTCCGCCGGCTTCTTCTTCTCCGGCCGCTCGGCCGCGCCGGCCGCCACCGCCAGCCCGACCGCCACGCCCACCGCGAACAGGGTCCGCTTCATGTCCACCCCTCTGAGAATTGGAACTTCCAGCCGGGCAATTGTAGCGGCCGCCGCGCGAAAACGACACCGCCCGGCCACCGGCGCGGCCGTCACGAAAGACTCTGCGCGTGCCGAATGAGGAGGAGGACCTGCTCCGGCCCCAGGCGCTGCATCAACTCTTGAACCACTTCCAGATCGCGGAAGTCCACCGACTTGCCGCCCGTTCCGGGGGCACCGCGTCCGTGGCCGGTGCCGTCCGTTTTCTTGGCCTTGAGCTGCGACTTGCACGACGAAATGACGACCTTCCGGACCTCGATCCCGAACGTGTCCAGGATGTACCGCTGGAGTTGCCCAGGCCCCACGTCGCCCTCGGCTTCCAGCGCCCGCCGTACCATCTCCCGCTGGCTCGTCCCCCCGCCCCCTTTCACCGGCTGGGGCGGATGCCCGCCGCCGGGCGGACTTGTCCGGCGGTTGCCGCCGGGCGATGCCGTCACGTGTTGCGCGAAGAGGGCCTTGATCGCGCCGGGGATTTCCGCCGGCGTCAGCGGTTCCGGGAGCGTCCCCGCGTCGGCGATTCGGAAGTTGCTCACGCCCCCTTCCCGAATGGCCGCGAGGTCGGACCCCTTGCCGATCTCCCGTCGCCAGTACCGCACCCACACCTTGTACGCGGCGGGCGAGCCGACGTAGGCGGGGATGTCGGCGTCGATCAGGTCGCCGGGCGCGTCGGGGTTCTCGCCGACGAACCGCGCCGCCACCGCGCCGGGCATCCACAGCGCGACGCCGACGTTCCGCGGCTCGTCGCGGAACGAGTCGGGCAGGTACTTGACGATCAGGATTCGCGGCAACTCGGTCACGGTTCGCCCCACGTCGCGTCCGGAATGCCCGTCAACTGACCACGGTGATCAACCGTGGCCAACCCGTCCGCCGAGACGCATCGGCGATGGGTCGGGCAGACGGGGTCACTCACCCCGGCTGGAATTGGGGCCGGTGGAATAATGGTATCCTATCCGAGTCGCCCGGCGATGGGAATCTCCGTTCGCCGAAAATGCCACCGCCCGGCCACAACGGTGGCTGGGCGGGTCGGTGGCATCGAGGTCTCCGTCGTCCCCTCACTCGCCGCACAGGCTCTCGTTCAGCTTGGCCAGGGCCTCGCTCTCGATCTGCCGCACCCGCTCGCGGGTCAGGCCGAGCGACTCGCCGA
>JAYTTN010000214.1:0-2033 GCA_043745295.1 Fimbriiglobus sp. | reverse complement strand
GGCGGACCTACGAGGCCGCCCGCGACGGCGTGACAGCCGTCCTCCAGCACCGACCCGAACGCGAGGCGAGCCATGTCCGCTAAGACGCTCGACGACATTCTCGGCACGCGCCGGCCCGTGTCCGAACCGGAAACGGTCGAACTGGAAGCGGACGGCCAACAGGACGTGGGATCGTGCGGGTGGGTGAGGTCGAACAGTTGTGCGGCCCTCGACATCGAGCGGGGCGGCACCGAGCCAGTCGTGTCGTTCCAGTACTACGCCCTCGGCGTCCGCGCGGAGTTCGCGCCGGGCACGTTCTGGGTCGAGTTCGGCCTGGAGACTGTGTGGCGGGTGACGGCCGAGGGGCGGAGCCTCCGCCCGCTCTTCGACCGCCTGAACGACCACCGCCTGCGGAAGCTGCGGCAGGGGACGCGGCACTTCGACGCCGACGACGGCAAGCCGTTCGTCAGCAAGCTGACCGTGCGGGACGTGACGCCGAAACGCGGGGCGGACCGGGACGGCTGACCCAAACAAGAGGGGCGAGGCCGAAGCCCCGCCCGGTGATTCAGTCCGCCTGGTCCGCGTCCCGGCGGCTCTTGGCGTCCGCCGCGAGTTGCTGCACGACCCACGTGTGGGCCCGGTCCAGCAGCTTCGCCGCCGGCAGCAGGTCGTCGCTTCCGAGGCGGTCGGAGTCGCGCCGGCCGTCGTCGGTCTTGTACCCGCGGGCGAGTTGGACCGAGTACCAGTCGCCCTTCTCGGCGGCGTTCCGCCACATCGTGGCTTGCAAGCTTCCGAGGCGGATCTTGTTTGCGGGTGATGTCATGGTGTTCTCCTTTTCGTTGTTCGTCCCCGCCGACCGGGGCCGATGGGGATCGACGGAGCGGCGTTCGGGCGGGCCGGGCCAGGGGAAACGCCGAAGCTTCCGCCCGCGGAAAGCGGTTTTTCCCCTTGGCGAAGCGCACGCGGCCCGACGCCCCGCTCAGATTCCCCGCCGACGGCCCCGTCGCGGGACGGAAGTGGAAAGGAGAACTTGGCGAGAGTTGAGAACGGAGATGGAAGTCCGGACATGAACTCGGGTGGGGGACCGAGGGCCACGGGCGATCCCGTCAGGCGGTCTCGCGTCCCGTTCAAGGAAGCAGTCGGCGCGACCCAAACGAGCCGACCACGCGATTCGCCGCGGCCGCGCGGCCGTGGGTCGCCGGGATCGGTCGGCGGCGGATGAATCCCGGACGGGTCGCGGAACGCCGAATCACTCTGCTCGCCGGCCACCGGGTGAAGCCGAAAGCGCGCGCGCCGGATGGCTTCGCGTATCGTCGGCGAGATGAGACGTTCGCCGGTGTACGGGTCCGTCCAGACGTCGGGGTCGCCCGAAGGGTCGAGCGGGTGCGCGTCGGTCGGGCCCTGCGACCCTTCGACGGCGTCGCTTCGGATCTCTCCCGCAGTCGAATCGTTCATGGCCGGGTCTCCGAACGTCGTGGCGGACGGGGTGTGATTCGGCACGGGCGAAGCCCCGCGCCAGGACCGCGTCCCGTAGGTCGGCGGAAGGGCGTGGCGGGGTTTCATTGGGGAGTTCCGGGTGTTGTGAGCGGGCATCGATACGGTCGGCCGAGACGAGAAGTCTCTCACCCCAGTCGAGTGTGGCGTTTCAGCGAGCGGGCCCCTCGGGCTCCTCCGGCGACCGGTTCGGATCTTTCGCGCGTCGCTTCAGGAGGTCTCGGATCTTGTCGTGCAACTCCGGTGACGCCTCGATGTCTCTCACGCCGTCGCGGATTTGCTTCCCGGGGTCCACCGCTTCGATCGCATCGAGGACGCGGGAGGGCAGTTCGTCTTCGGCAATCAGATACTCGGCGATCGGGCGATCCTCGGCATCGACGAACGGGGAGTCGAGATGAAGCAACCGCCCCTCGCCGCGAAGGCCGGACAGGATCACCGCCCTCATACACGTTCCCGGTGATTGCTGTCCCATTTCTACAATAGGGTTCGAGGCCTTGTTCCGTGTCGGGGGAAGCCGTGATCCGCATTCGATTGACCGCATCGCAGGCGGAAGAACTGGC
>JAYTTN010000213.1:0-7439 GCA_043745295.1 Fimbriiglobus sp. | reverse complement strand
GATGCGTCCGGGCTTCGCCGGCATCGAGAACGAGATCCTTTACGACCCGAAGACGATGCTGCTGTTCGGCGACGCCAAGGATTCGCTGACGAAGGTCGTGTCCGCCCTCAAGTCCGTCTGACGACTTGAACCGCCAGTGATTCGGGTGACATCCACATCTGACGCGGATAAATCGCCCACAAAGACGGAATTGACCCGGGCGGCGGCGTACATCGAAGCGGGTCAGACGACGCCGTAGAGGCGGTCGCCGGCGTCGCCCAGGCCGGGCACGATGTACCCGATGTCGTTCAGCCGGTCGTCCACGGCGGCCAGGTACAGCGGCACGTCCGGGTGCGCCGCCTGCACCGCCGCCACCCCCTCCGGCGCGGCGATCAGGCCGACGAACTTGATGCGGGGCACGCCGGCCGCCTTCAGAATGCGGACGGCCTCGTTCGCGCTGCCGCCGGTGGCCAGCATCGGGTCGAGCACGAAGCCGACGTCCAGCCCGTGGTTGGCCGGCAGCTTGTTGTAGTACGTCACCGGCTTCAGGGTGGCGTGGTCGCGGTACAGGCCGAGGTGCCAAACCGACGCCTCCGGCAGCATCTCCAGCATGGCGTCGGCCATGCCCAGCCCGGCCCGCAGCACCGGCACCAGCCCGACGCAGTCGGCCACCGTCTCGGCGGGGCACGCGGCCATCGGCGTTTCGACCGTGACGGGCTTCAGCCGCAGGTCGCGGGCGGCCTCGTAGAAGAGCAGTTGCGACAAATGGCAGACCAGCGCGCGGAACATGGGCGGCGGGGTGGTCTTGTCCCGCAGCGCCGCCAAGTGGTGCTTCAGCAGCGGGTGGTTCGGCACGAACACGGGCGCGGCGGGCATGAGTCATCCCCTGGGATGCTTCGAGTTTCCGGTTTCGAGTTCCAGGTTTCAAGTCGGTACTTGTCGGTGCCGAGGTGGAAACCCCACCCCCGTCCCCCTCCCCGTTCCGGAGAGGGGGTGTTCAACAGGACATCGCGATTCTCTGTTTCCCGTGGGTTTGCCACACAAGAGTGGATTCGCCGCCACGATTCCCACTCGAACACCCCCTCTCCATTTGTGGGGAGGGGGACGGGGGGTGGGGTCTTGGAAGTGCCGGAATGATTCGCCAGACTGATCGCCGCGCGGAGCGAACGACTACGAATCCCGACGAGAGGGTCCGAGCAGGCGGGCGTCGAACCCGTGCGGCAGCAGCTCGCGGACGGTGTGCGTCGCCGTTTTACCGGCGAGGTTGGCCAGGACGACCGTCGCGTCCGGGGCGAACTCCCACAGCAGTTGCCGGCACGCCCCGCACGGCGGCGTCAACTCGGCCGTGTCCGCCGCCACCGCCACGCATTTGAACCGCGTGCGGCCCTCGCTGACGCCCTTCACGAGGGCCACCCGCTCGGCGCAGATCGTCAGGCCGTAGCTGGCGCTCTCGACGTTGCACCCGGCGAAGACGGTGCCGTCCTCGGCTTCCAGGGCCGCGCCCACGGCGAAGCCGGAGTACGGCGCGAACGCATTCCGTCGGGCGGCGACGGCGGCGGCGACGAGCGGGGTCATGCGGGAACTCCTGGGGGCGTGAGGCAGGCGCGGAAAAGCGAACGACCGATCTCGATGCGCGAACCCGGTGGTGGTGCCCCTTCCGCGTGGCCGGACGCGCTCTTCGCCTTCCCCCCAACGGGGAGAGGTGGAAGAACTGGTGTCGCCGCCGAGGTCCTCACGCGGGGCACACCGTCACCGGGGTCATGTACGAGGCCAGTCCGATTCTATCGCCGGAAAAGCAGGATGCCGACCGCGTCGCCCGACTCCGGAGTCGGGCGACGTTGTCGGCGCGGAGCGGGCACTTGCCGCCACTGCGTCATGTCGAAATGTTCCACGCGGGAGGATTCGGCCACCGCCGTCGGCTCCGGTCACGAGTCGGCCATGCGGCGGATCGGCTTGGCGGGCGGGGCGTCCCCGGCGGGGGCGGCGGCGGGCGCGGCGGTGAGGACGTTCGCCCCGAAGGCGCGGTCGGTGTCCACCAGATGCACCCGGCCCGTCGCCTCGACGACGGCCAGCCGCGAGCCGTCGCCCGACAGCACGCACCGGCGGAACCCCCTGCCGACGCCCAGGTCGGTGAAGTTCAGCTTCCTCCCGACGGCGTCCTTCGCGGCCAGGTCCAGCACCCAGGCGTGGCCGGGCAGGAACACGTTCTCGAGGCCGGTGTTCTCGACATCCCCGTCCACCCGCTCGGTGGCGTAGGCGATCACCAGGCGGCCGCCGGTCGGCGCGAACGCGGCCCCGCCGATCTTCAGGTTCCCCGGCGCGTGGGCGAGCAGCAGCCGGCCGGCGTCCAGGTCGAACACCTTCAGCGTGGCGGCGTCGAACATCACCGCCCGCTTGCCGTCCGGACTCAGGTGGAACCGCGTCACCCCGTCGTGGACTTCGCCGTTGAAGGCCGGCAGGGGCGCGAGCGCCGGGCCGGGCGGGATCCACGACAGCAGCCGGGGCGTCGGCGACCGCTCGGCCGGCCGCTCGACCACGACCCGGCCGCCCTCGCCGCTGGCGTGCAGCCGCCCGATCCGGGAGGCGTCGCCGCGATCCGAGTTCGGGCGGTAGGGGCCGATCCGTTCGACCGCCCCGCCGCCCTTGCGGACGCGGAACAGCGCCGGCTGGCCGTTCTCCTCGCCCGCCACCGCGCACCAGCCGTTGTCCGCCCCGAACCCGGCCGGGCCGGCGAACGACCGCGCGGCGGTCGCCGGCAATTTCGTCGTCTTGCCGGTGGCGGTGTCGATCAGCGTCACCCCCGCCGCCGTCGGCTGCACGGCCCAGTCGCCGCCGGGCGAAAGGGCGGTGTCGGGGAAGTCCTTCGCCGCCGTCACCCCGTCGCCGGCCGGCTCTCCCGTCCGCGCGTTCAGAACGCGGATGCCGGTGTCGGAGACCGCGACGAACCGCTCGCCGCTCAGCCGCACGTCGCGGTAGGTGTCGCCGAACTCCCGCACGTCGGCGGCCGGCAGCGTCCAGGTGGCGACCACCGCGGCGGCCGACGGGGACAGCCGCGCGAGGGCGGCGGTGCCGTCGTACCCGCGCTCGGTGCGGGCGAGTTGGCCGAACCCGCCGAGCGCGGCGGCGGCCGGCTTCGGCGCAGGCAGGGTCGGTTCGGCGGCCGGCTGTTCCGGGGCGATCGGCACCGCGTCGGGCTTCGACGCCGCCTCATTTTTCGACCCGAACCCGATGGCCGCGAAGCAGACGACCAGGACCGCGACGAACACCCCCCCGGCGACGGCGACGTGCGACGACTTCATGGCGAACCCTCAGTTTTGCGATGCCGAACCCTAGCACGCGATTCGGGTCGCCGGGGGCGGTACAATTCCCGTGTCACTCCGGAGGGTTCTGCCATGTCCGCCGTTCTCGCCCCGCCGCCCGTCGAAACGGCGGCCGCCCGCGCCGCCCGCGTCCTGTCCGGCGACCTCCGCCCGTCGGACTATTTGCCCGTCACGGATCGCGTCCGCTTCCTGACGGATCGGGAGATGGTTTACGCCCGCGAGCGGCTGAAGGGCGTCGAACCGGACCCGTGCGTCGAGCGGCGTCAACTGCATCAGAACCTGCTGCTCGTCCACCACCCCGAGGAACACGTCGGGTACCTGGAGGACGACACCGGCATCGTCGTGGTGGTGACGGGCCTGGACGCGATCGCCGAGTTCATCCGCACCGTGGAACCGGACCTGTGGGACAGCCGCCTCAAGGTCGGATACGTCTCGGAACACTGGTGACACATGCCCACATTCGCGATTCCCATCAGTTGGCGCGTGTACGACCCCGACCCATCGGGGCCGATTCGCCGGTCGTTGAAAATCGCCTGCTCGGGCGAGGTGCGAACGCGGCAGGGGCGATTCCTTCCGATCCCGGAGTTCCGGATCGATACCGGATCGACGTACACGCTGATGAGCGCGACTCTGGCGCGGTCGATGGGACTTGAGATTCCCGCCACGGCCAGTCGCCTCAACATGACGACGGCCGCCGGTACGCGCCCGGCATTGGTCCGCGACGGCGAGCTGCGGGTGCGGTTCGACGCGCTGCCGGGGCATCTGTTCCGCCTGTACTGCGTGTTCTCGGAGGACGTGCCGCCGTCCGTGCCGCCGCTGCTGGGCCTGAACGACTTCGCCGACGTGTTCCGGTTCACCGTGGACGCCGCGCCCACGTCGCTCGCCGCGTTCGGGGCCGTCCACTTCGACACCCGCTGACACCGCGTTCCGCTATCCTGACGGTGTCCCCCTCCGCGCGGTTCGGGTCATGAACGACACGGTCGAATACTTCCTGCACACGAACCCGGCGTTCCCGTGGAACCTGGACCGCGTCGGGCTGCCGCTGCTGGCCGCCGCCGCCGGGCTGCTGATCGCGCTGACGGTCTGGACGTACAAGGGGCACCCCCGCGCCACTCGCAGCCGCATCCTGCTGCTCATGGTCCTGCGGCTGCTCGCCCTGCTGCTGGTGCTGCTGACCGCCGTGCGGCCGAGCCTCGGCATCCGCGAACAGCCGAAGCTGCCGTCTAGCCTGCTCATCGGCATCGACCTGTCCGAGAGCATGACGGTGAAGGACGAGATCGGCTCGACCGCCCGCATCGACGCCGTGCGGAAAGCGCTGGCCCGGTGCGAGCCGATTCTGGAGGAGCTGCGGGTCGAGCAGAACGTCGCGGTTCAGTTCTACGCCTTCGGGTCACCGGACTTCCAGGAGGCCGCCGGCCTGTACGACCCGGCCGCGCCCGCCGACGGCAAGAAGTCGGACTACGGCACTTACCTACTTCGCACGCTGGAGCGCTGGCAGGGCAAGCCGTTCGTCCGCGGGCACCTGATCATCGGCGACGGGGCCGACAACGGCGTGGCGGTGTCGGCCGTCGAGCAAGCGGTGAAGTGGAAGTCCGTCACGCCCGTCAACACGTTCCTCGTCGGCACCACCACCCCGCCGGGGGCGGCCCGCGACGTGGCCATCGCCGAAGTGGCGTGCGACCCGAACCCGGTCGCCATCAAGACGGAGTTCACCCTCCGCGCCCGCGTGAACAGCTTCGGCTTCCAGGGCGAGGTGCCGGTGAAGGTGCAGTACGACCTCGGTGACGGCAAGGGCTACACCGATGTCCGCATCGAGAACGTCAAGCTGACCAAGGAGAAGGACAACGTCGTCGAACTTCGGCTGAAGGCCCCGGAACTGTTGCCCGAAAGCCCGGACAAGAAGACGCTCAAGCAGATCAAGGTCCGCGTCGAAATTCCGGTGGCGAACGTGCCCGGCGACGTGAACGCGGCGAACAACGTGTTGGAGACGTACCTCGACCTGACCAAGGAAGGGCTGCGGGTGCTGGTCGTGGACCGCTTCCGCTACGAGTACGCTCTGATCCTCGACGCGCTCGCCGCCGACCCCCGCATCGACGTGCGGAAGGTGGACTTGCAGTCCGACGAGGGCGGGCCGGGACTGCTCGACGCCTTCAACTTCGCCGACCGCGCCTACGACGTGCTGATCCTCGGCAACGTCACCGCCAAGCAGTTGACAGCCATCGACCCGAAGCTGCCGGAGCAGATCCGCGAGCAGGTGGTGAAGAAGGGCATGGGCTTCCTGATGATCGGCGGGCACGCCACGTTCAGCGGCGACGCCAACTTTCCCGACGCCACCGGCTGGAAGGGGACCGCGGCCATCGAGGAACTCCTGCCGATGACGCTCCCGGATCGCCTGCCGGACACCACCAAGGACGGCACGCGATACCAGTTCGTCGTCACGCCCCGCCTCGCCGACACCTTCTTCCTGAAGCTGGCCGACGCGGCGGGCGACACCAAGCAGTTGTGGGACCGGCTCAACGACAAGGCGAACAAGTCCAAGTTCACCGGCCTCAGCGCGCTCGGCAGACCGAAGCCGGGGGCCACGGTGTTCGCCTACGCTTCGACCGACGACAACCTCGTGACGAACCCGACGCCGCCGCAACTGGACGGCATGGCCCCGCTGCTCGTCGGGCACCAGATCGGCGACGGCGACCGCGGCCGGGTGCTGGCGTTCGGGGCGATGGACACGATGACCTGGCAGCGGCTCGGCCTGCCCGCCACCGCCGACGGCAAGAAGCTGCACGCCCGCTTCTGGAAGCAGCTCGTCCTCTGGCTGGCGCACCAGGACGTGGACGACGGCGCGGCCTTCGCCCGCCCGGAATTCCCCCGCGTCGCCGTCGGCAGCAAGCAGGGCATCAAGATCGGCCTGCACGGGCCGAACGGCGGGGCGGTGACGGACGCCAAGTTCGAGGTCAAGGTGTTCGGCCCGAACGAGACCGAGGCGACGGCCAAGGCGCAGGCGGTGGTCGTCGATCCGACCGGCGGGAACAAGGTGAACTACCTGCCGACCGGCCCCGGCGAGTACACGGTGAAGCTGGTCGCGTCCGGCAAGACGACCGACGGTAAGGAGGCGACGGGCGAGGCGTCGGCCAAGTTCCTGAGCTACGCCGAGGTGAGCGAGGAGATGGTCCGCACCGCCGCCGACCCGGAGTTCCTGGAGAAGCTGGCCGCCAGCGGCGGCGGTCGGGCGTACCGGCTGGACGACCTCGCCGGCTACTTGAAGGAACTGAAGGGCCAGCCGCTCGCGGCCGTGAAGCCGAAGCCCCGCTACCTGCCGAGTTGGGAGCCGAAGTGGGACCACCGCTTCCTGCCGACGTGGCTGGTGGCGTTCGCCGTCCTGCTGGGCCTGGAGTGGGGCCTCCGCCGCTGGTGGGGCATGGTGTGAGGGTGGAAGACCTCTCACGCCGACCGCCGCCAAGGTTGACCAACCGCCGGCCGCTCTGCCGTCCAGCCCAGCGGCAAGTCTGCCAATTCGCCAACGGTCGGGTCGAGGTTGAATACATGCCGAAGGCTGACGATCATCGCGTCGGCCATTCGCAACGGGCCGCCCGTGAGAAACTGCCACATCCCGTCACTCGCATCGTGTGCCACGAGCAGAATCGGTTGTCCGCCATGCGTCACTTGACGCACTGTCAGCGAGGCCACGTTTGCCGGGTCACCGAACGGCCATTCGGTCATTGGTTCGCCCTCCGCGATTGGTTAGGTGGACCGACCTGGCGGATCAGAAACGATGGTCGCGTGAAGGAGTCGATATCGCATCTTTGCACCGGAGGTGCGGTTGCGTGTAGCCAGGGGTGACAGCGAGCGCAGCTCGCGAAACCCCTGGCATGCGTCGGAGGATCTCGAGGAGTCCCGGAGGGACGACGGGAGGCGAGACCGTCGTCCCTCCGGGACTTTCATTCTTTTCGCCTGGGGTTCCAGGGGTTCCACGAGCTGCGCTCGCCTGTCACCCCTGGCTACCGGCAATCACCGCTCCGCGGTGGAGTATTCCCAATCGACAACGTATCCGCGTTCTCAAGTCGAGTTCCCGTAACGCTGCATTACTTCCGCCGGATGGCCAGCCCGACGTTGGTCCGCAACACGTCGATCAACTCGCGCATC
>JAYTTN010000212.1:0-7462 GCA_043745295.1 Fimbriiglobus sp. | reverse complement strand
GCGCCCGCATCAACGGCACCGTGAAGCCCCTCGAGGAGGCCGGGGAGCTCGACAAGAAGAAGAAGCACACCATCGAGATCGTCGTCGATCGGCTGGTGCACCGCGGCGGCGACGGGACCGCACGGGTTCGCGTTGCCGAGGCGGTGGAACAGGCGCTGGGGCTTGCGGAAGGGAACCTCATCATCTCGGTGGAAGCGGAGGAAGCGCCTCAAGACATCCTGTTGTCGGCGCACTACGCCTGCACGCACTGCGACATCAGCTACGAGCCGCCGTCGCCGCAACTGTTCAGCTTCAACAGTCCGCAGGGCATGTGCCCGACGTGCGACGGCCTCGGCAGCGTGTACGGGTTCGACCTGGCGCAGCTCGTCCCGGACGACGGGGCGAGTTTCCACGACGGCGGCATCCCGGTCGTCGGCAGTTTGAAGGGCATGGGCAAGTGGCGGCGGCACATCTTCGAGGGCATGGCGAAGTCGCTCGGCATCGACCTGAAGATGCCGTGGAAGGCGCTGCCGCCGCAGCATCGTCAGTGGCTCCTCCACGGCAGCGGCGACGCGCACATCGTGTGGGAGTGGAAGCAGAAGTTCGGCAAAATCTGGAAGCACGGCGGCAAGTGGGAGGGCGTCGTCCCGCAGCTCATGGCCCAGTTCAAGAAGACGACGGCCGGGCCGAAGCGGATGCAACTCGAGAAGTACATGCGGGTGGTGAAGTGCGCGGCGTGCGGCGGCCAGCGGCTGAACCCGCAGGCGCGGGCGGTTCGCGTCGGGGGCAGGTCGCTGGTGGAGGTCGGGGCGATGCCGCTCGGCGACCTCGTGCCGTGGTTCGACACGCTCGAGACGACGCTGACACCCGTTCAGAAGCAGATCGCCGGCGAGCTGCTGAAGGAGATCCGCGCCCGCCTCGGCTTCCTGCTAAATGTGGGATTGCACTACCTCAGCCTGGATCGCAGCGCGCCGACGTTGAGTGGCGGGGAGGCACAGCGCATCCGCCTGGCCGGGCAGATCGGCTCCGGGCTGGTCGGCGTGCTGTATATCCTGGACGAGCCAAGTATTGGTTTGCACCCGCGCGATAACGCGCGACTTCTGAACAGCATCTTGCGCCTGCGCGACATGGGCAACACCGTGTTGGTCGTCGAACACGACGAAGACACCATGCGGGCGGCGGACTACCTCGTGGACTTCGGGCCGGGACCGGGCGTGCGCGGCGGCGAGATCGTCGCGGCGGGCACCCCGGCCGAAGTCCTGGCGAATCCGAACAGCCCGACGGGACAGTACCTGACCGGCGCGAAGAGCATCCCGATTCCGGCGAAGCGCCGCCCCGGCTCCGGCAAGGCGATCCGCGTCGTCGGCGCGCGGCACAACAACCTGAAGAACGTGACGGTGGACATCCCGCTCGGCAAGTTTGTCGTCGTCACGGGGGTCAGCGGGTCGGGCAAGAGTAGCCTGATTAACGACGTGCTGATGGAGGCGCTGTACGCGGTTCAGAACGGCGTCAAGAACGGCGACAAGGACGCCGACGAAACCGAGGAGTCGCAACACGACATCGGCGCGCACGACGCGATCAAGGGCGTGGAGTTGATCGACAAAGTCATCGACATCGACCAGACGCCCATCGGCCGCACGCCGCGCAGCAACCCCGCCACTTACATCAAAGTGTGGGATGAAATTCGACAACTGTACGCGCAGATGAGCGAGGCCAAGCTGCGCGGGTATGACGCCGGGCGGTTCAGCTTCAACCGCGACGGCGGGCGGTGCGAGGCGTGCGAGGGGAACGGCGCGAACAAGCTGGAGATGGACTTCCTGGCCGACGTGTGGGTGACGTGCCCGATCTGCGACGGCCGGCGGTTCAACCGCGAAACCCTTCAAGTGAAGTATCGCGGCAAGAGCATCCACGACGTTCTCGATTTGGAGGTCGGCGCGGCCGTGACGCACTTCGAGAACATGGCCAAGATTCACGACATGCTGCGCACCCTGCACGACGTGGGGCTAGACTACATCAAGCTCGGCCAGCCGTCGCCGACGCTGAGCGGCGGCGAGGCGCAGCGGGTCAAACTGGCGAAGGAGCTGTGCCGCAAGGGGACCGGCAAGACGCTCTACATCCTGGACGAGCCGACGACGGGGTTGCACTTCGAGGACATCCGCAAGTTGCTGGAAGTGCTGCACAACTTCGTCGAGCAGGGCAACACGGTCGTCGTCATCGAACACAACCTGGACGTGATGAAGACGGCCGACTGGATCATCGACATGGGGCCGGAGGGCGGCGGCGGCGGCGGCGAGGTGGTGTGCGTCGGCACCCCGGAGCAGGTCGCCGCGCACCCCACGTCGTTCACGTCGGCGGCGCTGAAGCCGGTGTTGAAGCCCACGGCCATCGTGCCGGCGAAGAAGGGGAAGGCGAAAGCCGCTGCGCCTGTCAAGACGGGCGTGCGGCAGTTCACGCACCTGGAAGTGGAAGGCGCGAGCCAGCATAACTTGAAGTCGGTGAACGCCAGCATCCCGCGCGACAAGATGTCGGTGTTCAGCGGGCCGTCGGGGTCGGGCAAGTCGTCGCTGGCGATGGACACCATCTACGCCGAGGGGCAGCGGCGGTACGTCGAGAGCCTGAGCAGCTACGCCCGCCAGTTCCTGGGACAGGTGCAGAAGCCGCGCGTCGAACACATCTCCGGATTGAGTCCGGCCATCGCCATCGAGCAGAAGACGACGAGTAAATCGCCGCGCAGCACCGTGGGCACCATCACCGAGGTGTACGACTACCTGCGCGTGCTGTACGCCCGGTTGGGGCAGCAGTACTGCCCGAAGTGCGACCTGCCCATCGGCACGCAGACGACGGATGAGATCGTCGAGAAGATTACCGGGTTGGCCGAGGGCACGAAGGTCTACATCATGGCCCCGCTGGAGCGCAAGGGGCAGGAGAAGTACGAGGACGTGTGGGACGAAATCCGCCGCGCCGGGTTCAGCCGGATGCGGGTGGACGGCAAGTCGTACAGTCTGGACGAGCCGCCGGTCATCGACCACCGCCGCAAGCACAAGGTGGAAGTGGTCATCGACCGCAACGTGGTGAAGCCGAACACGCGCGGCCGCATCGGCGAGGCCGTGGAGCAGGCGCTGAGCCTCGGCAACGGCGTCATGCATCTGGCGTATGTGAATCTGGATATCGACGAAACCAAGTGGAAGGTGGAGCGCTTCTCGCAACACCTGGCCTGCGACAGTTGCGGCCGCAGTTACGAACTGTTGAACCCGCACAACTACTCGTTCAACAGCCCGCTGGGCTGGTGCCCGACGTGTGAGGGGTTGGGCGTCCAGAAGGGGGCGAACGTCAACCTGCTGATCGGCGACCCGGACGCCAGCGTCCGCGACGGGGCCATCACCGCCTGGCCGGACTGCGCCGCCGGTTCGCCGTGGGCACCGTGTGCGG
This sequence comes from Fimbriiglobus sp., assembly GCA_043745295.1. Lineage (GTDB taxonomy): Bacteria > Planctomycetota > Planctomycetia > Gemmatales > Gemmataceae > JALHQU01. Next base: position 4,054 of record JAYTTN010000212.1, on the reverse strand, counting down.
CGGCCATCGCCGTACACGTCGGCTTCGACCTGGACACGGCGTGGAAAGACCTGGACCCGGCCCACCAGCGAGCCGTGTTGCAAGGCACAGGGGAGGCGTGGCTGACGATGGGCGGTGTCCAGGCGAACCTCGCCCGCAAGGGCGGGGGCAAGAAGCAAACCACCCCCGCCCTTGCGGGCGGGGTTCGCCCGAAGTTCCAGTACAAGGGCCTGTTCCCGGCCGTGGACGAGGCGTCGCGGGTGAGCTGGATCTACCGCTTCAAGCTGCAACACATCGTCGACGAGGTGCCGTGCAATAACTGTCACGGCGCGCGGCTCCGGGCCGACGCTGCCGCCACCCGGTTCCGCGATTCGACGCTGCTGCAACTGTGCGCCGCCCCGCTCGGCGAGTTGCTGAAGCGGATGCAGGCGGTGAAGCTGGATGCCCGCGATCAACAGGTGATCGGCGAAGTGTTGCGCGAGGTCGTCAACCGCGTCACGTTCCTCGTCGATGTCGGGCTGGATTACCTCAGCCTGGACCGCACCGGCCCGACGCTGAGCGGCGGCGAGGCGCAGCGCATCCGGCTGGCGTCGCAGATCGGCTCCGGCCTGACGGGGGTGCTATATGTGCTGGACGAGCCGACCATCGGGTTGCACCCGCGCGACAATGCCCGGCTGTTGAAGGCGCTGTTCCACCTCCGCGACCTCGGCAACACGCTCATCCTCGTCGAACACGACCGCGAGGTGATCGCCAGCGCGGACTGCCTGTTCGACTTCGGCCCCGGTGCCGGGGATCGCGGCGGCGAGATCACGGCGTTCGGCCCGCCGGCGAAAGTCTTGAAGGCGAAAGAATCCTTGACCGGGCAATACCTGAGCGGCAAACTGGCGATCCCGGTTCCGACGAACCGCCGCGCGGTGACGGACGCCACGTCGTGCCTGCAAGTGGTCGGCGCGCGGCAGCACAACCTGCGCAACATCGATGTCAAGATTCCGCTCGGCTGTTTCGTGGCCGTCACCGGCGTCAGCGGGTCGGGCAAGTCGTCGCTCGTGAACGAGGTGCTGTATAATACCCTGGCGCGGCGGCTGAACCGCGCCAAGACGGCCGGCGCGGCGCACGATGATATCGTCGGCCTGGAGCAGATCGATAAGGTCATCAACGTGGATCAAGATCCGCTCGGCAACTCGCCGTCGTCCAACCCGGCGACGTACACCGGCGTGTTCGACCTGATCCGCGAGCTGTTCAGCCGGTTGCCGGAGTCCAAGGTTCGCGGCTACCACCCGCGGCGGTTCAGCTTCAACCAGAAGGGCGGCCGGTGCGAGGCGTGCGAGGGCAACGGGCAGAAGAAGATCGAGATGCACTTCCTGCCGGACGTGTGGGTCGAGTGCGACACCTGCCACGGCAAGCGGTACAACCCGGAAACGCTGCTGGTGCAGTATCACGGGCACACGATCACCGACGTGTTGAACATGCGGATCGATGCCGCGCTGGAGCTATTTGGCAACATTCCCAAGATTCGCGTCATCCTGCAAACCCTGTCGGATGTGGGGTTGGGATACATGCAACTCGGCCAGCCGGCCCCGACCATGAGCGGCGGCGAGGCGCAGCGGGTCAAGCTGGCGGCGGAGTTGGCCCGGCCCAGCACCGGCAAGACGCTGTATTTGCTGGACGAACCGACGACCGGCCTCCACTTCGACGACGTGCGGAAGCTGCTGGAGGTGCTGCACCGCCTGTCCGACCTCGGCAATACGGTGCTGGTGGTCGAACACAACCTGGATGTCATCAAGACGGCCGACTGGGTCATCGACATGGGGCCGGACGCCGGCATCCACGGCGGCCAAGTGGTCGCCGCCGGCCCGCCGGAGGCGGTGGCGGAGGTCGAGGAATCGCATACCGGCCGCATTCTCGCCGGCACGCTCGCCGCCGGGCCGTTCGTGGCGCGGGAACGCTACGACGCCAAGAAGGCGCTGGCCGAAAAGCTCGGCGACATGGACATCACCGAAGTCGGCAAGGACGCCAAGCTGCCGTGGGAATTGGACGGCCCGAAGTGGCACACGCACGACCGCATCACTACGAAGGGCACCGCGTGCAAGTGGGACGGGGCGGCGCTGGCGTCGGTCGTCGAGTTGGTGGAATCGCTCGGCGATTTCGCGGAGACGAACTGGACGCACCGCGGCATCGTCGAGATCGTGCCGGAGAAGAAGTCCCTCGGCTGGTTCCTGCACGCCATGACCGGGCACGAGGCGTATCTCAAGCTGGTGTTCCGGGTGAAGCGCAACACCTTCAAGCAAGACACACTGAAGGTGGCCTTGGCGTTGCGCCCGCTGTCGGATTACCCCGGCCACGAGGGGTATTCGCGCGACCACCGGGTGGAGGTGAACAACCCGCGCGGGCCGGTGCAGGAGGTCGTCGTTACGCTGGTGAAGAAGGAAGAGGCGGAACTCCCGCAGGTGCGGGAGTTCCTCAAACAGGCCGTGGAGTCGTTCCAGACGATGACCGACGGCGGCAGCACCGGCGTGGAAGCAGCGATGCCGTGGAAGCAGGACGGCGAGAAGTGGCACCTCGGCGAGAAGGGGTTCCCGCCTGGCAAGGGGGTGAAGTGGGACCGCACGCTGCTGCCGAAGCTGCTGAAACTGCTGAAGGAAGTCGAGCCGAAACTTGAAGTGAACTGGGGCACGCGCGACGCGATCACGGTCCGCGTGCCGAAGATCGGCCGGTTCTGGGTGCGGATCAAAACGAAAGAGGCGGTGGCGGTGGAAGTCTGGCTGGTGGCGAAGCCGGGGCAGTTCAACGCCGCGCGGTTCGAGGGCGTCGGCCGCGACGCCGTGGTCGAAGGCGACCGGCAGGAGGGGTGCGACCTCGTGAAACTGCGGTTCGTCACCGGCGACGAATTCGACCCCAAGAAACTCAAGCCGATCCTCGCCGAGGCGCTGAAGGGCTTCCGCGAGACGTTCGAGGAGTGATACGTTCGGTGTGTTGCGGGGTGGGGTGCTGTCGTCTTCCACCTCTCCCCGCTGGGGAGAGGTCGGCGAGACGAAATCGAGCCGGGTGAGGGGTCTGCTCGGCAAAAGAAACCCCTCACCCGGTTGCTTCGCAACCCACCTCTCCCCAGCGGGGAGAGGTGGAAAACCCCAGCCAAGGATTTCGCCTGCCACAAGACCCGGAGTTCCGCCCATGTCGCCCGACTCGTTCCCGTGGGCCTCGCCCGCGCTGAAGGCCCGCATCGCCGCCGACCCGAAAGCACTCCTCGCGGATCGCGGGCTGACCGTGCCCGACGACCTGCCGGCGGATGTCCTCCGCGAGTTCGTCGCCGTGGTCTGCCGGATGTGGGTGGACGGCACGATCCTCAGTTTCGACCAGTTCCACCTCGACCCCGCCGACGAGGGGTTGCTCTTCGGCCGGGGGCTGTGGGAGTCCACTCGCACCGTGGACGGCGCGCCGTGGCTCTGGCCGCTGCACGTCGAACGGCTGGTGGAGTCCGCGCGAATCCTGCACATTGACCTCGCGCCGGAACGTATCCCGACGGCCGAGCAGATCACGGAGTACGTCCGGTCGATGACGTACCAGGACGTGGTGATCCGCGTGAACGCGACCGCCGGCCGGCCGGGGCACGCCGGGATGGTCTGGATGACCTCCGCCGCCCTGCCGCTGGTCGCCCCGGCCGTCACGCTGAAGTCGGCGTACACCCCGGTGGCGAAGGGACTATCTCACTTGACGCTGAAGACCTTCCAGTACGCCAGTCGCCTGGCCATCACGCAGCAGGCGCACGACGCCGGGTTCGACTCGGCGCTCATGCTGGACGCCGACGGCAACGTCATGGAGGCCGTTCACGCGAACGTCTTCTTCTTCAGCAAGGACGGCTGGATCACGCCGAAAACGGACGGCGGGTTCCTGCCCGGCACCGTCCGCCGGCACCTGATGGAGAACGCGCCCGGTCCGATCCGCGAGGCGGTCATCCCCCGCGCGGCGGTGGGCCAGCTGTTCGAGGCGTTCGTCACCAACAGCAACGCCGGCATCGTGCCGGTGACGCGGATCGACGACATCGAGTTCTCCGTCGGGCCGGAGACGCGGAAGCTGC
>JAYTTN010000211.1:0-7476 GCA_043745295.1 Fimbriiglobus sp. | reverse complement strand
CGGTCGCACGCTCCCGGCGACGATGGGAAGACGTGTCACCATGCTCCCACTCCACGACTGGAACCTGAGCGAAGCCGAAGCCGTCTCGGTGCAGCGGCGGCTCGCGCCGCTCGTCGATACCACGACGCCGCTCGGGCCGGTCGCCACCCTCGCCGGGTGCGACATCGCCTACGACACCGCGTCCAGCGCGGCGTGGGCGGCCGTCGTCGTGCTGAGCTTCCCCGGCCTCGTCGAGGTCGAGCGGGTGGTTGTGCGCGAGGAAGTGACGTTCCCGTATATTCCGGGCTTGCTGTCGTTCCGTGAGTGTCCCCCGCTTTTATCGGCGCTCGCCAGCTTACGCAGTCTGCCGGATGTCGTACTGTTGGACGCACAGGGCATCGCTCACCCGCGACGGTTCGGTTCGGCCTGCCACCTCGGGCTGTGGCTGGACATCCCCACGGTCGGCTGCGCGAAGACGTGGCTGTGCGGGGAACACCCGGAGGTCGGCCCGGCGGCGGGCGATCACGCGCCGCTGACGCTCGACGGCGCACCGGTCGGCGCGGTGGTCCGGTCGGCGACGAACGTCCGTCCGGTGTACGTGTCGCCGGGGCACCGGGCCGACATCGCCGGCGCGGTGAAGCTGGTGACGGCCACGCTCGGCGGGTTCCGTCACCCGACCCCGACCCGGTTGGCGCACATGGCCGCCAACGCAGCGCGAGCGAAAGAGACGGGCGACCGAGGAAATGGGGAAACCGGGTAAAGTGCGTCGCCAAACGATCCGATGAATGACACCACGGGACGGCAATAGACTTTTCGGAAGTCGTTGCCATGATTTGACTTGCGTGGAATTCGGTAAATTTTTCACGAGTTTGAGTTGGGCCGACAGGTAGTCGGGTACAATACGGTTGTCGGGTGGACAAGTGCTTTAGCACTCCCGGCCGGCGGGTCAGGATTCGACCTCCGCCGTGACCCCTCCCCCGACCGCGACCGGCCGACTATCGGCCGACTTCGCGGGGAGATGACACCCGATGCGTTCTCCCACTCACCGCACCTTCCGCCGCCCGCCCGCCCCGACTCGCCGAGACGCCCGCACCACCGTGATTGCCCCCACCCTGCCACCGCCGAGCGAACCGACCGCCGTCCTCCCCGACGGGGACGGCATCCGCTGGGAACTCGTCGCCCGGATGAAGGCGCTGATCGCCGCCGACGCCCTCGACACCCCCGACCGCTGGGCCATCGCCGAGGAGCTGCTGTTCGCCGACGCCGAGGGGTGACGCCGGTGAGGTTGGTCGGGTTCGTTCGGTCTTATTAGCCCGCCGCGCCAGCAAGGGGCGAGCCGCCTGGCGCTTTGTCACGGAACCAATTTGGGATCGAGCGACTTCGACTTGACCCGTGCATCCTCGATCCGGAACTGCCACTCGACGCCTCGTTGCCGGTCGTTCGTGTGGACCTGCCACGCCGGCGCTGTCCGGTGCGGTCGAGGAACCTCTCGCCGACGCCGGGTAACTCGGCAAGAAGAAGGCTCCCAAATAGGAATCGGACTCAGCCGACGTGGTCGTTGCCAGCCGGGCCTCGCTTGAAATGATTGCATCAATATCTGAAAAAAGCAGAACGGTGCTTGTAAGTCGTCCGGTGATCGGTTCAAATACTTTAAGTTAACACAACCCGGTTCGAGGATCGACCATGCGGCTCTTCTCTTGGCTCGGCCGGCACAACCCGAACACCCCCCCCCGTTCTGCGTAACCGTCATCGGTTGTCGTTCACCGCCCTGGAGAGCCGCGACGTGCCTACCGCGTGGTACACCGTCCACCTCGACAGCGCGCCGCAGGGGACCGTGGGCAACACCGCCGCCAGCATCACGTCCGGGAACCTGCACGTCAATCCGGCCTTCGATTCGACCAACAGCGGCACCGGTCTCGTCTACGCCGCGAGTGCCTCCGATGCGATCCGCACCGCGCTGACGGGCGGCGTGGTGGTGAACCTGTCGGCCGTCAGCCTGCCGCCGGCGAGCTACACCTTCACCGAAGGCACGTCCTCGCCATCGACCTCGAACCACGTGGCGTTCGCAGTCACGCCGACGGTCGCGTCGAGCGTGTGGAAGGTGTACCTGGAAGACCTGACCGCCGCCCCGGCCGTCTCCGACTGGGACTACAACGACTTCTTCTGGACCGTCTCGGTGGGGGACGGAACCGCGCCGCCGAACTCGGCTCCGACGGCTGCCAACGACTTCGCTTCCACCAGTCTCAACACGCCCGTCACCGTCGCGGCTCTCGCCAACGATCACGACACGTATGGGGGCACTCTGGCCGTGGTGTCCGCCGGGGTGAACGGCGCGACCATTCACGGGACCGTGGCCATCGCGGCCGATGGCGCTTCGGTCATCTACACGCCGAACGCCGGCTTCAGTGGGACGGACTCGTTCAGTTACACCGTCGATGACCACTTCGGCGGACAGGCCACCGCCCTCGTGACCGTGACCGTCCACGAACAACCGCTCGTGACCGTCACCGGTCCCAGTACGGTCGTCCCCGACGCGGTCCTTCCGACGGCGACGATCCCCTTCACCCTGCACTGGGTGGGGGAGTCCGCCGCGTCGAGTACCGACGTGTCGAATCGGATCACGGTCTCGGACGGCGCAGGTTTCACGAACGAAGTGTCGTCGCAGACGCTGACCACGACCTTCGCGCCCGGCCAGACCTCGTTCGACAGTACGCTGAGCCTCGCGAACACGGGCACGGTCCGGCAGGTGAAGATCGAAGTCCTCCCGCCCATCCCCGGCATCCCGCCGCCGTACACCCTCGACCCGACGGACTCCGTGTTCCTGTGCCAAGTCCAGGCGAAGGCTCCGCCAACATCGGCGACACTGACTCCAGATCACTTCGAGACTCGAAACGCCGCACCGCCGGCGGCAAGGGACGGCCATGCGTGGGTCTCCTACACCCGCAAGTTCGAGCCGGGGAGGCGAACGTTCACATTCACCCAAGTCGCCAATGCCGGTGGGATCTATACCTACGACGCGAAAATCGCCGTGTACACGTCCCCAGTGGCATTTCTCGCAGTCTTCAATCAAGCTGCTTCCGGCCTACTTGTCGGCCAAGACATGACCGACGAACTGTTCGCGCACGAGAAGTTACACCTCCAGATCGCGGAGTACGCCGCACGAAAAGCGACGGATCGTTTCGTGCCACTGTTGATGGCTATGACCGTGAGATTCACGTTCGCGTCTCCCGAAAAACCGACGGACAACATGCTGGTCATCCCAGCGAGCGCGGCCATGGAGCCCGAGGAGCAAGAGTTGGCGGAGGCCTGGATGGTGCGATACACTCGGCTGGACCAGTGGGCGCAGGCGGCCTACGACACGGCGTCGAATCATAGTGAAAACGCCGTGGGTCAAGCGGACTGGGCGGCCAAATACAAGCGGTACATGGATACGGCGAGCCTGCAAATGGGGTGGAACTTATGACATATCGAACTCATCTGGTGGCTGTCGTACTCGTCGCAACGCTCGGCCAAGTCGAAGCGGCCGACCCGAAACCGCCGGTCGGTCGCGACATGGCGATCACGGCCCAACTGAGCGCGGATCGGACGACGGTCGGCGAGGAGGTCACCCTGACCGAATCCATGCCGCGCGGGGTGAAGACCACCGTGGTCGGTTTCCGTCACGAAGTCCTCCGGATCGGAGCGTTCGACGAGAAGGCGGAACGGGTCCGGGTCTTCTCGCCGGAGGAATACGTTCCCATCTCACCGATCCGTCTCGAACACGCCCCCAAATACTTCGAAGGCAAGTATTTTCACGAGGACAATGTCTTCACGAAGCCCCTGGACACGTTCTGGATCACCTCGTGGAAAGGGATCTCGTTCGACGAGAACCTCGTGACGAAAGGGCGGGCGATCCGCTTCACGCCGCTCATCCCCGGCGCGTACATGATCACCGCCGTCTGGAAACAGCAAAAAGATGATCGCTTCGGAACGGTCAGCAACCCAGTCATCTTGACGGTGCTGCCCGCGAAGAAGTGAGACTGGCCTCGCCCCACCGTGGCCCCCATGCGCTCGCCATCGCCTTCGGCCTCGCTCTCGTCGCCGCCGAGTTCGCAGTCGCCGCTGACGAGGACGCGGTCGCGAGCGGTCAGACCGTGACGCTCAGCAAGGATTTCAAACCGCTTGCGGGTCTGCCCCAGAACACGGAAGTGATGTTCGTCCTCCTCCCCGCCGCCAAGTGACGGGAATCGCCGGACCACCGCACAGGGGAACCCGATGAGACTCCCGCTCGCGTTCGTCGCCCTTCTCGTCACCGGCATCCCCGCGCCGGCCGGCGACGACGCGATCGAGGCCAAGGTGCTGGCGGCCGGCGGTACGGTCACGCGCAACCCGATCTTCAAACTCGGCCGACCGATCTTCGAGGTGTGGCTCGGCCGCGGTGAGAGTGGCGACGAGTTGCTGGAGTCGCTGACCGCGTGCGGACGGTTGACGCGGCTCCGGTTGAATGGCAGTTCGGTGACCAACGAGGGGCTGGCGGTCCTGCCGCGCCTCACCGCGTTGGAAGCACTGAGCCTCATCGATACGCGGATCACCGACGACGGCATGGCCTCCGTCGGCCGGCTCGAGCGGCTCCGCGAATTGCGGCTCGGGCTGATCCTTACTGCGTTTTCGAACGACCCCACGGTGCGCCTCCGGAACGAACGATTCAAACTGGGCACCGTCACCGACGACGGGCTTCGACACGTCGCCAAACTGAAGCGGCTCGAATCACTCGACCTGTGCCGAATTCACCTGACCGACGACGGCCTTCTGCACCTCGTCGATCTGCCCATTTTGAAGCGACTCGACATCAACCGCGCGCCGATCACCGACGCCGGGCTGAAGGTCCTCTCCGGGATTCGGACCCTGGAGGAGTTGCGCCTTTCCACCGCGAACATCTCGGACGAAGGCATGATCCATCTCGCCGAGTTGAAGGCCCTCACGCACCTCGAACTGAGCGGGAACCAGCGACTCACCGCCGCCGGGCTGAGGCCCCTGGCGAAACTGCGGAGCCTGCGATCCTTGCGCTTGGTCGGGACCGATGTGTCCGATGCGGATATCGAACACTTTCCGGCCGTTCGACGGATTGGAAATTCTCGAACTCAGTAACACGGAGATCACCACTGTTGGCCGGGCCGCACTCCGCAAGGCTTTGCCGACGTGCGTCGTCCTCCCGGCCGACGATACGAAGAGTGAGAAGTAAGCCCCTCACCGCCGCGCCAGAACACGCAGCTCCTTCGGCAGCGGGAAGCTGACGTGTTCCTCGCGGACGGAGCGGTGTTCGACGGTCGCCCCGAAGCGGTCGATGAGCCGGCTGGCGCAGTCCCGGACGTGCTCCTCCGGGGCGCTCGCGCCGGACGTGTGGTCGAAGACGGGCAGGGCGGTGATCAAGGTGGAGACCGGCCCGCCGGGCATGACGGCGGCCGGCGGGGCGGTGACGTGGACGGTCCTGCGAGACTTCGCCGACGCCGAGGCGCAGGTCATCCTGACCGTCACCGACGGCGGCAAGCGGGAGACCTTCCACACCTTCGCCCTGCCCGTCGGCGCGGCGAAGTGACGGTCAGCGGTCGCGGGCCGGTTTCGGCTGGACGGCCTGTTTCAGGAGTTCGATCGCCGGGGCGAGCTTCTCGTTGTCCGCCCGCGCCTTTTCGATCTCCTTCAGCAACTGCTTGGCGAAGATGTCGCGGTCGGGTCCTGGGGACATGCCCAGAAAGTACTCCACCTTCTGATCGATGACGCGCGACCGAGCGGCGATGGCGTCCTGTTTGGCCCGGATCGCCTCGAACTTCGCGCCAGCGGTGGTCGGCCCCTGCGCGCGATCCGCCGGCAGCACTTCGAATAGCGGCTCGTGGGCGAAGGCCGCCACGATGAGGATTGTGAGTATCATGTCGTGACTACGATTGTGAGCATCATGTCAGTGTCTCCGAAGAACCACCGAAGTCAGCGGTCCTTCTTGAGTTGAATCTGCTGGATGCGCTTCCAGAACGGCTCCGTCGGTTCGACCGGGTCGGGTGGCACTTCCTGACCGAAGGCCCGCATCCGGGCGTTGAACGCGCGGGTGTGCTGCCGATCTTCGCGTTCGAGGCGCTCCCACGTCTCGAACTGGCGGTGTTCCCACCACCGGATGTAGAGAGAGCTTTCGGGCAACTGTTGCCATTCCTGGAGGGTGAACTGGTCGGCGACGTGAGGAGGCACGCGGGTCCGATCCGACGGCAGCAGTTTGAGCACCGGTTCCTGGCTCAGAACGAGTACGAAGAACGTCGAGACGTTCAGCATGGGTTGGATCCTATTGCGGTTGTGCTAGGAGAACGGCATCACATGGCGGGGACGGTCGCCTGAAGGGCCGTGAGCGGCTTCGTCACGTCCCTCCAGTCCGCCGTGTTCCAGTCGATGGGGAACGTCGGGAGCGTGTACTGGAGTGGGGCACCGGCGCGGTTTCCGGCCAACAGGTTCAGCTTCATCCGGTCGAGGCGACCTTGTATGGCCGTCTGAACGGCCGTTATCTCCGCTGCCTTATCCGTGAGATACTGGCCACGAGCCAGACTGTTCTCGACGAGTCTGGTCACTTCGGCCAGCAGCGCCCAGGCGTTCAGCAGGTTCTGGCTCGCGGTGTTGCGCGCCGCCAAGCGGCGTCCGAGTTCCCCCTGATCCTGGCCGGTGTAGTTGTCCAGCGTGGCTTGCGCCTGTGCCGCGACGACCGTGAGGTCCGCGACTTTGTTCTTCAAACTCTGCTCCAGGGTCATCAAGTCGGCGCGGCGGTGTACCAGCAGGCCGGCCTGATCCCGGATCCGTTCCAGGCCGATGTCGATGGCCCCGAGCTGCTGTTTCAAATTCGACGCCTCCACGATCTCGGCGGCGTTCCCCGCGATTCCGCCTTGCACCTTGGAGAAGTCCAGATTCGGCGGCGGGAAGAGTAGCACCCTCGGATCCGTCAGCGGCGGCACCGGCGTGAACGGCGGCTTCACCACCGGCGGCAGCGGGGCGGGTTGGCCGGGGAGCGGTGCCGGTTGCGGGTCGGCTGGGTTCGGGCTGTCGCTGCCGTCCAGATCGACGCCGAGGAGTGTTTCGAGTTCGGCCGTGGTCAGTTCGCCATCCGTCAACATGGTGTCGAGTTGGGCGGGATCGTAGGTGAACGGCGGCGGATCGATGGGCGTGCCACTGGGCAAGTCGCGGGCGTCGAGTTGCTCGAAGTGAGGGCGGAACTTCAGTTTCATGTGTGCCCCGGGACGGTGTGCCCCGGGACGGTGTGCCCGGGGACGGTGTGCCCGTTGACGGTGTGCCCGTTGACGGTGTGCCCCAGGACGGTATGTATGCTACGCACGCGCCGGCCGTGTCGGTCAAGTGAGAATTCGGTGAAGGGTGCGGCAATTGATTTTGGCTGGTTCAGGCGAGCGGGGGGCGTCAGCCCCCTGTTTCCGTGGGGATGTTGAACACAACAGGGGGCTGACGCCCCCCGCTCGCCAACAACAATTGCCGCAC
>JAYTTN010000210.1:0-2051 GCA_043745295.1 Fimbriiglobus sp. | reverse complement strand
GTTGTACATCGTCTAATGTTCGCGTATCGTAATCGCATGTGGTGCCCATTGACTTGCCTCTCTCCCATCTACGAGGTTCACCATGCGTCACTCTCTTCAGAAGCGGCAATCGAAACGCAAACTGTTTCTCGGCGTCGAACTCCTCGAAAGTCGCGACGTGCCGACGAACTTCACCGTCACCAGCCTGCTCGACAACGGGGCCGGCAGCCTGCGAGACGCAATCGACCAGGCCAACCTCGCGTCCGATATGGACACCATCGTGTTCGCCCCAGCGGTAGCGGGCGGGATGGTCAACCTTTCGACTTTCACGAACCTCGCGGCGATGACCGTGGCCGTGCCGCAGCCGGCCGGGCCGAGTGCCTTCGTCGTCACCAGCCCGATTACGATCCAAGGGACGGGCGAGACGCTCACCCGGACCGGGGCCACGGCCTTCCGCCTGTTCCAGGTGACGGCCGCCGGCAACCTGTCGCTGCGGAATCTGACACTCTCCAACGGCCTAGCTCAGGGCGGGGCGGGCGGGGACAACGTTAACGGCGGGGGCGGGGCCGCCGGCCTGGGCGGGGCGGTTTACAACCAGGGGACGCTGACCGTCTCCGGCAGCACCTTGACTACGAATCAGGCGGTTGGCGGCGGCGGCGGCAGCTTCAGCGCCGGCGGCGGCAACGCCGGTGGCGGTGGACTCGGCGGCCCCGGTGTCAGCGTCGTCAACGACAACGGCAACGGCGGGCTCCCCAACGGCGGTGCCGGCGGCAGCGGGGCTGGCGGCGGCGGCTTCGGCGGCGGCGGCGGCGGCGGCAGCATCAACGGAAACGGCGGCTTCGGTGGCGGTGGTGGCGGTGGTGCCACCAACGGCTTCGGCGGGTTCGGCGGCGGCGGCGGCAGAGGCGCCAGCAACGGCGTCGGCGGCTTCGGCGGAGGCAGCAACACCGGCGGGAGCGGCGGCGGGGCGGGCCTTGGCGGGGCGGTGTTCAACCAGGGCGGGGCCGTCATCCTCGCCAACTCGACCATCGCCGCGAACATCGCCCGGGGCGGGAACACGTCGGGGGGCCAAGTGGGAAGCGGGTTCGGCGGCGGGGTGTTCAACCTGAACGGCACCCTGACCCTGACCAACGTCACCATCGCCGGGAACACTGTAGCGGCTGGGACTGGCGGGGGCGCGAACGCGGCCGGCGGCGGGGCCGTGTACAACCTGTCGCTGAACGTCGGGACCGTCACCCCGACCCAGACCGCGACGATGAATGTCGCCAATAGCATCTTCGCCAACACCACCGTCGGGTCGGACGTGGCCAACAACCAGGTGAACGGAACCGCCACGATCAATGCTACCGGGCCGAACATCGTGTCCGTCGCGATGACGAACACCGGCGGAACGGTGTCCCCGTTCACGCTCGCCAACCCGAACCTCGGGGCGCTGGCGAACAACGGCGGGTTCACGCAGACGATGACCCTGCTGGCGTTCAGCCCGGCGATCGACGCCGGGCTGAACGCCGCGATCCCGACCGGGACAACGTTCGACCAGCGCGGGGCCGGGTTCGCCCGGATCGCCAACACGACTGTGGACATCGGGGCGTTCGAAGTCCAGCCTCCGCCCAACACGCCGCCGACGATTTCGGACGTGGCCAATCAATCGAGCACCGGCGCGGCAGTGGGGCCAATCGCCTTTACCGTGGGCGATGTGGAAACCGCTGCGGTGAGTTTGGCCGTGACCGCGACTTCGTCGAACACCACGCTGGTACCAAATGCGAATATCTCGTTCGGCGGGAGTGGTGCCAATCGCACGGTGTTCGTGACGCCGGTGGCCGGGCAGTTCGGCACGACGACGATTACTTTGATCGTAACCGATGGCGGCAACCTGACGGCAACGGATACGTTCGTGGTTTCATTCGCTCAGCCCGGCAACACGCCGCCGACGATTTCGGATGTGACGAATCAAACCACAAACGGAGCCACGGTCGGGCCGCTGGCGTTCACCGTTGGCGATGCGGAAACGCCCGTTGCGGCGTTGAGCGTCGCGGGGCAATCGAGCGATCCGACGCTGATTTCGAGCGTGG
>JAYTTN010000209.1:0-7505 GCA_043745295.1 Fimbriiglobus sp. | reverse complement strand
CGAGGTGTTCGGCCTGCGCGGGGGCCGGCGCGGTGTCGATCACGGTGTCCGCGTCCCAGGTTCCCCCGTTTCCGCCCCGCACCCGCCAGCCGTCCGCCACCTTTTCAATGGCCGTCACGCTCGCGCCGCACCGCACGACGCCGGCCAGCGATACGGCCAGCGCGTCGATCAACTCTTGCAGCCCGCCGGCGAACGACCACATCCGCGTCGGTCCCGACTTTTCGCCCCGCGCCGCAGCTTCGACGCGCCGTTGCTTCGCCGCGCGGACGAAGCCCTTCAGCACGCTCCCGGCTTCCTTCTCGAACAGCGGCAGACGGGGGAACGCGGCGCGGACGCTCAGCGTCTCCGGGTCGCCGGCGTGGATGCCCGTGACCAGCGCATCGACGAACACGTCCGCCGCCTCCCGGCCGAACCGCCGCCGCGCGAACGCGGCGACCGACTCGTCCGCCGGCACGTCGCCCCGCCGCCGGCGGAACGGCTCGGCCAGCATCGCCAGCCGGCCGGCCCAACTGAGGACGGGCGTGCGCAGCAACGCGAGCGGCGACGCCGGCAGCGCGTGGAGTCGGTCGCGGACGTAGACGTACCGGTTCGTGCGGCTGCCTTCGCTGGCCGCCAGCAGCCGGTCGCCGAGGCCGAGGTCGCGGCAGAGGCGGACGGTGGCCGGCTTCGAGTCGAGGAACCCGTTCGGCCCGTGTTCGAGGGTGAACCCGTCGCGGACTTCGGTGCGGACGTTGCCGCCGAGGCGCGACCGCCCTTCGAGGAGCAGCAGTTCGACGCCGGGCGACGATTGGCGGATGCGGTACGCGGCGGCCAGCCCGCTCAGCCCGCCGCCGATGACGATGACACGAGGCATGAAGTCAGGGTAGCAGTTCGCGGGGAATTGGAAGAATGAGGTGGAGCGGTCAACGCGCGGCAAGCCGGGATGTCTCCAGGTTCCGCCGCCACACGAAACTGCAAACTCTCGAAGCGGCCGCAAAGACGGAAAAATCGACACAGGCCGATCGGCTGCTGGTGTTAAAACCGCTCATCTGGGAAGGGAAAGTTGCGTCCGCAAGATTGGCAAACTAAATCGATTCGTCCAGAGTTCGGACAGGCGCGGAAGATTCCGATTCTGCCGTCAAGATTCCGCTTTTTTAAAAACCGACTTGTGGGTATAGAACTCACTCCCCATCGACTCGCCGCATTTGGCACCCCCGGCCAATTCGTCACAATCTCTCGCGAGCCAGGAAACACATGCCTGTTGCCAACACCGCCTTCCGAGTCACTCCTCGGATGGAAGCGCTGGAAGATCGCTGCACCCCGACCGTCGGCATCCGCCTCGATTACTCGCTCGACACGTCCGGCTTCTTCGCCGCGCCGGACCGCCGCGCCGCGCTGGAACGGGCCGCCGCCGATGTCTCCGCGCGGCTGCCGGACGGCCTCGCCGCGATCACGCCCAGCAGCGGGAACAGTTGGACGGCGAGTACGATCAACGGGTTGACGGGGCAACTTGTAACGATCAACAACCCCACGGTCAATGCCAACGATCTGGTGGTCTACGTCGTCGGCGGAAGCCTGAGCGGATCGGAACTCGGCCTGGCGTCCAGCGGGGCTTACTCGGCCCAGGGGTCGTCGGACTGGCTCCGCACCATCCGCACGCGCGGACAGGCCGGGGTGGACGCCGGCACCGACTTCGCCAGTTGGGGCGGGATGATCGCGTTCAGCAACGGCACGAATTGGAACTTCGCCGACGCCGCGCCGAATGCGTCGCAGTTCGACTTCCAGTCGGTGGCCACCCACGAATTGATGCACGTCCTCGGCTTCGGCCTCGGCAATGCGTCGTTCGAGCGGTACACCGGCAGCGGCGCGTTCGCCGGGCCGAACGTGGTGGCGGCGAACGGGTCGCCAGTGCCGATGCAGGCGGGCGCGCACAGCGACCACTTCGCGGCCGGGACCAACTACCACGGGCAGGAAGACCCGATGCAGCCGTCCGTCCGCCCCGGCGTCCGCCGGCGGATGACCGAACTCGACTACGCCGCGCTCCGCGACATCGGCTGGACCGGCACCGCCGCGCCGGTTCCGACGACGCCCCCCGTTCCCGCGACCGGCGGCGGCAGTGTCTCCCCGGTCCAGGCCACCCCGCCGACAAGCACCCGCGCCGCGCCGCCCGCCGGGTTCGCCATCGGCAACGGGCCGACCGCCGCACCGGCCGCCTACGGGTACGACGCGAACGGCCAGCCGGTGTTCAACTCGTCCCAACTGGGGGCCAACTTCGCCGGCGGCAGCCGGGTCGCGGTGGGCGATTTCGACGGCGACGGGACGGCCGACTACGCCGTCGGGGCCGGCCCCGGTGCCCAGCCGGAAGTGAAGGTGTTCAGCGGCAAGGACGGCCGCCTGATGGCCGACTTCATGGCCTTCGAGTGGTACTTCCAGGGCGGGGTGTACGTCGCGGCGGGGGACGTGAACGGCGACGGCCGGGACGAACTGATCGTCGGGGCCGGGGCCGGCGGCGGGCCTCGCGTGAAGGTCATCGACCTGACCACGAACCAGGTGCTGGCCGACTTCTGGGGCATCGCCGACGCGAACTTCCGCGGCGGCGCGCGGCCGGCCGCCGGCGACATCAACGGCGACGGCAAGGCCGACTTGGTGGTCGCCGCCGGCGAGGGCGGTGGCCCGCGCGTCGCCATTTACGACGGGCGGAGCGTCGGCAACCTCCAGCCGCCGACCCGCTTGGTGCCCGACTTCTACGCCTTCGAGTCCACCCTGACGAACGGGGCCTATGTGGCCGTCGGCGACATCGACGGCGACGGCAAGGGCGACCTGATCTGCGGGTCCGGCGAGGGCGGCGGGCCGCGCGTGGTGGTGTACGACGGGGCGGCGCTGAGTGCCGGCCGCATCGTCCAGGTGGCCAGCTTCATGGCCGGCGACGGGAGTGGGCAGAGCGGCGTGCGGGTGGCCGCCGCCGACGTGGACGGCGACGGCCGCGCCGACATCCTGACCGGCCCCGGCCCGAACTCGGACGGCGTCGTCCGCGCCTTCTCCGGCCTGTCGGCGCTGCGGTCCGCCACGCCCGCCGTGCTGAAGCAGTTCCGCTCGTCCGACTGGGCGGCGAACGGGGCCTTCGTCGGCTGATGGCGGCGGGTGGGTCACGCCAACCGAACGCCCGGCCGCCGCAGGTTTGCGCCGCGCCGGACGATTTCTTTTTCGGGGTGCGTCCGCACTCCACTCGCACCCCGACAACGAGACGGTGCCGCTGAATGCCGATAACGCCACAACAGTTCCATCGCCAAGTGGCAGGCCGCCGACCTGAAGGAGCGAGCCGCCGGCCGGGAACACTTCCTCGACTTATGCGCCGTCCTCGAACAGCCGGCCACGGCCGACCCGACCCGCGACTGGTTCACCCCCGCCGTCTGCCAGGCCGTGGCGACCGCTTGCATGAAGATTGGAATAGGGTAGTGGTCGCCGTTCCAGCTCCGGCATCTGGTGGGCGCGGAACTGCGGGAGAAGTTCAGCCTGGACACGTCCGTGCGGTGCTGGGCCACAGTCACGCCGGCATGAGCGCCCGCTACGCCGCCGGGGCCGATGCGGTGCTGGCCGCCGAGGTGGCAGCAAAGGCAGGTCAAGCCCGTGGCCGGCAGGGTCGAAGCGGCGGGACGGCGGGGGAGAACATCACAAGGCTTCACTTCTTCCGCTTCTGTTTCTCCGACTTTTCGGCCAACTCTTCCTTCCGCTTGTCGCTGACTTTGACGAAGAGAGCCACGAGGCCGATGAGGGGTGTCCCGCCGATCGCGATTCCGGCCGCCGGCCATCCGCTGACCGTAACGTAACACGCTCCGGCGATGGCACTGAGTGCGATGGCGAGCCCTGCCCAGAGTCCTCTGTGGGACTTGAGGATATCCCCCGTGATGACAGATCGTTCCAAGTCCTGTCGATGTGCACTCTGAGCCTCTGCCATCGCAATGATCCGCCCGCCCGCACCCGGAACCGCCTCTTCGTACTGCTTGAGAAGATCAGGCGGGGGCAACGGGCCAGAGAACGTGCTGGCCTGGGATAACACAAACCCCTTTGGCCCCGGCGCGTGGCCGTCGGGAAGGGGAACGTGTTGTGGGGGAACAATCGCCGGGAGGTTGGTCTGCGCGCGGGCCTGAGCCGCCTTCCTTCTATCGCTTTTGCTCGACACGCGAAATCTCCGTGATGGTCTCCCCACGGTAAGAGTCTACGGCGCGGTAAAGGTCTTCACCAACCGCGGCCCAGTCGGCCGCCATTGCCGCTGCATCCGCTTCCTCAGGTGATGGCATCGTGTTGTACCGATTCAGCGACCCCGACCAGTCCACCACACGCGCCATTCCCTCAATGAAGCTCGACCGGGCGAAGAGGAGTTCACTTTCAAACATGACTGCCATCCCTTTTTGGTCTCACTGCCCTCATGTCGATTAGGGTAGTGGGTGGAAATTGTAATTGCATACCTGTCGCCAAGCCAGCAATGGGGTTTTGAATGATTTAACGCAGATTTTACTGCAACAGCCGAAAATTCGCAGTGGTCAGGGATTACGTCCCAGCCGCCCCGGCGAGATAGTTCCAAAATTCACACCCGCCAGTAGCCGGCGGGTGTTGTCGTTTCTGGGACCAACCGGGCGGGTGTGTCACGTTATGGAGGCGTGCCGCCGGGTCGCGGTCGGACGGGGGTGACTCGCCGGTCGCCGACCCTACAACCGGCGGTGGATCGGCGTACGGGGGTGGCGTGCGGCCGAGATGGAAGAAAATGTCGCAGAAAAACATCCCGCCGAACAACCCGCAACAGGTGTCGCTGCCGGAGATCGGGGCGAACGGCATCGAATCTCCGAAGGCGGAACCGGTAGGCGTCACGAAAAAATAGGTATTCCGTCGCCGGCCGGCCAGACGGTGGGAACCGCGCCGAGGCCCGTCACTTCTTCCCGCCCTTCTTCTTCGCGGCGGCCCAGCCGGTTCCTGCCAGCGGGAGTGAGGAAGAACTTCTTGAAGTGATTGCGGGACACGTCCAACGCTACGCACAAGAAGGACATCACGCGGCCTGAGCGATGACGACCTGCTGGTGGAGCTGCTGGAACTGAACCTATCGCGGGCCGGCAGCGGCGCGACCGCCGTCGCGGAGGGCGACGAAGCCGAGGAGGAGTAGCTCCGCCCGTCACTCCCGGCGCTTCCGGCAATCTGTATCGGTCGCGCCGCGCGGTTTCCCCCGCTCGCCGGCCCGAAGGCCCGCCGGCGCTACCGCCCCGGCCGCCCGCCGTCCGACTGTAGCGGTAGTTCGATGTCTGACGACCGACCCGGACCATGGAGGGTTTCCGTGAAAGTTCGCATCCTCACCGCCCTGACCGCCGCCAGCGTGATGGCCGGCGCGTCGGCGCAAGAGCCGCCGAAGCTCAAATTGAAAGCCCCGGCCGCCGCCGCCCCCACCAAGGCCGACGCCGGCGACATGGTCATGAACCAGTCGCTCGCCGACGAGATCGCCAAGAAGCTGGACGGCAACCCGGCCATGACCGGGTCGGACGTGCAGATCTTCACCGCCAACGGCACCGTCACGCTGGTCGGCACCGTGAAGGGCGACAAGCAGAAGGCCGCCATCCTGGATGTCGTCCGGTTCGTGCCGAGCGTCAAGCAGGTGCGGGACGGGCTGAAGGTGTCGGCCGTCAAGCAGGCGCAGGGCGTCGGCCCGCTGGCCACTCCGGCCCCGAGCGGGATGCCGCCGGCCCCGATGGCGACGGGCGGCGGAGCCGGCCCCGGCGGGTACGGCCCGGACCCGGTGCCGGTCGGTCCCGGCGGCGGGGCCGGCGGGTACGACGGCTCGGCCCCGCCGCTGCCGCCCTACGCCTGGCCGACCTACGCCCCGCACAACAACGTGTCCCGCGTGGCGTACCCGGAAGCGTACCCGTACAACGCCTTCCCGTTCATCGGGCCGTTCTACCCGTTCCCGAAGGTGCCGCTCGGCTGGCGGAAGGTGACGCTGGAGTGGGAGGACGGCCACTGGTGGCTCGGCCGCAAGCAGGCCCCCATCGACTACTGGCGGGTGCGGTTCGGGAACTGATCGGCTGACGCGAATCCGATTCGACCGACGCCCGGAGGCCAACCCTCCGGGCGTCGGCTCGTTGACTGTGCCGCTTGCGCCGCCCGGCCCGTGCCGCATCCGGCCGGCGTTTCGGCTGCCGGCTTGACGGATCGCCGCGCGGCCGTCAGGCTAGAATGGAATCGCCCGACCGCCTCCGAGGACTCGCCATGCTCCGCGCCGCCACCTTCGTGCTGTTCGCCGTCGCGGCGGTGTCCGCGCAACAACCCGACCCGGTTCCGCCGGCCAAGGCCCCCGCCGCGATGAAGGGCGGGGACGTGCCGTCGGCGTTCCGCGCCTTCCTGGTGTGGGACAAGCGGTTCGACGCCAAGGACGTCCGCAACCGCACCGACAAGCCGCACTGTCTGGTGTGCGCGAACGGCCTCAACCCGATGGTGGCGGTGTTCGCGCCGAAGATCCCGACCGACCCGGCCGACCCGCTGGTGGCACTTCTGAAGGACCTGGACCAGGCGGCCCTGGACCGCAAGGAGGCCAGCTTCGCGGCGACGGTGTCGTTCCTGGTGCTGCCGGACGAGTTGCAGTTCGACAAGGCGCGCGACAAGTTCGTGGACGAGGCGAAGGCGATGGCCGACCAGTCGAAGCTGCGGGTGGTGCCGGTCGGGCTGGCCGAGAAGAAGTCGAAGGCGACGGCGGCGTGGAAGCTGGACGACGGCAAGGCGGAGAGCGTGACGGTGGTGTTCTACCACCGCCTGCGGGTGGTCGAGCGGTGGACGTTCGAGGACGGCAAGCCGTCCGACGCCGACCGCCAGGCGATCCTGGCCGCCATCGAGAAGGAAGTGCCGGCGAAGAAGTGAGGGGGAACGACGCCGGGCGGGCAATTGGATTTCGTTTCGATTGCGACTTTCGAGCGTTCACTTCAGGCCGGACGCGAAGGTCTTCGCCGGAGCGTTTTCCGTATCTCGGATGAACCGGAACTCGGCGAACTCGTTCAAGCCGCCGTCGGGCGATGGCCCGCACATGAAGCCGGCCCCGCCCGAGCCGCCGTCGGGGAAGACGCGCGGCGGCCAGCCCGGTCACCTCGTCGAACGGATGCTGACGGTGGTGGCGTCGTGCCGTCAACAAGGTCGTGGCGTCCTCGATTTCCTCGTCCGCGCCGTCGCCGGCCAGAAGCCGTCACTGCTACCCGATCAGGCGTGAACGGTTACACACGATCGACTTGCCAATCCGGACACTGCCAACCCAGCTAGGTGTTACGCAGTTGGTGTGTTTGTCCCCCACCCGGTTCGAGCCACCGGCT
Source organism: Fimbriiglobus sp. (assembly GCA_043745295.1). GTDB lineage: Bacteria > Planctomycetota > Planctomycetia > Gemmatales > Gemmataceae > JALHQU01. The sequence goes on along the minus strand of JAYTTN010000209.1, from coordinate 189 downwards.
CGAACCGACCTCCCCACGGGGGGCTGTCAGGGGTAGGTATCCGGTTTTGAGACCCCACTCCCCGGCCCCCTCCCCATAAATGGAGAGGGGGTGTTCGAGCCGGAAACGTGACCGTGGAACCCCGTCGGGTGCCCGGACTCCGTCGGCGGAACTGCGCCCGCGGTGGCCCGTTGAACACCCCCTCTCCGG
>JAYTTN010000208.1:0-7507 GCA_043745295.1 Fimbriiglobus sp. | reverse complement strand
AAAAGGCACCCCGCGCGGCCGCGGTGCATTCCGGTCGAGGATTCTGTTACAGCTTGTCCACCTGCCAGAACTCCATCTCGATGCTGGTCTCGCGGCCGAGGACCTGGACGCCGACGGTGACGACGGGCGTCTCGCCCGCCTCCTTCGGCTCGGTGATCCCTTTCACCACGCCCTCGAAGTTGGCGAACGCGCCGTCGCGGATGCGGACCTTGTCGCCCTTCTCGAAGTTCAGCTTCACCACTTCCTTCTTCTTCCCGCCCTCGGTCGCCGGCCCGCTCCCGCCGCCGCCGTGCGTGCCCATCATCCGCTGCACGTCGGCGTCGGACATGGGCGGCGGCGGCTTGCCGATACCGACCGCGCCGACGAAGTCGCTGACGCCGGACACGCCGCGGAGCATCGACTGCACCTCGGCGTTCCACTCCACCTCGGCCATGACGTAGCCGGGGTACTTCTTCACCTTCTTGATGACCTTCTTGGTCTTCGTCGTCTTGTCCCCGCTCTTGGTCGTGTCGGTGACTTTTTTCACCTCGACCACTTCCTCGTAGGGGATGACGATGTCGCCGAAGAAGTGCTCCAGCCCCTCGATCTTCACCTGCCGTTCGATGTTCCGCTTGGTCGAGTCCTCGCGGTTGCTGGCCACCTTGATGACGTACCACCGCCGCGCGCTCGGCGGCGGGGCCGGCTCGGCGGGTTCGGCCGGCTCCAGACTCGGCCCGGCGTCGGGCGTTTCGGCGGTCGGGGCGTCGGCCGAATCCACGTCGGCGACGGCCGCCGCGACCGGTTCGTCCGGCGGCGGGGCATCGGCCGATGGTGTCGGGTCGAGTTCTTCAGCGGTCATGGCGATTGCTCCCCTCGGCGTGGGGGTCACCACGGCGGGGTGTCGGTTTGGGTCTGGGCCGGGCCGGTGGCCGCCTGGCTCGCCGGCAGCACGCCGACCACGTTGCGGCTGAGCAGCCAGCCCCAGAACAGGTCGATGGCCAGAAGGAAGACGGTGAGCAGGACGACCGTGACGAGGACGACGATGGTGTCTCGGTACAGCTGCTTCTTGCTGGACCACGACACCTTGTTCATCTCGGCTTCGGTGTTGATCAGGAAGTCGGCGAAGGCCGGCACGTTCACCAGCCGCCAGCCGAACCAGAACACCGCCGCCGCCATCAGCAGCGGCAGCGACATCTCGGCGGCGGGCAGCAGCGGCAGCCGGAAGGCCGGCTCGCCGGTGAACGGGATGCGGAGGGCCAGCGTGCCGAAGGGGATCGAGTTGTTGGCGATCAGCGCCCACACCCCGCTGAGGCCGAACACCAGCACGCCGACGTGCGTGTAGCGGCGGAGGGCGACGCCCTGCGTGTGCTTGTACGAGTGCGTGTGGAACCAGCCGGCGTGTTCCAGGTCGATCATGTACCGATTGGCCCGGTCGCTCAGCAGGAAGCGGCCGGCGAGGAACACCAGCACGAGACCGACGCCGCCCGTCACCATCGGGCCGACCGACGAGGTCTCGAAATTCAGCCCGACCGCGCGGATGACGAAGAACAGGGTGAACGCGACGCTGATGACGAGGAAGATGCCGCCGCGCAAACCTTTGGGCGGGTTGTCGCCGGCCAGTCGGGTGCCGGTCCAGATGATGACGCCGGCGGCGGCGAGCTGGGCGACGAGGCGGAGGGCGACGTTCAGGAACCCGGTGCCCTTGCCGAGCAGGGGGGCGACGTAGGTGTCCCAGAGGGTGGGGACGTAGTACCCGGCGACGAACAGGCCGCCCAAGACGACGACCGCCCCGAACACGCTGGCCGTCACCAATCTGGTGCGGGCGGAAAACGGGACGGAAACGCGAGCGACCGGCGGCGGAACAGCGGTGGACATACCTTGCCTTCTCCGGCCCAAAGAGTGTTTCGGCGGGCCGATCCCGCCGCCGGCGAACCGTGCGGTCGCCGCGTCGGAATCGGGCGGGGTCGGAGGCAGGTGCGGAAGGACTTGAACCTTCAACCTGCGGTTTTGGAGACCGCTGCTCTGCCAGTTGAGCTACGCACCTGTGTGGGAGTAATCGGTGGCCGGTGAGCCGTGGTCGGAAAGGATCGGACACCGGCGGTGTCGTTTCTCGCCCCGAACACTGACGACCGGCCACGGACCACTGCTCCGGTTACTTCTTGGCCGGGGCGGCTTTCGCGGCCGGGGCGACCACGGTCTCGGCGAGGATCTTCGTCACCACGCCGGAGCCGACGGTGCGGCCGCCTTCGCGGATGGCGAAGCGGAGGCCTTCGTCCATGGCGACCGGCATGCCGTCCATCAGGTTGACGACCACCTTCACGTTGTCGCCGGGCATGCACATCTCGACGCCTTCGGGCAGGGTGATGCTGCCGGTCACGTCGGTGGTGCGGAAGTAGAACTGCGGCTTGTACCCGCTGAAGAACGGGGTGTGCCGGCCGCCCTCCTCCTTGCTCAGCACGTAGATGCTGGCCTCGAAGTTGGTGTGCGGAGTGATGCTGCCCGGCTTGGCGATCACCTGGCCCCGCTCGATGCCGTTGCGGTCGATGCCCCGCAGCAGCGCGCCCACGTTGTCGCCGGCGATGGCGCTCTCGAGCGTCTTCTGGAACATCTCGAGGCCGGTGATGGTGGTCTCGATCTTGTCCTTGCGGAGGCCCAGGATCTCGACCTTGTCGCCCACCTTGGCGGTGCCCCGCTCGACGCGGCCGGTGGCCACGGTGCCCCGCCCCTCGATGGAGAACACGTCCTCCACCGACATCAGGAACGGCTTGTCCTCTTCCCGCGGCGGGATGGGGATGAAGCTGTCCAGGGCGGCGATCAGCTCGTCGATGGACTTCGACCCCGGGCCGTCCTTGTCCGGGTTCTCCAGGGCGTCCTTCGACTGGCCGCGGATGATCGGCGTGTCGTCGCCGGGGAATTCGTACTTGTTCAGCAACTCGCGGACTTCCAGCTCGACCAGTTCGAGCAGTTCCGGGTCGTCCACCGTGTCGCACTTGTTCAGGTAGACGACGATCTTCGGCACGCCCACCTGCTTGGCCAGCAGCACGTGTTCGCGGGTCTGCGGCATCGGGCCGTCGTTGGCCGCCACCACCAGGATGGCCCCGTCCATCTGGGCCGCGCCGGTGATCATGTTCTTGATGAAGTCGGCGTGGCCGGGACAGTCGATGTGGGCGTAGTGCCGGTCCGGGCTGTCGTACTCGACGTGCGAGACGGCGATGGTCACCGTCTTGTTGGCGTCGCGGACGGTGCCGCCCTTGGTGATCTCGGCGTAGCTCTTCACGGCGGTGCCGAACTTGAACCCCTGGCGGGCGACCAGGGCCGCCGTCAGGGTGCTCTTGCCGTGGTCGATGTGGCCGATCGTGCCCACGTTCAGGTGGGGCTTGGTCCGTTTGAATTCGCCCTTAGCCATCGTAACTCTCCGCGGTAGCTTCAGGAGGTGGGGGGAAGTTCTGGGTGCGCCCGGGTTGTTGCCAAATACCGGCCATCGGTGAGAAGCGGGGACGCCCCGCCACCCGAGAGAGCTGCTGATGGGAATCGAACCCATGACCTCTTCCTTACCAAGGAAGTGCTCTACCAGCTGAGCTACAGCAGCAGTCAGTGCCATCGACCGTTTCGCCGTCCCGCGCCGCCGTTCCGTCAGACCGAGAGTGATACGACTTCGCCCCGGCGTCGGCCAGAACGGGAGACGGGATTTGAACCCGCAACATCTTGCTTGGAAGGCAAGTGCTCTACCGTTGAGCTACTCCCGCGCGGGAGCCGCTTCGGGTTCCAAGGTTCGGAGTTTCGAGAGAATCGATCACCGCCTTGAAACTCCGAAACTTGGAACCCGAAACTCCCCTGTGTAAGTGGGTAGGGAGGGATTCGAACCCCCGAACTCCGAAGAGGCCAGGTTTACAGCCTGGTGCAATTGACCACTCTGCCACCTACCCGTGTCCCGCCGCGCGTCGTCCTCCGGCCCCGTTTCGCAAGCCAGCGGTGGGACTCGAACCCACGACCGACGGTTTACAAAACCGTAGCTCTTCCAACTGAGCTACGCTGGCGGCATGGTCGTCCCGACGGAAAGATAAACAGTATGGCCGGAAAGGGTTCCCTTCAAGGCGAATATCCTATCCCGCTGCGCCGCCCTTGTCCGAGCCGGAAGCGTGAGCGACGGTCTTGGTGAAGAACCGTCGCTCACGCTTCCGGCTCGGATAGACCGCCCGTCACTCGCGGCTCGCCAGGAGTGACCCGCCGGCACCGTCGCGGGTTCACTCCGGTTGTGGGCCGCCGTCGGGAACCAGCACGATTCGCAGCCGCCGCAGCGCCCGCAGGTAGCGCATGCTGGCCGCCGCTTCGGTCAGCCCCAGGCTCGCCGCCACGTCCTGGTTCGACATCTGCTCGGTGTGCCGCATGAGGATGATTTCGCGGTCGTCCTCACCCAGTTCGTCGATGGCCCCGGTCAGCCGGCGGGCCAGTTCCTCCTGGATCGCGGCGGACGCCGGGGTCCGCTCGTTGTCGATGAGCTGCGCCACGAGGTTGGTGCTCGACTCGTCGTCGGCCCACGCCGGGCGGGCGATGGGCTGCTCGCGGTCCACGCTCCGCCGCTGCGCCAGCCGGTGCCGGCGGTGCGTGTCGATGATGCGGTCCTGGGCCAGGTGCCGGAGCCACAGGTGGAACGGCATCACCGGGTTCTTCAGGTATTCCTTCAGCCGCTGGTTCGCCTCCAGCAGCACGTCCTGGACGATGTCGGAGGCGTCCACCCGGCGGGCGAGGACGGGGTCGAGCCGCAGGCCGATGACGCGGCGGAGCGGCTCGCGGAATTCGCCCAAGAGGGCGTCCACGGCGGCCGGCGTGCCGGTCCCGGCGTCGGCCAGCAGGCGGTCGGTATTTTCGGTGTTGGGCCACATGTCGGGAATTATAGTCCGAGTTCCGCAATTGAGTGTGCATCGGTGCGGGATGACGGCCCGACCGAAAACGTTTGACGGCGGTTTCGGGTGGCGGATAGGATTCCAATGAGCGTGGATTGGGAGAAGTATCTCTTCGGCCACAGAGGGCGCAGCGGATGGAGTTGCTGTTCCACGTCGCGTTCACTTACTCCGAGAGCGGCGGCGTGATGCTCACCGGTTGCTCGGTCGATGGCGCTCGCCAGCCGGTGGCCGGCGAACTGTTGGAGGTACGCAGCCCCGACGGCGAGCGGGCCCAGTCGTGTGCTTGGCGGGTTGGCCGAGGACCATTCGCCATTCCGTCGCCGGTCTTCGCCCGCCCAATCGACCGAGTCGTCGTGTTCGTGCCCGGCGCGCTACGGCAACGGAGTTGGGCGCACAGCGAGGTGTGGGCGGTGGGCGACAACCAAGACGACGAACCATCCGCTACATCCGACACCGGCCGCGAGTAGCTTTTCGTGACGTGTCGCTCGCCGAACGGCGGTCCTGCTCTGTTGCGAGGTTGCGTTCGGAGGAAGTGTGTATTTTGGGCCGGTCGCAAGCTCCCAGCGACGACAACCACTCTCGGCGTCGCCGGGAGACTTGCGACCGGCCCGCAAGCCTCCCGGCAGAGCGACTTCACATCCCACAGCCCGATTGATGTCCCGGTCTCGCGGGGGTACGGAAACATTCCGAAAAAATGCCCCACCGCAACCCGCGACCTGTACGAATGTTGCAAAGTGTTTGGATAAAAATACACTGTGGACATTTGACAAACCCAAAAACGGAGCGCATAGTTACTTTCAAGAACTTGGGACTCCGTCAGAACCACCTCAAATGTTTCGCAACGGGTCTTGCTCGGCCGCACTCGCGGTGACGGTCGCGGCGGGGAACGCCTCGCCGAGCTTGGCCGCCAGCGCCTCGACCGCCGGCTGCTCGGTGGCGTAGTGGCCGGGCAGCACCAGCGCGATGCCGGCCGCTTCCGCCGCCAGGCAGTCGTGGAACCGCACCTCGCCGGTGACGAACGCATCGGCCTTCCGGCGGATGGCGTCGGTCAGGAATTCGCCGGCCGCGCCGCACGCCACCGCCACGGTGCGGATCGGCTTGTCGGGTGCGCCGACCACTTGCACCGTCGAAGCCCGGCACGCGGCCTTCACCGTCGTGGCGAACGCATCCAGCCCGACCGCCGCCGGAAGTGTGCCGATCCGCCCTTCGCCGCCGATCCGCTTCGGTCGCAGCGGGTACACGTCGAACGCCGGTTCCTCGTAGCTGTGAACCGACCGCATCGCGGCGACGACGGCTTCGACGAGATGCTCCGGCACCACGACTTCCAGCCGCCACTCGGCCACGTCTTCACGCCGGCCTTTCTGCCCGACGACCGGGTTCGTGGCATCGGTCCCGAAGAACGTACCGGACCCGGACAGCCGGAAACTACACTGCTCGTACTGGCCGATGACCCCGCCGCCGGCCGCGAAGATCGCCTCGGAGACCTGCGCCAAGTCCGAATCCGGCACGAAGACGACGAGCTTGCACTCCTTCGTGGAGTCCTTCCACCGCAACGGCGTCACGCCGGTCAGGCCGAACGCGGCGGCGAGCGAGTCGTTGATCCCGCCGGCGCAGTTGTCGAACGCCGTGTGCGGCGAGTAGACGGCGATCCCGGCCGCGAAGAGTGGCAGAAGCAGCCGGCCGTCGGGCGTGTGGCCGGTCAGCTTCTTGACGGCTTTGAAGAGGATCGGGTGGTGGGTGACGATCAGTTGCACCCCCGCGTCCACGGCCTCGGCGGCGACCGTCGGGGTGATCGTCAGGCAGGTGAGAATCCGCGTGACGGGTGTGGCCGCGTTGCCCAGCAGTAGCCCGGTGTTGTCCCACTCGGCGGCCAGCGCGGGCGGGGCGAAGCGGTCCAGCCAGCGGACGATTTCGCCGACGGTCGGCGGCCGGTCGGCCGGGGGTGTGGCGGGAACATCCGGCATTTTTCAGGCCCTTGGTGTAAGTCGGCGCGGGTCGGAGGTGTTATTATCGCAGGAATCGTTCCGCCCCACAGGTGCCCCATGCGCGTCCCGGTTTCGCTCGCACTGCTGTTCGCCGGCGTCGGCGTGGCGCCCGCCGCCGACGCCCCGGCCACTTACGAGGTCGCGGTCCTCGCCGACATCAAGTACCGCACCGACGCCGACGCGGTCAAGGACCGGAACGTCCTGGACGTGTACGTGCCGAAGGGGGCGAAGGGCTACCCGGTGCTGTTCCTCGTCCACGGCGGCACCTGGCAGCACGGCAGCAAGGACTTCTTCAAGCTGGTCGGCACGGCGTTCGCCAAGCGGGGCATCGGGGTGGTCTGCCCGAACTACCGGCTGTCGCCGAAGGTGAGGCACCCGGCCCACGTCGAGGACGTGGCCAAGGCGTTCGCCTGGACGGTGGACGCCATCGCCACGCACGGCGGCGACCCGACGAAGATCGTGGTGGCCGGGCACTCGGCCGGCGGGCACCTGGTCAGCCTGCTGGCCACCGACGAAAGTTATCTGAAGGCCGAGAAGCGGTCGATCTCGGACATCAAGGGGGTGATCGGCGTCAGCGGCGTGTACAGCATCCCGCCGATCCTGTTCGACGCCATCTTCGGGTCGGACGCGACGGCGTGC
>JAYTTN010000207.1:0-2056 GCA_043745295.1 Fimbriiglobus sp. | reverse complement strand
CGTCAGCCCCCTGTCGCGTTCGACATCCCCACGGAAACAGGGGGCTGATGCCCCCCGCTCGCCTGAACCTGCCAAAATCAGTTGCTGCACCCGTTCTTGCGAACGGGCTTGCGGGGCTGGGGGGTTTGTAAGACAATCCGACAACTTACCCCCGCGCCTGGATCGGACATGGATGTTCGCCGTCGGATGTCGTTCCTCGCCGGTGCCGCCTCCAACTGGCTGGCGTTCGCCGCCGCGCTCGCCGTCAGCTTCTTCCTCACCCCGCACCTGATCGCCGACCTGGGCAAGCCCCGTTACGATGTGTGGTGCGTGGTCGAGTCGGTCCTCGCCTACTTCACCCTCCTCGACCTCGGCGTGGCCGTCTGCCTGGTGCGATTCGTCGCGCGGCACCGGGCGGCGGCCGACCAGGACGGGTTGAACCGCATCGCGTCGGCCAGTCTGGCCGTGTTCCTGACGGCCGCGACCGCGGCGGTGGCCGTCGGCGTGCCGGTATTGCTGGCGCTCGCGCCGGCCCTGGACGACAAAGTGGAAGGCGACGGCGACGTGCTGCCGTTCATGCTGCTCATGCTGGCGAACCTGGCCGCGAGCCTGCCGCTGGGCGTCTTCCCGACCATCCTCGACGGGCTGGAGAAGTTCACCACGAAGAGCCTGATCCGGCTGGCGTCGCTCGCCGTCCGGACGGCCGGCATCGTGTGGTGCCTGACGCACACGACCGGCCTGTTCCCGCTGGCGGTGGTGTACACGGCGACGAACGCGGTGGAACACCTGGCGATGGCGGTCGCCTGCCACCGGGCGCTGCCGGGGTTGCGGTTCCGCCGGCGGTTCGTGGACCGCGCGACGCTGCACCAAGTGCGCGGCGGCAGCGTGGATGCGTTCCTGGCCATGCTCGCCGGCCGCATCACGGTGCAGACGGGGGCCATCGTCATCGGCCTGTTCCTGCCCGGCGGACAGGTGACGTTCTTCGCCACCGCCGCGCGGCTGGTGGAGTACGCGAAGTCGCTGCTGCGGACGGTGACGGGCACGCTCACGCCGGGCGTGTCGGCGATGGAATCGCGGGACGACCACGCCGGCATCCGCCAGTTGTACCTGGCCGCGACGAAGTGGGTGCTGTACCTCGTGCTGCCGATCCACATCGGCTTGCTGTTCTTCGGCCGGCCGTTCCTCGCCCGCTGGGTCGGGGTGGAGTTCGTGGCCGGCAGCTACCCGGCGCTCGGGGTGCTGTCCACGACGCTGACGATCGGGGTGGTGCAATCGGTGGCGTCGCGGTTCCTGTACGGCCTCGGCCGGCTGCGGCTGTACGCCCGCCTCGCGCTGCTCGACGCGGCGGCGAACGTGGTGCTGACGGCGATCCTGATCGGGCCGTTCGGGGTGGTCGGGGTGGCGATCGCGGTGGCGGTGCCGAACGTGGCGTTCTGCGTCGTCGTGCTGATTCACGCGGCGAAACAGCTCGGCGTGACCGGCCGCGAATACCTGACCGCCTGCGTGCGGCCGCTGGCACTGTGCCTCGTGCCGCTGACGATCTGGCTGACGGCCGGGGAAGCGGCGGCCGACTGGGGGCCGATCTTCACCACGGGCGCGGTCGGCCTTTTGCCGTACTTGATCGCGGTGGCGGCGGTCGAGTGGTCACGTCAGGAATTGCATCACCGCCAGGACGACGGCCGCCGTGAACAGCGCGAGGCCCAGGAACAGCGCGGCGGCGGTGTAACTCGCCGGCGTCATCGATTCGGCCTGCGCCGCTGACTTGGGTCGCGCCCGGTCCCGCACCGGCAGCGGGCGGCTGTCGTACGTCGGCGCGGTGGTGAGAACGGCGGTCGGCAGCGCCGCCGCACCGGCGTTCGCGCCGTACAGGGCGTCGCGGATGTCGGCCCCGCACCGCTGGCACCACGGCGGCAGGTGGTCCGTGGCCATGTCGATCATCACCGACTGGCCGCACTGCTGGCAGATCATGGCCGAAGCCCTCCGGGGGAATTCCGGCACAAGCGTAGCACGGGATTTCAGGCGTCGGCGAGCAGTTCTGAAGGCGAGCGGCGCGACGTGAGTCCGCCGGTTCCGATCC
>JAYTTN010000206.1:0-7514 GCA_043745295.1 Fimbriiglobus sp. | reverse complement strand
CATCCTCGTCGGCGATTCCCTCGGCATGGTCGTGCAAGGGCATGCCACGTCGCTGCCGGTGACGCTCGCCGAGATGCTGTATCACACCCGCTGCGTGGTGCGCGGGGTGAAGCGGTGCCTGATCGTCGCCGACCTGCCGTTTTTGAGTTATCAGGTTTCGCCGGCACAGGCCGTCCGCAGCGCGGGCAAGCTGCTGAAGGCCGGCGCGCACGCGGTCAAACTGGAAGGCGGGGTGCGGATGGCTCCGCAACTGGAAGCCCTTCAGCGGGCCGACATCCCGGTGATGGGGCACATCGGGCTGACGCCGCAGTCGGTCCACCGCATGGGCGGGTTCAAGGTCCAGCGGGACGCGGGCGAGCTGGTCGCCGACGCGCGGGCGGTCGAGGCGGCCGGCGCGTTCAGCCTGGTCGTGGAGGGCGTGCCGACGGAATTGGGAAAGGAGATCACGAACGCCGTGACGGTGCCGACCATCGGCATCGGGGCCGGGCCGCACTGCGACGGCCAGGTGCTGGTGTGGCACGACCTGCTCGGCCTGTTCGACGGCTTCCGCCCGAAGTTCGTCAAGTGCTACGCGGAACTCGGCGCGCTGGCGAGAGACGCCGTGAAGGAATATTGCGACGAGGTGCGGAGTGGCATATTCCCGGCCACCGAACACGGGTTCAAGTAGGTCGCGGTCGATGTTCCCCGCAGGGGAACGAGGCCCGACGGCCAATTGCTTCGGCGCGAAGGCGGTCTGCCTACCACCGCGCCGACATCACCGGAGTTCTCGGCGAAGTCGCGGAAGTAGGTCGCGGTCGATGTTCCCCGCAGGGGAACGAGGCCCGACGGCCAATTGCTTCGGCGCGGAGGCGGTCTGCCGTCGAGCCTTGCTCACCTACGGCGAGCGGCGACCGCGACCAACGGGAACAACTCCCGCAACCCGGCCACGCGCTCCGGCACGTCGGGACGCTTCCCCTTCGGATCCAGCAGCACGGCCCGCATGCCGGCGGCAGTCGCGCCGAGGTAGTCGTTCTCGTGGTCGTCGCCGACGAACAGGATTTGCGCTGCCGAGACGCCCATCGCCGGCAGCACGCCGGCGGTGAAGAAACCCAGCCCCGGCTTTCGCACCCCGACGAGCGAACTGATGACCAGTCGGTCGCGGACGGGTGCGAGCGAGGGGTTGCCGGCGACGACGGGCGCGAGCCGCGAGTCGTAGTTCGAGGCCATTCCCAACACGAACCCGCGCCCGTGCAGTTCGGCCAGCAATTCGGCGGCATCGGGTGGGACCGACCACGCGGTCGGTTGCGAGAAGTGCCGGTACAGTTCCCGAAACAGTTCTTCCGTCGCACCGGGCAGCGCCGCGAACACGACGTTCCGCCAGCGCCGTTCTTCCCGCGCTTCGCTCGTCACCCACCCGGCCATTCGATCCGCGTCGTCTTCGATCCGGAATTGCGCCCACAGCTTCGGGCCGATGTCGGCCGGGTTCACCGCAATCCCGTGTCGCTCGGCGGCGTCGGCGTACACGGTCGCCGCGCCGGGGTTCGGGAAGATCAGCGTGCCGACGGCGTCGAACGCCACCGCGCGGATGCCGTCGAGGAACCGGCTCATCGCGGCGCGTCCCCGTTCGGGCCGGGCACCACCGACGCGCGGGGCCGGCCGCTCGGCCCGGTCGCCAGTTGCGGCCGCATCCGCTTCGTCGGTCGGGTGCCGGTCGGGCTGGCTTGCGCCGCCATCTCCCGCCGCACATCCCGGACGGCCCGCGACGCCATCGCCACCTTCAGCAGGTGCATGCCGCCGCGGAACAGCACGAACCCGGCGAACGCCAGGATCGCCGCCTCGACGATCCAGCGGTTCGTGAGGAACAGGTAGCACATGGCGAACGCCGCCACGCCGACGCCCAGGATCACCCAGCCGATCACCTCGCGGAGCCACAGGGTCATGGGGAATCTCGCCGGGGTGCGTCGGAACACGTCGCGCCGATTGTGGCGCGCGGAATGTGGACGGGTTCCGACTTCCGCGCGCCACAATACGGAGGTATGGTAGGCTTCGGCGGGCGGACTGCCTACAATTCCCCAACCGCCCGGCCAACGGCTGCGGCTTTCTCCCCACCTAGACGACACGGACGAGGACTGATCGTGCAAGTGACTATCGCGATCCGGCACGGGCACCTGACCCAGGAACACCAAGCCGAAGTGATCGCCCTGGTGGAGAAACTGCACCACTTCTACGAGCGGCTGGGCGGCCTGACCGTGACGGTGGACTTGGCCGGGCTGGAGAAGAAGGTCGAGATCACCGGCCACGCCGACCACAAGCACGACTTCGTGGCGCACGCCTCGGCCACCGAACTGATGGCCGCCGTCCACGCGGCGGTGGCCAAGATGAAGCAGCAGATGAAGCACTTCAAGGAGTCGAGTCAGGACCACCGCCGCGACCCGTCGCACGGCGGCGAGGCCGGGGTTCAACCGTGACGACCCGTCGTGGTGCCGTCGGTTTTTTGTGGCACCGGCCTCCGAGCCGGTGAACTCGCGCGAGGGGCCGGTCATGCGGATGACGAATTTCGTCGTGCGGTACGCCATCCTGCCGGCGTTGGCGGCCACGACGCGGGAGGGGGCGATCACCGAGCTGATCGCCAGCCTGCACGCGGCCGGCGAGTTCGCGGCCGGCGACGTGCCGGACATCACGGCGGCCGTCCTGCGGCGGGAGACGCTGGGGTCCACCGGCATCGGCCGGGGGATCGCCATCCCGCACACGCGGCACGCCGCCGCCGGCCGGCTGGTGGCCACCCTCGGCATCTCCCCCGGCGGCATCCCGTTCGACAGCATCGACGAGGAGCCGGTCCACCTGCTCGCGCTCATCGTCTCCCCGCAGGACCAGCCGGCCCTCCACCTGCGCGCGCTGGAGGCCGTCGTCAACGCCACCCGCGACGACGACCTGGTGGCCCGCCTGCGGGCCTGCCACACCGCCGAGGAAATCTGGGACCTGCTCCAGTGACACCCCCCACACCCGCCCCGCCCCGCACGAGCGCGACTCCCCTCATGGCGGCCCACGCACCCATCCGGAAAACGGTGACGGTGGCCAACCCCCCCCTCGGGTTGCACCTGCGGCCGGCCAACGCCATCGCCAAGCTCGTGCGGCGGTCGAAGTGCGCCGTCACCGTCACGCTCGGCGAGAAGGTGGCCGACGGCCGCAGCCCGTCCGACCTGCTCATGCTGTTCGCCCCGCCGGGCACCGAACTCGTCCTCGAATTCTCCGGCGACGGGGCGGCCGAGGCGGCCGAGGCGGTCGTCGCCATCCTGACCGCGCCGGGCGAGCCGGACGAACCCCCGTCCAGTTCGTAAGGTGACGGCGACACCCCCTCTCACCCTCGCGCCGTCAGTCGGCAATCGGGCATGGAAATCCGCCGCGGCATCGCCGTCTCCGAAGGGGTCGCCATCGGCCCGGCCCTGGTGCTGGACACCGAAGGGGTGCGCATCCCCGTCCGCACCGTTCCGCCCGACCAGCTCGACGGCGAGATCGCCCGCCTCCGCGTCGCGCTGGCCGCCTGCGCCGACTCGGCCCACCGCCGCCAGCAGACGCTGGCCGAAAAGCTCGGCGACGACATGGGCGACATCCTGGGCAGCCAGGTCGGACTGTTCGAAGACCCGAAGCTGCTCGCCCGCATCGAAGCGCTGATCCGCGCGCACGACTACTCCGCCGAGTACGCGGTGAGCCGGCACATCCGCGAGATCGTCAAGCTGTTCGACGCGAAGGGGGCGGCCGACTTCGCCCGCAACCGGGCCGACTTCCTGGACCTGGAAAAGCAACTCCTCGCCGAACTGCTGGGCGAGCGGGGCGAGCCGCTGTCGGCCATCGCCGTGCCGGTGATCGTCGTCGCCCACGACTTGACCCCGTCCGAGACGGCCCAATTCGACCCGAAAATGGTCCACGCCATCGCCACCGAGAGCGGCGGGGCCACCAGCCACACCGCCATCCTGGCCGGGGCGCTCGAGATCCCGGCGGTCGTCGGCGTCGGCAAGTTCCTGACCGACGTGTCCGGCGGCGACACGGTCATCGTGGACGGCAACCAGGGGCTGCTCATCCTCGACCCGGACGACGCCACCCTGCGGAAGTACGAACTCCTCCGCCGGTCGCAGTTGTCGCCCAGCGGCACCCACCGCCTGCCCGTCCGGAACGTCCCCGCCGTCACCCGCGACGGCGAGCGGATCTACCTGCACGGGAACATCGAGTTCCCGTCCGAGGCGCGGCCGTGCCTGGACCGGGGGGCCGACGGCGTCGGCCTGTACCGCACCGAATTCCTGTACGTCAACAAGTCGCACGACCCGACCGAGGAGGAGCAGTTCGAGGCGTACAAGGCGGTGCTGACCGAACTCGGCCCGGACCACCCGGTCGTCATCCGCACGCTCGACCTGGGCGGGGACAAGTTCGTCCCGGCCACCGGCGCGGTGGTCGCCGAGAAGAACCCGTTCCTCGGCCTCCGCAGCGTCCGCCTGTGCCTGCGGAACCTGCCCCTGTTCAAGACCCAACTGCGGGCCATCCTGCGGGCCAGCGTGTACGGCGACGCGCGGGTCATGTTCCCGATGGTCAGCACCGTGATGGAGTTGCGGCAGTGCCGGAGTCTCCTCCGCGAGGTGCAGGAAGATTTGGAAGAAGCGGGCATCCCCTACAAATCGGACGTGCCGATCGGTACCATGATCGAAGTGCCGTCGGCCGCGCTGGTGGCCGACGTGCTGGCCAAGCAGGTGAACTTCTTCAGCATCGGGACGAACGACCTGGTGCAGTACACCCTGGCCGCCGACCGGAACAACGAAACGGTGGCCGACCTGTACAGCGCCGCCGACCCGGCGGTCCTGCGGCTGATCGCCATGGTGGTGAAGGCGGCCGCCGCCGCCAAGGTGGAGGTGACGGTGTGCGGGGAGATGAGCGGCGAGCCGCGCTACACGGCCCTGCTCCTCGGCCTCGGCATCCGCAGCCTGAGTTCCACCCCGCGGAAGATCCCCGAACTGAAGCGCGTCGTCCGCGCGCTGACCGTGCCGGACGCCGAGAAACTGGCGGCCGAAGCCCTGCGGCTGGAAACGGCCCGCGAGGTGAACGCCTTCCTGAGCGCCCACTTGCGGCGCACCCTCCCCGATGCGGAGGTGTGACCCCGACCCGGCGGCACGGCCGCCCGGCGGAGTCCCTCCGGCATCCGGTGCGCCACCCGGAGGCGGCCCCACGGCCGCCCGTATGCGTATGACCGGCGACAAATTCCGCTTCCGCTTCCGCAAGGCCGGCGACCTCCGGTTGCTGTCCCACCTCGACCTGGCGCGGTGCCTGGAGCGGATGCTCCGCCGCGCGAACGTCCCGTTCAAGTCGTCGGCCGGCTTCCACCCCGCCCCGCGGATGATCTTCGCCCAGTCCATGCCGCTGGGCGTGGACGGCCTGCGCGAGGTGCTGGAACTGGAGACGACCGCGCCGCTGGACGCCGACGACGTGCGCGAGCGGCTGAACCGCCAAGCCCCGCGCGGGCTGGAGTTCACCGAGGTCCGCGTGGTGCCGATGAAGGCGTCCGCCGTCCCGCGGCGCATGGTGTACTCGCTGCCGCTGCCGGCCGACCGGGTGGACGCCGTGGCCCGACGCGCCGCCGAACTGCTGGCGCGGGACGCGGTGTGGGTGGACCGCCTCAAGCCGAAGCCGAGGAAGCTGAACATCCGCCAGTACCTGCGGGGGATCGAAGTGTCCGAGCCGGAAGCGTCAGCGACGGTTCTTCTCGAAGACCGTCGCTCACGCTTCCGGCTCGGAATGGACCTCTGGGTGACGCAGTCCGGCACCGCCCGCGCCGACGAACTGCTCCTCCTGCTCGGAGTCTCCGACCTGATCGAGGCCGGCGTCGTGCTGGCCCGCAGCGAACTGGAACTCCGCGACGAAACACCGCCGGGGCAACCCGACGCGCCGCCCGACGGCCCGCCGGACACCGCCCCGCTGGAGTACACCCCGGCCCCCGCCGGGGACGACGACCCGGCCGACCCGACTTGGGGACTGTCCCCGAACGGCCCGGTCGTCGAGTGACAGACCGACCAAGGGTAGTCCGCACTCTCCGAGTGCGGTCGGCAACGACCGCACTCGGAGAGTGCGGACTACCCTGCCGCCAGCCAAGGATTCATCATGAAAAAAGAGATGCTCATCAACGTCCTCCAGCCGGAGGAGTGCCGCATCGCCATCGTCGAGGACGGCGTGCTGGAGGAGCTGTACGTCGAGCGGGCCAGTCAGGAGAGTTACGTCGGCAACATCTACAAAGGCAAGATCGTCAACATCGAGGCCGGCGTCGGCGCGGTGTTCGTCGATTTCGGCATCGGCCGCAACGGCTTCCTGCACTTCACCGACGTGGACCCGGTGTACTACAAGCACCTGTTGCCCCCCGAAATGCTGGAGGAGTTGGAGGAGTCCGAACGGGACGACCGTCGCCCCGCGCCCGGCGGGCCGCGCGGCGGCGGAGATCGGGGCGCACCGGCCCCGGATCGCGGCCGCGGCAACGACCGCCCGCGCGACCGTGGCCCCCGCGTGGCCGAAGCCGAGGAAGTGGCGACGGTGGCCGCCCCGCGCGGTCGCTCCGCCCCGCCCAAGCCGGCCCCGGTCTCGACCGAGGACGACGGTTTCGGCGACGGCTTCGCCGAAGTGTCCGACGGCTTCGCCCCGCCGGAACCGGACGACGACGACGACGACGACGGCTTCGCCCCGCCGCCTCCCGACGAATTCGAGGCCCCCGACCCCGCCCCCGTGCCGCCCCCGAAGCGGCCGGCCGCGCCCGACGTGTACATCCCCGTGACGCACGCGGCCGCGCCGAAGTATTCGACCGAGGAGGACTTCGCCGGGTTCGACGAGGGGCTGGACCTGGACGTGCCCGCCCCGAAACCGGCCCCGAAGGCCTCGCCGGCGCGCAAGCCGGAGGCGGAAGCGGACGCGACGTTCGACGCGAGTCTCCCGGCGGACGACGCGGACGACGACGACGCGGACGCCGACAAACCCAAGGCCAAAGGCAAGGCGAAAGCCGGCACCCGCAAGGCCAAGCCGAAGGCCGAGGACGAGGAGAAACCGAAGGCCAAGGCGAAGCGCGGGAAGAAGAAGAGCGAGGACGGCGACGACGACAAGCCGCTGCCGATGGAATCGGCCGAGAGCCGCACGTCGCCGGACGACGACCCGGAGAGCGAACCGTTCTTCGGCGGCGATACGGACGACTTCGACCCGAACGCGCCGAACGACCGGTTCGCGGCGGACGACGACGAGGACGGCGAGGAGGGGGACGAGGACGGCGAAGAGTCCGACGACGCGGACGCCGACGCCAAACTCGACGCCGACTTGGAAGCCATCCACCGCAAGCAGGGCGAAGAGGACTTCGACAGCGGCCGCGGCGGGCGGGGCGGACGCAGTGGCGGCGGCGGCGGCCGCGGCGGCCCCGGCGGCGGTCGCGGCGGACCCGGTCGGGGTGGCCCCGGCGGTCCCGGCGGCGGATTATAGCTGTATCAATAATATCTTTCGTATAAATAGTATTCAGGCTTGAA
>JAYTTN010000205.1:0-7522 GCA_043745295.1 Fimbriiglobus sp. | reverse complement strand
GTTCCAGTACAGCACCGCCGGCACGTCGCGGGCTTCCAGCACCTCACAGCCCAACCGCGACTTCAGCTTGGCAAGCCGGGAGGGGGGGGGCAAGCTGGTAGGTCTTGGAGGACCGGCCGAAGATGCGGGCGAGCATGGGTGCGTCTCGGTCGGGTGGTCGGGCTATCAATCCGACACAGTATTTCAAAGGTCTGCGGGGAAGTCAATGGGGGCGACTACGAATTTTGACATTCGCGGGCGAACCCGACTTGGGCGGGCCGGGTTTGCCCGGAGCAATTGCCACACCCGCGCCGCAACTTGGGGCTGACATCCTCCCCCGTCCGCATCACAATGGCGTCCCGATTCGCACCCCACCCCGGCACGGAGGCCGACGCATGGCCCTGTCGTTCTTCTGGAAGCGGCTGCTCGTCCGCACCGGCGTCGCCCGGTTCCTGCCCGCCGCCGACCGGCTGTCCCAGGGCGGGAAGCGGTTCCTCCGCTACTACTCGGACAAAGTGCTGGCCGCGCCGGTCGAGGAACTGACCGACCCGGCCACCTTCCCGGCCGCGAACGACGGCGACGTGCTGAACCTGAACCGCTCCGCCCCGCCGGTCGAGGCGTTCAGCGGCGGGCGGCCGCCGGGCTACCACTTCGGCGCGGCCGGGGCGACGGGAGACGGCGAACTGCGAACCGCCATCGCCGAGCGGTGCGGCCGGGCGGTGAACCCGGACGACGAAGTCCTCGTCACCCACGGCGCGACGGCCGGGTACGCGGCGGTGCTGGATGCGTTCGTCAACCCCGGCGACCGGGTGGTGCTGTTCGACCCGTGTTCGCCGCTGTTCGCGCTGGGGGCCAAATCGAGGCGGGCGAACGTCCGCTGGATGCCGACGTGGACCGAGGACGGCCGCACCCGGTTCGTCGTGGACGGGCTGGCGCGGGCGCTGCGCGGCGCGGCGCTGCTGGCGATCGCCGACCCGACGAACCCGACCGGCTGTACGCTGACGGTCGAGGACTACGAGCAGATCGCCTGGCTGGCCCGCCGGCAGGACGTGCTGGTCTACATGGACGGCTCGTTCGGCCGGTTCCGCTACGCCGAGACGCCCGCGCCGGCGTTCGCCACCCTGCCCGGCATGGAGAACCGCCTGCTGACGGCGGGTTCGGTGACGCAGGGTTACGGCGTCGGGGCCTCGCGGGTCGGGTGGGTGACGGGACCGAAGCACCTCGTGAACGCAGTGTCGCTGATGGCGAACCTGTCCGCGCCGTTCGTGCCCGCCGGCTGCCAGCAGACGGCGCTGAAGGCGCTGACCGCCGCCGAGTCGCTGTTCGCCCCGACGCGGGAGTTGTTCCGGCGGAAGCGGGACTACACCGTCGAACGGCTGCGCGGCATGGGCCTGGAGCCAACGACGCCGACCGGCGGCTACACCTGCTGGGTGTCGGTGGCGGGCCTGGGGTTGAAGGGGCGCGACTTCGCCGAGAAGCTGCTCCGCGAGCATCGCGTGCTGGTCGGGCCGGGGGCCGCCTACGGGCCGAGCGGGACCGACTGCGTGCGGGTCAGCTTCGCCGAGGAGGACGGCCGGCTGCGAGAAGGGCTGACGCGGATGGGGCTGTTCGTCGCGGGGTTGAAGGGCGAACCGGCGGTGACGGCCGCGCGGATCGCGGTGGACGCGCCGCCGGCGGATGCGGCGATGGCGGAACCGGTCGCCCCCGCCGAGGAGCGGACCCCGGCCTTCAGCCGGGCGTAGGGGAAGCGGGTGGGGCGACCGGCACGGCTGGTTCCGCCCGGCGAAGCAGGCGGAGTTGCTGGGGGAGGACTTCGAGTTGCCGACGGCCCGAGTCCTTCCCCAGTCGTATGCGGTAAACTTGTTCGCCATTCGGTCCCAGGAGACCGCGCAGCTCGATCACTTTTCCCCGCATGTGGGGGTGCAGTTTCACGACGACGATGTCGCCGCGCTGGAACTCTTCCACCGGTTCGATTTTCTTCGCCATTGTTACTTCCTAGGAGGTTCAACGCGGCCACGGCTTTCGCCGCAACAGTTTCGCCAACCCATCATACGCGATCCGGTCAAGGGCATGGGCGATCCGGCCGCAGTTCTCCCGCCACAGTCGAAGGGCCTTGGAATCGAGAATCGGTGCCGTCGGGTCTTTCAACTGATGCGCAACGGCGTTTCGCCACTCGTTGAGTTGATGGAGCCGCAGGTGCCACTCCGGATCGTCGGCCAGCGATTCGTGCAACTCCTTCTTCACCTCGAATCCTAGTCGGCGAAAATCCTCGACGACGTTTGGCAGGGTCGCGTTTCCGCGATCCAGTTTCAGCCCCGTCGTGAACTGGTCTTGCACGACGGCTTGCAGGCTCGTCCGCACCTTCGACGCGATCACCTGCGCGGCTTCCGAGTACAGGTCGCGGCAGAACCCTTGAAAGTGCGCGCTCAGCGAAACCACCAGCGCACGAAGATTCTCCTGCCACAACAGCGGATGGGCGGCCCCGGACTCGCACTGCCTTGCGAGAAGTGCGAGGCGGGGCACCCGTTCGCCGTCCCAGATTCCCAGCGCGCGTGACGGCATCGGCTCACCCCGCTTGACGGACCCTCGCCCGATTCCAGTTTATCCCCGCGCCGGTCCTTGACCCGGCCGGCGGGGTTGGAACAATGGCAACGCGGCCAGTTCGGCCGCATCCCGACCCGAGGTGTGTCATGTTCCGCACGGCCCGATGGGTCGCCGCCGGGGTGCTGGTCGCGGCGGTCGCCGCGCTCGCCCCCGCCGACGACTCGATGCTGAAAGTGAAGGTGGGGGATGCGTTCCCCGACTTCAAGCTGGCGGTCACCGCCCCCGCCGGCTCGAAGGATGCCAAGAAGGAAGTGACCCTCGCCGACCTGAAGGGGAAGACGGCGGTGATCGCCTTCTACCCGAAGGCCAAGACCGGCGGCTGAACGGCCGAGTGCAACGCTTTCAAGGAGGTCCTGAAGGACTTCCCCGCCGACACGGTCGTGTTCGGCGCGAGCGCGGATAAGGTGAGCTACAACCAGGAGTTCAGCGACGACAAGGGGTACCCGTACCCGCTGATCTCCGACCCGGACCTCAAGCTGATCAAGGACCTCGGCATCCTGACGGGCAAGTTCTCCAAGCGGGTGACGTTCGTGGTCGGCAAGGACGGCAAGATCGCCAAGATCTACGACACCGTGAAGCCGGCCACCCACGCCAAGGACGTGCTGGAGTTCGTGAAGGGACTGAAGTGAGCCGCCGGTCTTGTGGCACCGGCTTCCAAGGCGGTGCCACAAGACAAAATCCACTCGCCACGCACATCTCGCCCGTCCTCGGCAACATACTGGTGAGGCTTTCCTCCGAGGGTTCACGCCCGTGGGTCCGAGGCTGTTCCACGCCCTGCTGCAACGGGCTTCGGCCGCGCCGGAGTCGGATGCCGAGTTGCTGACTCGGTTCGCCGCCACCCGCGACGAGCCGGCGTTCGCCGAGCTGGTCCGCCGCTACGGCGGGCTGGTCTGGGGCCAGTGCCGCAATCTGCTTCCGAACGAAGCCGACGCCGAGGACGCCTTCCAGGCGACATTCCTCGCGCTCGCTCAAAGGCCCGGCGCGGTTCGCGCCGCCGTCGGGCCGTACCTGCACGGGGTGGCGTATCGGGTCTGCCTGAACGCCCGGCGGCTGGCCGGCCGGCGGAAGCGGCGCGAAGTCGCGTCCGCGACTTCGGAAGCCGAGCGGCCCGTCGCCGATTCCGCCTGGGACGCGGCGCTCGCGGCCGTTCACGCCGAGTTGCACCGACTGCCGGACCCGCAGCGGGTGGCGTTCGTGCTGTGCGTCCTCGAAGGGCGCGGCCTCACCGACGCAGCCGCGCATCTGGGCGTGAAGCTCGGCACCCTCTCCGCCCGGCTCAGTCGCGCCAAGCAGACGCTCCTGGATCGGCTTGCGGCGAAGGGCGTCCTCGTGGGGATGGCGTCGCTGGCGGCCCTCGCGCCGACCGGGGCGACGGCGGCACTCGTTGAGAAAGCGGTGCAATCGGCGGTCGGGGCGGCGGTCGTCCCGGACGTGGTCCTGTCCCTCACTCACGGAGTCACGACGATGGCGACGAAGTTCAAACTGCTGGCGGCGGCGGTGCTGCTGGCGTGCGGGCTGGGCCTGGGCGTCGGGTCCGGCTGGGTGGCGACGGCGCAGGACTTGAAACTGCCGAACATGCCCGACCCGAAGCGGGCGGCGGAGGCGCGGCGACTGCTGGAGAAGCAACTGGCCGAACGGAACGAGGACGAGCGCGGCCAACGACGGGAGCGAGATGCCGAGGCGCTGATGGCCACGGTGATGAAAATGCAGGCGCAGGCAGCCAAGGCGAAGGCGGAGTTCAAGTACGTCCCGCTCACCGGCGACGAGCTGGTGTACCCGAAGGACTTGGAGAAGGTCATCAAGGAGAACGAAATCGACGGCTACACGTTCGTCGGCACGGTGCCGCTGGCGGGGAAGAAATTCCTGATCAAGACCGCCGACGAGGCGGTCCCGACGCTGGTGTTCCGCAAGAAGCCGGCGGAGGCGGCAGCGGATCAGGCGAAGCTGGACCGACTGACCAGGGAAGAATTCGCCCGTCGCCTGACGAAGGACGTGGAAATTCAGAAGGGGTCGGACCTGATGCTGATGCAGCGGCGGCAGCAACTGGCGGCGGAGTTGGAGCAGTCCCGTGCGAAGGCGGACAAGTTGCGAGCCGAGATCGCCGACTTGGAGGCGAAGTTGAAAAGCGAGCCGGCCGCCAAGCCGGTACAGGCGTCGGCGTCGGTGGACGTGGGTCCGGAGGCGGAGCGGCTGGCCAAAGCGATCGTCGCGCTGGCGGACAAGAAGTTCGACGGCCGGAAAGACGCACTGCGGCTCGTCGTGAGCGGTACCGTCCTCGACATTCAGGGCGACGCCGACGCCGTCAAGTGGGTGGCCGACTTGATCGGCGGGTTGAAGAAGTGACGCGGACGGGTTTGCCGCGACTCAACGGGGAGCGCGGCGCTTCCGCGCTCTCCGTTGGGTCGCGGCAAACCCGCCGTCGGCTCACCCGGCCTTCGGGGCGGTCAGGAACAGCTTCCACACCAGCAGCACGGTGGCCAGCACGCCGCTGGCCCCGAGCAGCCCGTAGAAGAGGATCGCGCGGCTCTGCGGGCCGGTGTCGGCCGGCGGCATGGCGATCACCGGGAAGCCGCCGGGCGACACGACCCGCTGCGTCTTCGTTCCGGTCTGGGCGAACGGCTGCGGCGTGTCGTCCGACCGCGGGGCCTGCTGGGTGTCGGTGGCGAGCGGGGCGGCGAACGGGTTCGGCTGGCCGAACCGCGACGGCGGCTTCGGCAAGGTCGCCGTGGCGACCGCCAGAAGCGGGGCGATGGGTTCCGGGGTGAGGACGGCGGGCCTCGCCGCCGGCGCGAACGGCGACGGCTTGCCGAGCGACCGCGACCGCAGTTCCGACTGCGGCGCGGCCGGCACCGGAAGAGGCATCGGCTTCGACACGGCGACCGGTGCCGCGGCGGTCAGTTGCACTTCCGTCCCCTCGGCCTGCGCCGCGAGGCTCAGTTGCGGCATCTCCTCGGCGGCCGGCAGCGGCACCTCCGCCGGCACCCACCGCTCCAGTTCGATGGCGATTTCGGCCGGCGTCTGATACCGCTGGGCCGGATCCTTGTGCATCATCTTGGCCACGACGGCGGCCAGTTCCTCCGGCACCTCCGGCCGCACTTGCCGGATGGGGGTCGGATCTTTGGTGCGGTGCCACAGCAGCTTCTGCGAGACGGTGCCGTTCGGGAACGGCGGGTGGCCCGCCAGGAGGAAGTAGAAGGTCGCGCCCAGCGCGTAAATGTCGGCCCGGATGTCCACGTCGTGGCTGTTGGCCACCTGCTCCGGGGCCACGTAATCCGCCGTGCCGAGGACGATCTTGTCGTCGTACTTGATCGTCAGCATGTCGGTCTGGTCGTTGAAGAACCGCGCCAGCCCGAGGTCGAGCAGCTTGGCGTGGCCGTGCCGGTCGATGAGCACGTTGCCCGGCTTGATGTCCCGGTGGATGAGGCCGGAGCGGAAGGCGAAGTCGAGGCCGAGGGCCACCTGCCGCGTGTAGCTGGTGGACCGGCGGATGTCCAGCGGGCCGAACTTCTTGACCAGGTCCAGCAGGTTGGTGCCGTCCACGTACTCCATGACGATGAAGTGCAGGTTGCCGTCCTGGTCGATGTCGTGGGTGCGGACGATGTGCGGGTGTTCGAGCGCGCCGGCGGCGCGGGCCTCGCGGTAGAACCGGCCTAGCGCCGCCGGCTGGTCGGCCTTGGCCGGCGGCAGCACCTTGATGGCCACCCGCCGCTTCATGAACATGTGTTCGCACAGGAACACCTGCCCCATGCCGCCGACGCCGACCCGCTCCAGCAGCTTGTACTTGCCGATGGTGAACCCGCGCCACTTGCCGAGCAGGAACTGCTCGCTCTGGAAGTTGGTCAGCAGGCCGTCGCCGACCATCGCCTCGGCCGCCTCGCGGGGGTCGGCCGGCAGCCCGCGGCCGGACTGCCGGCGGTGCAGGTAGGTCGTCAGCGCCTGTTCGTCCACCATGCCGCTTTTGCGGATGAGTTGGGTCAGCTCTTCGACGGACGACGGGACGGACATCGGTGGGCACCCGTGGGAGGACGGCCGCCCCGACGCCGGGTTCGAGTCGGACGGGGCGGGCGACGTTTCTCGCGCAACGGTAGAACAGGGTGCGGGCGGACGCAACCGGCAACGTCGGTTTGCGCGCCGCTCACGCGCCGGGTACGGTGCGGCCCATCGTGCGGAGCAGCAGTTTCATGTCCTCCCAGCACTCCTTCTTCGAGGCGGGCGTTGTCAGCAGGTACTCCGGCGACAGGGTGCAGACCACCGGGCGGCCGGCGAACGCGTGCAGGGTGCCGCGCAGTTCGGTGATCGCCTGCGTCGTGCCCAGCAGCGTGCGGGCGGCGATGGTCCCCAGGCAGCAGATGAACTTCGGGTTCACCAGCTCGATCTGCTTCAGCAGGAACGGGCGGCAGTTGTCGCACTCGGTCGCCGTCGGCGGCCGGTCCTTCGGCGGCCGGCACTTGATCGCCTGCGCCAGGTACACTTCGTCGCGGCCCAACCCCATCGCCGACAGGATGCGGTCGAACAACTGACCCGCCCCGCCGGTGAACGGCTCTCCGCAGGTGTCGTCGGCGGACGCCGGGGCCTGGCCGAGGAACAGCACGTCCGGCGACAGCGGCCCGGACCCGAACACCGGCTGCGTGCGGGTGGCGAACAACTCGGCGCATTTGCCGCAGTTGGCGACTTCGTTCGCCAGCAGCGCGAGGGCATGTCGGCCGGGGTTGGCAACGGCCGGCGCTTCGGCGTCCGCCGCCGACGGCGCGGCGGGAAAGAAGTCGTCGGGCGCGGCCGGGGCGAGTGGCACCCAGTCGATGCCGGCCGCGCGGAGGGCGGTCAGGTGGAACGCGAGCTGGCGGGCGAGGTCGGCCATGCCGTCAGGGTAGGACGAGCCGGCCGGCGCGTCAGGTGCGACCCGTCGTCGCCCCCCGCCTTGCGGCCGGGCCCCGTGCAC
>JAYTTN010000204.1:0-2061 GCA_043745295.1 Fimbriiglobus sp. | reverse complement strand
CAACCGCATGGCCGAGTCGTGCTGCCTCACCTACTCCGACCAGTGGGCGGAGTACTGGAACGCCGCCTGACACCGCCAGGAAACTTTGGCGCACCCCGGCTGGGGAGACCCCACCCCAGGGCCGTTTCACGTTACATACTGCCGGGTGTGGATGAGGTCGATGGCCTCCTCGGGGCGGACTTGGAATCGCTCGGTGGCGGCCTCGCGGTTGGACTCGCCGGCGTCGCGCATCCGGTGCGGGGCGACGTCGCGCAACGCCGCCAGCACCTGCGCCGATCCGCCCTTCCGCACCCGGCAGCGGTCCTCCCCCCAGCGTCTTATCTCGCACGCAGTGCAGTCCGTTGTTGATCGCCCAATGGGCCCGGATCCACCGCAGGAAGCCGAACGCACTCGTCTCGTAGCGGGCCAGACTCGACAGGTCGTACTCCACGCTTACCGTCTCCTTCCCCTTCACCGTTCGCACCCGCTCCACCCGGATCACTTGCTCCGCGCCCACGAACCCCCTCGCCCGCAGTCACGACTTCAGCAGGTCGCAACTCCGTGCCGCGCGGACCTCGATCCGGCCGTGCCCCCCGTTCACCGTCCGCGCCGCCGACACGTCCGGATCGGCCGTCTCGGTCGGGGGAAAAGACCCGACCGGGTCGAGTAGTTCGGCGATCTTCTCCTTCACCGTCGACTAATTGCCCTTCACGTGCAAGACGTACTCCGCTCCTTGCTTGCCCGACACTTCGGCGATCCCGGCCTGGCAGAACATGGCGTCCCCGGTGACCACTTTCCCCGTCGGCGACGGCAGCACGCCGAGCAGCCGCAACGCCGCCTCGTGTTCGTCCGACTTGGCATCCACGCGGAGTTGACCAATCACGGCGTGGACCTTCGGCACGTACACGGCGAGCAGGTGGACGGCCGGCGAGTCGCCCTCGTGCGAGCGACGCAGGGTCTTGCCGTCGAGGGCGACGTGGTCGTCGAGGTCGGGGCACCGCGGCACGATCCACTCGCCGAGGACGGCCTCGACGACGTCGATGTCCCGGCGGCGAAGAGGCGGGAGTAGGTGGCCACGCCGGGCGTCGTTCCGCGTCGGAATCCGAGGGCGTGAGCGAAGGCGGGGTTGTGATCGCGTCCGAAGCGGGCGAGGCCGGCCGAACTGGTGCGACCGGCGAGGATGGCAACGACCGCCGGGGAGAGGGTGGGGGCAAGGTCGTGGATCAAACCCATGTCGGGAGCGGGAATGGAACACTTGGTGGAACATCTCGACGAGCGACTTCGGCATGGCACGAGCTGCCAAACGGTGGAAAGAACCCTTCTACCCAACCACCCAAAAATCGCCAACCTCAATCAAGAAATGGCCCCGTCCGCCAGCACCGCGCCGTCGGGGCGGCAGCCGGCTGTTCGCCCTGTCGTCGGCCGACGCCGGTGTCCCCAGGTTCGCTTGCCCGCCACTGCCACAGTCGCGTCCCACCAACCGCCGGCCGCGCTCGCCTTGCCGGCGTCGATCCGCACCTCGATCACCGCGCGGGCGAATCGGGCGGCGGCGTTGCGCTCCGGGCGGGCGGCCGACAGGCGGCGGGCGGCATCGGCGGGGAACGCGCCGGGGCGGTGCGGTAAGCGCGGGAGAGGCGGAGGTGGCCGACGGCGGTCGGCAGGTTCCGCGTGCAGCGGCCCTTATGCCGGCCGGCCGTTTTTTGGCCTGGGCGTCGGCCAGGGAATCGCGGAGGAGTTGGTGAGAAGCCGAAAAGTGGATGCGAACGGAAAAATCCTGGCAGTCTCTTTCGAGACTGCCAGGATTTGTATCCTTGCAAGTCGGCAGCGTGAGTTACGAGAGCGGGACATGTGGACCGGCGGTGAAGCCGGTCTAAATTCCAATAAAGGAGGTGATCCAACCGCAGGTTCCCCTACGGTTACCTTGTTACGACTTAGTCCCAATCAAGAGTATCCGATTCGGCACCACTGAAGGTGACTTCGTCGGCTCCTCTCTTTCGTGGCTTGACGGGCGGTGTGTACAAGGCTCAGGAACACATTCACCGCGGTGTTGCTGACCCGCGATTACTAGCGATTCCAACTTCA
>JAYTTN010000203.1:0-7528 GCA_043745295.1 Fimbriiglobus sp. | reverse complement strand
CGGAAAAATGCCGCCGGTCACAGCACGATCGCCAGCGTCACCACCCCGCCGACGAGAGCCGCGCCGAGGCCCGTCCACAGCCAGGTGAAGTACCCCTGACTGCGGTCCTCCGCGCGGAGGCCGACGTAGGCGATGGCCACGACCGCCAACGCCACGGCCGCCCACCGGCTGAGGTCGTACAGCCGCTGCCGCGCCCGCAGTTGGCGGAGTTGCTCCTCGCTCACCGACACCGACAGCACCTTCCACACCCGATCCGCGTCCAGGTTCGCCGCCCGCCACGCGACCGTCTCGGCCTCGGTCGGGCTTTTCGCCACCACGGGATGCTCCACATACGACTCCCGCAACTCCTCGACCGTCGGCACGTCGCGGATGGGCGAGCGGAGGGCGGCGAACACCTCACCCAGCTTCTCCCGCGCCTGCCACAGGGCGTCGTCTTCGGCCTCGCGGCGGTCGCGGTACGGCGACGTGCTGGTCACGCCGGAGACGCGAATCGCTGCCGGCGGGTTGACCGGGTCGTCGCGGGCGAAACAGACATCCGGCACCGGGCCGAGACAGTACGCGGTCGCCGCCGACACCCGCACCGCCATCCGATCCGGGGGCGTGGCGGCCCGCTCGGCGGCGGCGAGCTGGTTCTGCCCGGCCGTCGCGCCGCCGGCGATGCCGTTCAGCGCGACGGCGTTCTGCACCCGGCGGTGCGACAGGCGGGCCAGCTCCACCCGGCCGGGGGCGACATCGGCGGACTGGCGGAGGGCGTACCACCCCGTCACCCCGAGGGCCGTCAGGACGACGACGACGGGGGCGAGGCCGGAGGACCGGTTCGACTGGGAGCGGGACATCGGCGGGGTCTCCGGATGGTGTCAGGCGACCGGCCTGAGGCGCTTCTTGCGGGAGGGCTGGGCCGCCACCGTCGGCACCCACGGGCTGACCGTCTGGACGGCCACCGCCGCCAGGATCAGCGGGGCGAGGCCGGGCCACGGCGAGCCGCCCTGCCAGGGCAGCACGGGCAGCAGCGCGCCGGCCCACAATCCGGCCTCGATCAGCGGCAACAGGGCGAAGCGGTCGGCCCGCTCCGTCGCAGTCCCCCGCCACCACCGCGGCCCGAACACGGCGGCGGCGAAGAAGAACAGGTAGCGGAGTTCGACGCCGAAGGTGCCCGCCGGCAGGCGGACGAGGCCGAACAGGTACGCTTCGGCCGGGCCGGGGGTGTCGGCCCCGCTCAGTCGGGGCGTCGGCCACCCGTCCATCCAGTAGGCGAGCGCGCCGATCCCGGCCCCGAACAGGGCCAGGAGGACGCGGCGGTCGGCGCGGAATCGCTCGCGGGCCTTCACCCCCACCCCGGCGAGCAGGGCGGCCCACGCGACGGCGGTGGTGGTGACGAGCAGCCGCATCAGCATCGGCCAGTCGGTCCCGGACAGCGTCAGCCACAAGGGCACGCAGGTGACGGCGGCCACCGCCGGCACCCCCAGCATGCCCCCCACCAGCCCGGACGCGACCAGCCGCGTGCGGGCCGGCGGGACGGCGCGGGCCAGCGGCACCGCGGACGTGGGGGTCGGCACCGGGTTGGCGACCGGCACCGGCGCGGCCATCGGGATCGGCCGGGCGGACAGCAGCTCGGCGAACGCCGCGTCCACCTCCACCGCCATGTCCCCCATCGTGGCGAACCGCTTCTCCTTGTCCTTCTCCAGCGCCCGCGCGATCGCCCGCCGCAGCCGCTCGGATGGCACCCGCGACAAGTCCGGCGTGTCGAGCTGGTGCTGCATGGACATCGGCCGCGTCGAATCGCGGAACACCGCCTGCCCGGTCAGCATCTCGGCCAGGATCAGCCCGCCGGCGTACACGTCCACCCGGTGGTCGTACCGGCCGGTGAACATCTCCGGGGCCATGTACTGCTCGGTGCCGATCCGCTGCGTGTGGGCGGGATCGACCTCCACCCGCCGGCACAGGTCGAAGTCCACGACTTTCAGCCGCCCGGCCCCGCGCGGCAGCAGCAGGTTGGCCGGCTTCAGGTCGCGGTGCATGACGTTGTGGTCGTGCAGGTACGCCACCGCGCCGGCCATGTCGGCGAAGTACAACCGGGCGTCCTGCGGGGACAGCGGGCGGGACGGGCGCGAGATCACCCGGTCGAGCGAGTCGCCGTGGACGAACTCCATGACCAGCCACTCCCGGCCCTTGTCGTCGGTGGCCAGGTCGTACAGGTGGACCAGGTTCGGGTGGCTCAGGTTCAGGATGGTCCGCGCGCCGCGGGACTGCACGCCCCGGCCGTCCGTGAACAGCTTCAGCGCCACCTCCTTGCCGGCGTCGCTGGTGGCGAAGTACACCTCGCCGAGGCCGCCCTTGCCGATCAGGCGGTGAATGACGTACCGCGGCAGCGGCTGCTCGTTCGGCCGGAGGATCGGTTTCTTATCCATGCTGAACCTCGACGGGGGCGAACGGGCCACTCGGCCCCTACGTCCACTTGTTCGCGGGCGGCGGCGGGGGATTTTCCGCACGGGGCATTTTACGCGACGGCGGCAGAGGTCGCACCGCTTTCGGGAAGTGAGGCGGGTTTGCAATGTGCGCAGGGTAAAGGTAACTCGTTGGGGCTCCTCGGATTTCGCACCGGAGGTGCGGAAGTTGTTAGCCAGGAGCGCAGGGGAACCCCTGGTACTCATCCCGAAGTCCCGGAGGGACGACAGCACCCACGTCTGTCGACCCTCCGGGACTCCCAAGCTTTTCCCAATCGCTTCCAGGGGTCTGCCCGCTTCGCTCACCCCAGGCTAACGTCTGTCGCACCTCCGGTGCGAAGACAGGGCTGCCCCGTCATTCCGCTGGACTCCGAACACCCAAGCCTATGGCGTACAAGAACTAAGCAGCCCACGGCGGACTGCCGTGGGCGCGGTGTGACGGTAACACTCCACGAGTGTCACTTCGCCTTCTCGAACGTCATCAGGGCACCGTTCGCGTCGCCGGCGGCCGGCTTGGCGAGCGACTTCGGCCGAACTGCCTGAGGAGACGGTTTGGTCAAGCGGTACCGCAAAGTGGTCGGACTCACGAACTCGTACACCCCGAGCGTCGTCTCGTTGTCGCTTGGAGAGTGAATGTCGAGCTGCTTCGGGCTGGCCGTCGGATCGAGTTTGGAAACGGTCGCGGTCTCGTTCTGACCGGCGGCGGACATGCCGAAGGTCTTGCCTTCCACGCTCATTCCGATGCTCACCTTCGCCAACTCCGCCGCGGGCAAGTCCAGCCCGGCGACCGACATGGCCGTGAGGTTCCACTTGCCCTGGAACTTTTTCAGCTCGTCGGCGTCCACCGCGCCGCCCTTCAACTCCGGCTTCACCACCGGCGGGTCCACCTTCACCGGGTCCGCGGGGCGGAGTTCGAAGTTCATCGGCCGGGGCGGGGACATTTTCGGCACGTCCTTGTCGAAGTCCGCCAGCGAGTCGCCGCCGGCGCGGGTGGCCATCGCCTTGAACACGGCCGGCTTGACGCCCTCGCGGACGAACCGCACCGAGCCGTCGCCCATCAGCACCATCGCCCCGCGCTTGCCGTCCGGCTGCACGGAGACATACGGCTTGAAGGCGTCGTCCGTGTCTTCAATGCCGACCAGGGTCGAGCCGCCGCCGGCGATCCACGGCCGGGGGCTGTTCTGCGGCAGTTGCACCATCAGCATGGTGTTCGACAACCCGTCCGGACAGTCGTTCAACTTGGCCCCGCCGTCGTAGGTGACGAGGCCGACCTTCTTGGCCGCGTCCGGGTCGGCCGCGTCGTACCGGGCGGCGTCCAGGCCGAGGCCGGCGACGCCGACGTAGTTGGTCGCGCCGAGGGTCCGCCCCTCGGCCAACTCGCTGGTCGCCCGCCACGACGCCTGCGGGTAGTTCGGGTTCAGGAACTCCGGCACCCACTCCTCGGCGGCGGCGAGGTTCTCCGGCGCATACCACGCCGCCTTCCGCGACTGGATGCGGCTGTGCAGGTTCGCCTTGCCCATGTACGGCAGCAGTTCGGCCAGGAAGCTGACCCGCTCGCCCGGCGGGTACGTCAGCCCGAAACGGCCACTGCCGCCGTCCCGCTCCACGGTGCCGCGGGGGAACTCCTTGTTCTGCTTGGTGTACTTGTTCACGGCGGCAGCCAGGGCGAAGGCGTCGATCTCGCCGGACGAGATGGCCATGCGGCCGCGGAACTGGGCCGCGGTGCGGGTCAGGTTGTCGCCGACGACTGTCTTGTAAGTCTCGGCGTCCCAGGTCAGGTCGAAGTCCAGGGTGACGACCGTCCCGGACAGGTGAACGTCGATGTGGGAGCCGTTGCCGGTCTGTCCCGTACCCGGCTGTCCCATGCCGGGCATGCCGGGGCCGGGCATGCCGGGATTCCCAGGACCGGGCATGCCGGGGCCGGGCGGCTGTCCGGGACCGGGACCGGGCATGCCGGGATACCCGGGACCGGGCGGCTGTCTGGGGCCTTGGGCCAGTTCGTCCCCACGAGTGCCCGGCAGCGAGGAGCTTCTCCCGCCGCCGGTTCCCCGCCCGCCAGGGCCGGAAATCCCCGGCGGCGGGCCGACACCGGCGGGCATTCCGCCGGGATACCCGCCGGGGCCACCCGGACCTTCGCCGCCGGGGAACCCGCCCGGTTGCTGGCCGGAGGTGTAGTCGCGGACATCGAACGGCATCTTCTTGCCGAGCAGTTTCACGAGGTTTAGCAGCGGAAGGATCTGGTTCTTCGCGGCCGTTTTCGCGTCCTCGTCGGCGTTGTGGTCCAGATACAGGGAGCCGGTCGTCCCGCGCTCGGTCAGGGCAGTCAGGGCGAAGCCGAGGACTTTGACCTGCCCGAGCGCGGTGGCGACCAACGGCCCGCCCACTCCGGGCGCGAGCGCGGACAAGTCCCGCGCGGCCATCACCCGCTGATCGACGATCTCGGCGTACACCAGCGCCGGCGGATCCTTCTCCTCGTCCTCCATCGCGTTCAGCGCCCGCTTCAGGTTCTGGTCGATGGTGCGAAAGGTCGGGTTCGAGGTGAAGTTGACGACCCGCGGCGGCGCAACTCCGCCGGGGAAGGCCGGTCCGCCTGGACCGGGCATCGGCCCCAGGCCACCGGGCATCGGCCCCGTGCCACCGGTCACCGGGGCCAGGCCGCCGGGCTTGCCCGGTTGTTGGGCATTCTCCGTCGAGTCGCCCGGCGCGCGGGCACCACCCGGCACTCGTCCGGGCGGGACTTGCAGGCCGCCCGGCATGGGGCCGTTCATGGGGGCACCGGGACCACCCATCGGCGGGAAGCCGGGGCCGCCCATCGGGGGCATGCCGGGGCCATCCGTCGGCGGGGGCGGAGGGGGCGCGGGTTCGGTCAACTCGGTCTTGTACGGCGGGTAGCCGTTCGGCTGAACGTCATCCAGAAACCGCTCCACGATCTTCTGCTCGCCGATGATCAACGTGTTGCGGTCGAAAATGCACAGCGCGAGCTGCTCGGGGGCCGGCTTCGCTTCCTTGCCGGTGCCCAGCAGGGCCGGCAGGGTGAGGGACTTGCCCAGCGCCGTCAGGAAGGCGTTCGACTTGATGAGGAAGACCTCGTGGCCGTTCATCGCCGCGCGGTCGGCCGGCTTCAGGTTCATCTTCGTTTTGATCTCGTCCTCGTCCAGTTCACCCTTCACCTGGAGGATGGCGAACGGCTCGCGGTCCCGCCCGACGAGGCAGTGGACGAACTCGCGGACCTCGGTCAGGTCGAACCGCATGGCCTCCTTGAACTTCACCTTGATGTCGCCGTTGAACAGGCTCTGGAACACGGGGGTGCGGGCCAGGTCGTCGATGCGGCCGTGCCACACCGCCAGCGTTTCGCCGGGCAGCAGGTTCGTGATGTCCTTGCTGTTCGGATCGACGGGCCGGCGCTTCGGCGGCTTGGGGGGCACCGGAGCGGGATTGACGGGACCGGGGTTCACGCCACCGGGTCCGACCGGGCCGGGGCCTTCGCCGCCGGGTCCTTCACCACCGGGCATGGGGCCACCGGGCATGGGGCCACCAGGGGTGGGACCGCTGGAGGTGTTGCTATTGCCGTTCGGCGGCGTCTTCGCCACGGGGGTGTCGTCGCCGCCCCAAATTTGGTAGGCGGCGAAGCCGAGACCGCCCAGCACCAGTACGCCCAGCACCACGCCGATCAGGGCCTTGCTGTTCCCCGCCTTGGCCTTCTTCTTCTTGCCTTTGCCCTTGTCCGGGGCGGCTTCGGCGGCCGGCTCCTCCGCCTCCTCGTCGGCCGGCGGTTGCGGCACCACGAAGCGGTACTTGCACTTCGGGCACTCCATCTTCCGGCCGACGGCCGCCGAACTGCGGATCACCAAATCGGCGGCGCAGCTCGGGCAATCGACGTTGAATTTGACGTTGGCCATGCGGGTCTCCCGGCGAACGGGGGTCGGCCGTGGGGCGGCGCGGGACTCGGCTCACCGAACGGGTATTCGGACATTCTATCCGCCCGACGGGGGCGGTGGCAAAGGCAATCCGGACCGGCGGATGGGTTTCGTCCGGCGGACGGCAGGCGCGTGCAGCCGCCGGACACCGATTAGACGGCTCACCGCCCCGAACCGTTTGCGCCGAGTGCGGCAATTGATTTTGGCAGGTTCAGGCGAGCGGGGGGCGTCAGCCCCCTGTTTCCGTGGGGATGTCGAACACAACGGGGGGCTGACGCCCCCCGCTCGCCAACAACAATTGCCACAACGCGTTTGCGCCGATCCGCTGGCGGGCGGGTGCCGGGCGGGGTAAACTACCCACACCCGAGGAACACCGATGCCGCTGCTCGACCACTTCCAACCGCCGGCCCGCATCCGCGCGCCGTGGGAATCCCTGGGCCACAGTTGGGTGACGAGGGTGATGGCGCACCTGAACCGACTACTGCCGCGGGACCGGTATCAGGCATTTTCGAGCGTCCACCTCGGCGCGGAAGCGGAGGCGGACATCGCCGAGTTCGAGGTTCCCGGCGATTGGGCGACCACCGGCAATGGCGGATTGGCGACACTCGCCGCCCCGCCGGTCGTGACGGTGGAAGCGGCGATTCCGGACGAATTCGAGGTGGAAGTGAAGGATGTCCGCGAGGGCATGTCGCTGGTGGGCGTGATCGAATTCATCAGCCCGGCGAACAAGGATCGGCCGGAGACGCGGGAGAAACTCGTTTCGAAGGCGTTGACCTACCTCGACCTGGGCGTCGGCGTCATCTTGGTGGACGTGGTGACGAATCGGCTCGCCAACCTGCACAACGAGCTGGTCGCGGCGCTGAAGGTGCGGAAGGCGGCCCGGTTGCCCGACGACGCTGCGACTTACGTCGCCGGCTACCGACCGACGCGCGAAGACGGCCGCTGGATGGTGGACATGTGGCCCTACGTCGCACCGGTCGGAGCCATCGTTCCGACCGTGCCGCTCGCCCTGAAGGGCGGGCCACTCGTCCCGGTCGATCTGGAAGGCACCTACTGCGCCGCCCTCGCCGACCACAACCTCTGATACCGGATCGCGTTGAACCGAAACCGTAGGGGCGTCGTCTTCAAACCTCTCCCCTGTTTCAGGGGAGAGGTCGGTTGCGCAGC
>JAYTTN010000202.1:0-7541 GCA_043745295.1 Fimbriiglobus sp. | reverse complement strand
TTGCGAGGTGTCAATTCTCGCACCCCGTCCCCCGCCGGCAAGGTCGGTTGGCCGTCACGCCGCGCGGGCGCGGGCGAGGGCCGGCTGGGTCAGCACCTCGCCGGCCAGGTCGTCCACCTCGCGGCGGAGTTCGAGGACGAACTCTTCCGGCGGGGTGGCGTCGGCCGACGACCAGTCCATGTCGTCGACCGCGTGCCCGGCCGCCAGGCTGCTCAGGTCACACTGACGGCGCAGGTCGGCGGCGTCCGCCATCCGCGCGGCCAGTCCGACCGTCGCCTCCCGCAGGGCTTTCGTCCGCTCCTCGGCGTCCAGGGCTTCCACCGACAGGGCGACGCGGCGGGCGTCCAGTTCCGTCCGCACGCGGGCGAACACCCGCTCCCACCGCTTCCGCATCACCCGCACCCGCCGCTTGCCGGCCGCGCCGGACTCGGCCGCTTCCTCCATCGCCAGCGCGACGGGGGCCAACCGGTCCAGTTCGATGACCAGCCGCTCGGCCAGCTTGTCCACCTCCCCCAGCCGGCGGGCGTACCGCGTGCGGGTGTCGGCCGTCTCCGCCAGTTCGTCGGCCAGGTGCGTCCGCTCCCGCTCGCGGAGGTCGGCCCAGGCGCGGGCCACTTCGTCCAACGACACTTCCCACTTGACGAGGTGTTCCCGCTTGCCGAACAGGTCGGCCTCGATCCGCCCGCGGTGGACGGCCAGCGCCCCCTCGTGCGCAGCTAGGGCCGCCTGCCAGCCCTCCACCTTCGCCCGCAAGTCCCACAGTTCCTGCTCCCGCTCGCGGCGGCCGCGGTCGGCGGTCAGCAGCAACCGCTCCCGCTCGTCGGCCGCCAGTTCCCGCGCCCGCAGCGCCGTCGCCAGGGACTCCAGTTCGCCCACCGTGGACACTTCCGACGACTGCCACGTCTGCCGGGCGGCGACCAGCGCGGCCACCTGCTCGACGAGGACGGCCCGCTGGTCGCCGAGGTCGGACTCGCGGCGGTCTAGTTCGGCCTCGGCGGCGGACAGCCGGGCGCGGTCCCGCTGGAGTTGCTGCTCGCCGGATTGAAGCTCGAACATCAGCCGGTCCACCGGCTTCACCGTGGCGAGGCTCTGCGTCGCGTGGCCGTCCCACACCAGCGCGGCGGTGGTCGGGGCGGCGGTGCCGACGGCGATCTCGGCCTCCACCCGCGCCCGCCGGTCGTCCAGGTGCTTCAGCACGGCGCGGGTGTTCAGCGCGCGGGCTTCCAGGCCGGCGATCTCGGACACCAGCGAGGCGGCGCGGGCGTCCAGCGCGGCGTGCCGGGCGTCCATCTGCCCGTGCTTCTCGTCCACACTGGCGGCGCGGCGGTCGAGGGTGGCCGTTTGGGTGGCGATCCACGCCTCGGCCTGTTCGCGGTCGGCCAGCAGCCGCCGCTGGTTCTCGTTCAACTGCTCCCACCCGTCCCGCATCCGCTTCTGGTGTTCGGCCATTTGCCGGGTGAACTCGTCCCGCTCGTGTCGCAAGGTGTCCGTCTCGCCGCGCATCCGCTCCTCGCGCCGCTCCAGGTCTTCCCGCTCGCCGGCCACCTTCTGCACGGCGGCGGTGGCCTCGGCCTCGGACCGCGCCTTCAGCCGCTTGTACAGGTTGCGGGCGCGGAAGCGATCCGCCCGCGCGGCCGCCTGGAGTTGCCCGACTTCGGCCCGCCGCGCGGCCAGCTCGGCCCGCTGCTCGGCCAATTCGGCCTGCTGCTTGGCGCGGGCCTTGCGAAAGTCCTCGCGGGCGACGGCCAGCTCCTGCGCCAGCCGACGCAGTTGCTCCTCGCGCGGGTCGCCTGCCGTCGGATGCGCTGCAGCCATGATGTCCCCCTGTCGGTACGGTCCCCTTCCCCCGCCGGGGTTATGCCGTGGGTGCCGGAAAAGGGAAGGGCAAAACCGGCGGAAAATGCCGGCGTGCGTTCATCGCCGCGACCGACGGGAGCGAGCGACGTAACCTTACCCCATGCTTTCACTCCCCGAACCCGTCTGGCGAGAGCGCCGCGCCGAACACGTCGCGCGGCTGCGGCCGTGGGCGGACGAGCGCGTGCGGCGGGCCGAGCGCGGCGTGAAGCATCCCGTCTGGGACTTCTTGTTCGAGTACTACTCGCTTCGGCCGGGGCACCTGCTGCGGTGGTCGCCGGGCGTGGCGGTGGAACTGGAAGGCGCGACCGCGCAGGACGTGGACTGGCCGCAGTTCGCGCCGACACCGCGCGGCATGGCCATCTCCGCCGCGGCGTTCCCGGCCCACCGCCGGGGATACCTCGACTGGGCGGTGGCGTACCTCGATACGGTTGCCGAGCGCGACCCGCAGTTCGGCTGCTTCGGCCTTCACGAGTGGGCGATGGTCTACCAAACCGACGAGGTCCGACACCGAATTCCGCTCCGCCTGTCATCGGCGGATACCGATGCGGTGGTCGAAGGCTCGGTCTTGAAGTGTACCCACTACGACGCCTTCCGCTTCTTCACCCCGCCGGCCGTACCGCGGAACCGCACCGCCCTCACCCGGCCGGACAGCATCGACCACGACCAGCCCGGCTGCGTCCACGCCAACATGGACCTGTACAAGTTCGCGTACAAACTCGCCCCGTTCGTGTCGGCGGAAGTCACGGCCGAAGCGTTTCTCGTGGCCGTGGACGCGCGGGAGCTGGACATGCGGGCCAGCCCCTACGACCTGCGGAACCACGGGTTCGAGCCGATCCGCATCGAGACCCGCGACGGCCGCGAGGAGTACGTCCGCCGGCAGCGCGAGGTGGCGGAACTGGCCGTGCCGGTACGCGAGCAGTTGCTGAGTGAATATTGCCGGGTGCGGGAGATGGTGGCGGTTGGGATTTGTTAGCCCGCCGCGCCAGCAAGGGGCCAACCACGATGTCCGCCCAACACCACGTCCCTTGCTGGCGCGGCGGGCTAACGAGAGAGAATCATGACCCCCCATCGGAAAGCAGTCGAATTCCTCCGCGCCTTTCAAGACCGCCTGTGCGCGGCGTTGGAAGTGGCCGACGGCGGGGCCACGTTCCGCGAGGACGCCTGGACGCGCGCGGAAGGCGGCGGCGGGCGGTCGCGGATTATGGAGGGCGGCGCGGTGTTCGAGAAGGCCGGCGTCAACTTCTCCGAGGTGTTCGGCGAGTTCACCCCGGAATTCGCCCGGAGCATGCCCGGCGAGGGGCTGGCCTTCACCGCCACCGGCGTCAGTTGGGTACTGCACCCGCGCAACCCGCACGTCCCGACCGTCCACGGCAACTACCGCTACCTCACGCACGGGTCGAAGGGGTGGTTCGGCGGCGGCTCCGACTTGACCCCGTACTACCCGGCGAAAGAGGACGTGGTTCACTTCCACCGCACGCTGAAAGCCGTGTGCGACAAGCACGCGCCGATGATCGACCATGCCAAGCTGAAACGGGATTGCGACGAGTACTTCTTCCTGCCGCACCGGAACGAGCCGCGCGGCGTCGGCGGCCTCTTCTTCGACCACTTCGACGGCGGTGGCGACTTCGACAAGGCGTTCGCTTTCGTGCGGGACGCGGCCGACGCCTTCTTGCCGGCGTACCTGCCCATTGTGCAGCGGCGGAAGGACGACCCGTACACACCGGAGCAGCGGGCGTTCCAGGAGTACCGGCGGGGGCGGTACGTCGAGTTCAACCTGATCCACGACCGGGGGACGCTGTTCGGGCTGAAGACGAACGGCCGCGTCGAGAGCATCCTGATGAGCCTGCCGCCGGTGGTGCGGTACTGGTACAATTACACCCCGCCGCTCGGCTCCCGCGAGGCCGAACTGACCGACTACTGGCTGACGCCCCGCGACTGGGCGGCCGAGGCGTAGAATCGGAGATGGAGGACCAACACATGGCGATGCTGAAGTCGATCCACATCCAGGGGTTCAAGTCGATCCGCGACGCCCGCGTCGAGCTGGGCCGCGTCAACGTCCTCATCGGCGCGAACGCCGGCGGCAAGTCGAACCTGGTGGCGTTCTTCCGGCTGCTGCGAGCGGTTGGCGCAGGTTATCTCCGCCATTTCGTTGCCCAAGCCGGAGGTTCCGAACAATTGCTTCGCTACGGGTCCAAAACGACTCCGCAAACGGGCGGTCGCGTAGAGTTAGATGACGGAAACGGTGATATCGCCGTCTACGAATTCGAGTTGAGGGCGGGAGATACCGAATGGCTCTGGTTCAGGTTCGAGCGGTTGTATCACAGCAACAGTTCGGGTCCGGTTAAACTCGAAGGCGAGTCCATTGTCGGTGACGTTGAGAGTCGCCTCGGTCAGCTCAGTCGGGCGGAGATCACTTCTCCATCTGCGGGACAGGTCTCCGAAGCGCTGACCAGGCTGGCGATCTTTCAGTTCCAAGATACCACGTCAACGGCCGGAATTCGCCGGAGCGTGTACGTCGATCAAAACTCGTCGATGATGCCCGACGGCAGCAACCTCGCGGCGGTCCTCCATAAGTTCTCCAAGGTGAAACCGGCGTTCTACCGCCGCATCGTGGCGACCGTCCGCCAGGTGTTCCCGCAGTTCGCCGACTTCGTTCTGGAGCCGGATGCGCTCGCACCCACGCAGATCAAGCTGAACTGGCGGGAGCTCGGGCAGGACGCGCTGTTCGGCCCGCACCAGTTGTCCGACGGCACGCTGCGGTTCATCGCGTTGGCGACGCTCCTCCTGCAACCGGAAGAGGAACTGCCCAAGGTCATCGTCATCGACGAACCGGAACTGGGCCTGCACCCCTACGCCATCGGCGTGCTGGCCTCACTCATCACTGCGGCCTCGCGGTACTGTCAGGTCATCGTCGCAACGCAGTCGGTGACGCTGCTCGACCAGTTCGACATGGCGGACGTGATCGTCGTCGAGCGGGATCGCGTCCACAACGCCACGGAGTTCCGCCGACTGAACGCGGACGAACTCGCCGTGTGGAAGGACGAGTACGAGAACCCGATTTCGCTCGGCGAACTGTGGGAGCGCAACATCATCGGCGGGGGGCCGCACTGATGGTCACGCTCTACGTCGTCGTCGAAGGGCAGACCGAGCAAACGTTCGTCGGTACCGTCCTGGCACCGCACTTGATGGCGCTCGGCGTCTACGTCCACGCCAAGTTGGTCGCGCGACGGCGAGGCGGTGTGATCCACCGGGGCGGCGTCACCACGTTCCCGCCGGTCGGCAACACCATTCGCAACCTGACGAGGCAGCACACGAGACCCGGCGTCTACTTCTCGACCATGCTCGACCTCTACAAGTACCCGACCGACGCGCCGGGTTGGGACGACTCGAAGGCTTTGACCCCGCCCCGCCGCCGCGCGGAACATCTCCAGGACGCACTGGCGGCGCACGTCTCGGATCACCGATTCATTCCCTACCTCCAAGTTCACGAGTACGAAGCCCTGCTGTTCACCGATCCGCAGTGGTTGGCGTTCAGCTTTCCCTCCCAGAAGGCGGCCGTCGATACGCTGGTGGCGGTCGCGGCGCAGTTCGCTTCGCCGGAGGACATCAACGACAGCGAGCAGACGGCCCCGTCCAAGCGGATCATCGCCGTCATCCCGGATTACGATTCCCGAAAAACCACCGCCGGGCCGCAAACGGCCGAACTCATCGGCCTGCCGGCGATCCGCGCCAAGTGTCCGCACTTCGGCACCCGGGTCAAGAAGTTGGAAGGTCTTGTTGCCCCTACCACAACCCCTCCCTGATCCGCACAATTCCGGATGCCCCTTCGCCGTCCCTTCGGAGTGCGCCGTCATGGAGTGGATGCGGAACATCCGGGTCGAGAGCGTGCGGCGGCTGAACCCGACGCCGCCCCGCGCGCTGGACGAGTCGGCGACGGTGGCCGACGCCGTCGAGGTGATGCGGGCCGAGCGGGTCGGGTGCCTGTTGGTCACGCGGGACGGCGAGCTGATCGGCGTCTTCACCGAGCGGGATTTGCTCACCCGCGTCCTCGCCGTCGCGCGGCCGCTGACCACGAAGCTGGCGAACGCCATGACGCGGGGGCCGGTGTCGGTCGCCGAGAACGACCCGATTCGCACCGCCGTCGTCCGGATGCAGAGCGGCGGCTACCGGCACCTGCCGGTGGTGGACGAAGGCAACCGCCCCGTCGGGGTGCTGTCGGCCAAGCGGATCGTGCATTACCTGGTCGAACACTTCCCGGCCACCGTGTACAACCAGCCGCCCGACCCGCACGCCTACCCCGCCACCCGCGAAGGGGCGTGACCGCTCACTTCCCGGCGAAATACGTGAACGGGTACGGCGTCAGTTGAGTGTCGCACCGAAAGACGCGCACCTCGCGCCACGGTCGGCCGCCCCGCGTCATCGGGAACTCGGCCGCCAGCGTCACGGATTGGAAGAAGCCGCGCAACTCCCGCGTCACTTGCTCGGCTTCCTCCGGCGCGGCGGGATCGGTCTTGCCGCGCACGTCGTCGAAGTTGTTGACCAGGACGAAGTACCCCGACTGGCCGACCCACTCGTCCGGCCGCGACCAGAAGGCGAACCCCCGCGCGTCGAGCGAGTTGTAGCAGACGACCGGCAGCCGGTTGCGGACGGCGAAGGCCAGTTGCCCGCTGTCGTACCAGCGGCTGGTGATGAGGAACCGCGACGGGTCGGCGAGCAGGCCGCGCGCCTCCAGCTCCGCCGCCACCGACTTCCACCCGGCCACGTCGTCGGTCGGGTCTTTCCCCGGTGGGTGGGCCAGGCCGAAGTGGATGTGAATCCACACGGCGACGGCGAGCAGCAGGACCGCGACCGTCATGCAGCGCAGGCCGAGGCGCGCGCGGGTCGGGTTCGTCACGGTCCAGTCGGCCCATGTTTTCCCCGCCAGGACGTACAGCGGGACGAAGCCGATCAGGTTCCAGTGCAGCAGCACCCAGCGGAGGCACGACACGGCGAGGAAGAACGTCAGCGGCACGACCGACAGGCAGATCAGGAGCCGTTCGACGCCCGTCGTGCGGCCGAACCGCCAGGCGCGCGGGGCCGCCTCCCGCACCAGCGCGAACCAGATGCCGGGCAGCAGGTACAGTACCGGGCCGAGCGCCCACGCCGCGATCCCTTCCGGCCGGAACCGCAGGCCGACCGCGCGGCCGCCCTGGAATTTGAAGGACGCCCACTCGTTGTCCGCGTTCCAGATGACGACCGGCAGGAAGCCGACCGCGCCGATCAGCACGGCCAGGTACGGTCCCGGCGACAGCAGCACCCGCCGCATCCCCGGCGTGACCAGTAGGTATACGACCACCCCCGCCGGCAGGAACACCGCGTGGTACTTGCTCAGCATCGCCCCGGCGAACCCGACGCCGACGAGGAGCCAACGCCTTGTTCCCCCCTCCCCTTGCGGGAGAGGGGTTAGGGGGGAGGGGAATAAAGCCAGGCTCGCCTGCCAGTACGTCAGCAGGGCGAAGAACAGGAACGGGCCGTCGGGTAATGCGAACGCGCCGCCGGCGGCGGTGTAGTACGCGCTCAGGTTCAATCCCATTGCGGCGTACACCCCGGCCCAGCCGCCGAAGAAGCGGGCCGTCCAGCGGTACAGCATCCAGGTGCTGCCGGCGAACATCAGTACGAAGCCGAGGCGGAGCGACAGCGGATGC
>JAYTTN010000201.1:0-7545 GCA_043745295.1 Fimbriiglobus sp. | reverse complement strand
GCGTGAGCGACGGTGCGTTCCGTCGCTCACGCTTCCGGCTCGGAGCCGCAGAAGGACCGTCGCTCACGCTTCCGGCTCGGATCGCCCTATCACTCCTCGCCCAGCTTCGCCCGCAACTCGGCCACCGCCTCCCGCAGGTTCATCAGCGTCGGGTTGATCGCCAGCGCGTGGACGAACGCCCGCAGCGCCGCCTTCGGCTTGTTCATCCGCAGGTGGCACTGGCCCAGGCCGGACGCCGCCCCGAAGTGGACCGGGTTCAGCCGCAGCACCGCCTCGCAGTCGGCCGCCGCCTTGGAATACTGCCCCCGCCCGTAGCGGACCATGGCCCGCTGGTTGTGCGCCTCGGCGAACTCCGGGAACCGGCTCACCACGTCGTCCAGGGCGGCCAGCCGCTCGGCCCCGTCGAACAGCGACAGGGCCGTGCGGAGTTCGCGGGCCTGCTCGTCGGTGTCGCCGCGGAACCAGACCTCCCAGAGGGCGTCGGCGGCCGCGCGGGGCACCCCGTCGTCGGCGTCCTTCAGCGCCGCCGCCAGGACCAAATTGCCGGCGAACGTGCCGACCATGCCCAGTGCCACGGCCGCCGCCCGCCGCGCCACGGCCGAGTCGGACGACTGCACCAGGCGGCAGAGGGTGCCTTCGGTGTACCGGGCGCGGACGAGCTGGCGGAACTCGCGGCGGGCGTCCTCGGTGGACGCCGCGAACAGGTCGGCGTCGTCGCCCAACTCCGGCTGCGGGATTTGCAAGTACGCTTCGGTCAACAGCGACACGGTTCCCCCTCCGGCGCGGCGACGGTTCGTCACGCGAAAGGAGTAATGTATCGCCGCACCCGGCGGTCGGGAACGCGAGCCTCAAGGTAGTCCGCACGCTCCGCGTGCGGTCCTTCCACAACGCGTGCGGAGCGTGCGGACTACCTTTTCATCCGGGCCAGTTCCTTCAGCACCGCCTTCAGGCCCAGGGTGTTGAACACGTCCGCCGCCGTCAGCCAGCCCCGCCGCGCGACGTTCACGCCGAACCGCGTCAGCGCCAGTTCGTCCGGGTGGTGGGCGTCCGGGTTGATGACCAGCTTCACACCCAGCTCGCGGCACCGCTTCACATACGTCCAGTCCAAATCCAGCCGCATCGGCTGGGCGTTGATCTCGATCATCTTGCCGTGTTCGGCGGCCGTGCGGATCACCCGTTCCAGGTCGATCTTGTACCCCTCGCGGCGGAGCAACAGCCGCCCGGTGGCGTGGCCGAGCATGGTGACGGCCGGGTGCGCCAGCGCCTTGCACACCCGCGCCGTCTGCTCCTCTTCGCCGAGGTTGAAGTGGGTGTGGACGCTGGCGACGACGTACTCGAACCCGGCCAGCAACTCGTCGTCGTAGTCCAAACTGCCGTCCACGAGGATGTCGCACTCGGTCCCCTTCAGGATGCGAACGCCCTTGAGTTTCTTGTTCA
Source organism: Fimbriiglobus sp. (assembly GCA_043745295.1). Taxonomy (GTDB): domain Bacteria; phylum Planctomycetota; class Planctomycetia; order Gemmatales; family Gemmataceae; genus JALHQU01. The sequence goes on along the minus strand of JAYTTN010000201.1, from coordinate 6,108 downwards.
GCGCGTCGATCTCGGCCCACTGCGCCCGCACCCGATCCGGCCGCAGGCCGTTCGCCACCGTCAGCGATTGCGAGTGGTCGCCGACGCCGAAGTACTCCCAGCCGAGTTTCTTCGCCGCGAGCGCCATTTGCTCCAGGCTCGCCGCGCCGTCGCTGTACGTCGTGTGGTTGTGGAACACGCCGCGCAGCGCGTCGTGGTCGATCAACTTCGGCAGCGCCTTCTTCTCGGCCGCGGCGATCTCGCCGGTGTCCTCGCGCAGCTCCGGCGGGATGTAGTCCAGCCCCAGCGCGGCGTAAATGTCGGCCTCCGTCTCGCACGGCACGTTGCCCTTTTCGCCGGTCAGCCCGTACTCGCTCAGGCTCAGCCCCCGGTCGATGGCCCGCTGCCGCATCTGGATGTTGTGCTCCTTGCTGCCGGTGAAGTGCAGCAGCGCGTAGGGGAACAGGTCGTCGGTCACGACCCGCAGGTCGGCGTTCAGCACCACCTTCTCGGTGCCGAAGGCCAGCTCCGCGACGACGCTCGACTTCGTCGGGCCGTGCCCGGTCACTTGCAGCACTTCGGGCAGTTCGACGAACGCCTCCATGATCGGCCCGGCGTCGGCACTGCTGATGAGGATATCGATGTCCTTGGCCGTCTCCCGGCACCGCCGCAGGCTGCCGCACAGTTCGGCGCGGGTCACGCCCGGCAGCCTCTCGAGCTGTGCCAGCAGCCGCTGGCCCAGCGGCAACGCCAGGTCGATCCGCACGCGGTTGCCGACCCGGCCGAGGAAGGCGATGCCCTCCAGGATCTTCGCCTGCGTCTTGGCCCCGAAGCCCTTCAACTCGGCCACCGTGCCGGCCTCGCACGCCTTCTTCAGCTTCTCGATGCTGTCGAGTTTCAGCTCGTCGTGCAGCGCCTTCACCTTCTTCGGCCCGATGCCGGGCAGCCGGAGCATGTCGAGCAGGCCCGCCGGCGTCTCCGCCCGCAGGTCGTCCAGGTACTTCAACTTGCCGGTGGTCGCGAGGGCGGTGATCTTCTCGGCCAGCGCCTCGCCGATGCCGTCGATGTCGGTCAGCGTCTTGTCGGCGACGATCTTCCGGAAGTCGCCCGGGTGCTGCCCCAGCACCCGCGCGGCGTTGTGGTAGGTGCGGGTGCGGAACGGGTTCTCGCCCTTCAGCTCGAGCAGCGTGCCGATCTCGTCCAGCGCGGCGGCGACTTCGTCCTTCGTCATGGCCGAGGCCCTCACGGGTGTTGTGAGGAGAGCATAAGCGACCGGGGCGAACTGCGGAATGTCGGTTGTGGTCAGTCGTCCGTTGCGTCAGTGGGCGGAACGAGCGGGTCGGGTGGCGGGGCCGTCAGTTGTTGGATGATCCGGCGTGCGAGGTGGTCGTTCACTTCTCGGTGGCGCGGCACCGCCTGCGCCACCCCGGTGACCGGGTTGCGGTACCAGTCGTGGCGACCGCCGTGCCGGGCCAGGACGCACCCGGCCTGTTCAAGGGCGCGAATCAGGTCGAGTCGCTTCACGCGATCACCAGTTCATCGACCTTGCGAATGCCCGGAACGTCCCCGCTCGTCAGATCCTTGTGCAGGTCCACCAGTTGTTCCTTCAGGTCGTCGAAGGATTCCCCCTGCGTCCAGTAGTCCGGGTACTCGACGAAGTAGCCGAGCCAGTGGACCCCGTCCTGCCAGTGAACGAATTGCGCGACGGTCATGTGGAACCCTCCAGCCTGGATTGTACGCGACAACGCCCCGACTTTCCTCATCGACCCGCGTCACCCGACTTGCCCTTCCGCCGTGGGCGGGGGGCGGGTACCGTCTGGCGGAAGTCATCGCGCCCACCCCCGGCGTCGGCCCCGCCACGGATCGGAGCGTCCCCATGTCCCGTCGGATCCTCGCCCTGCTGGTCGCCGTCGGCCTGGCGGCCCCCGCGTCCGCCCAGGGCCTGACCACGTTCTTCGCCACCGGGCCGAAGGACGGCGAACCGTCCGGCGTGGCGTTCTCGTTCCACCACCTGTCCATCGACCCGGCGGTCCTCGCGCTGACGCAGTTCAACGTGCTGGGGGCGAACCCCGCCGGCACTTTCGTCTCCGGCCTGGGCGACGGCGCGCTGCTGCCCGTCGCCGACATTTCCCCGGCCCACCCGTTCTACCTGCCGTTGACCGGCGGCGGGTTCGCGTTCGGCACCGGCCCGTACCCGGCGAGCGTGCTGTCGTCCTACCCGAACCTGAACGCCAACGCCCTGACCTCCGCCCCGACCGGCCCCGTGCCGACGCTGTCGGTCACGCTGACCCAGCCGGACGGAGGCAAGGCCGGTTCACTGGCGTACACGGCCAGCGACGCGGACGGCGGCCTCGTCGGCGGGGCGACGCTGGCGATCCCTTTCGGCGGCTGGTGGGTGCTGGGGTTCGGGTCGGTGAACCAGCCGGTCGTCGATCCGCTGCCGGTCGATCCGCTCCCGCCGACGGTGGACCCCGTGCAGACCGCGAACGGCAACCCGAACGGCCCCGCCCCAACGCCGGAACCGGCCACGCTGCTGCTGGCGGGGATCGGGTTGGCCGGCGCGGCGGTGGCGCGGAAGCGGCGCGGACGAGTAAACTGAGGGGAACTCTCTCCTGGTGTCCCGTGCCGTCTCTCATCGTCGGAATCGGCGAACTGCTGTGGGACGTGTACCCCGACGGCCGCAAGGTCGCCGGAGGCGCGCCGTTCAACTTCGCCCACCACTGCCACAACCTCGGCCACCACGCGGTCACGGTGTCGGCCGTCGGCGACGACGACCTCGGCCGGGAGCTGCGCGAGCGGGTCCGCGCCCTCGGCCTGTCCGACGAGTTCATCCAGACCGACCCCCGCCACCCGACGGGCACGGTGCGGGTGACAGTCGATGCCGCCGGCCAGCCGAGCTACGAGATCGTCGAAAACGTGGCGTGGGATCACATTTCCTGGACGGAGGAACTCGAAGCGCTGGCCGGCAAGTGCGACGCGGTGTGCTTCGGCACGCTGGCCCAGCGACGGGACACCTCTTGCACGACCCTCCAGACGTTCCTTCAAGACTCGCGCTTCGGTGACGGCGGCAATGCGTACCGCGTGTTCGACATCAACCTCCGCCAGCACTTCCACTCCCGCGACCGCGCGACGTGGTCCCTGTACCGGTCTTACACGGTGAAAGTGAACGCCGGCGAGTTGCGAACCGTGGCCGAGATGTTCGGCTGGCCCGGTGAGACCGAGGAGGAACTGGTCCTGCAATTGTTCCGCTTCTCTTCTGCCGAGACGCGGGTGGTGATCGTGACCGACGGCGAAGACGGCTGCCGGATTTACCCGGAACGCGGGAATGTGGTCGTCGAACCGGGCGTGTCGGCGAACGTGGTGGACACGATCGGAGCCGGGGACGCCTTCACCGCCGCGATGGTTTGCCTGACGCTCGAAGGGAAGCCGCTGGCCGAGTGCGCGCGGTTCGCCGTCCGCTACGCCGCGCGGGTGTGCGAGTACGCCGGCGGCACGCCGCGGATCGACCGGGGAGAGATCGGGTAGCGGTGCGGACGGCCGCGCGGTAACCGGCGCGAACCGCCCGACTGCGTTCCACAGCCGATTGGACTTGACGACGCCCACCGCCATTTGCCACAACTACCGTCCGCAAGGATTGCGCCCCCGCTCGCAGGATGCCCGCCATGGCCCCGGACTCGGCCTCCCCGTCCCCGCCCGCCGAATCGCCCCGCCGGAACCAGTGGCAGTTGCCGGCGTTCGCGGCCGGACTGGCCGCCGCCGTTTCCGCCTGGGCGTACTTCCCGCCGCAATCGTCCGACCCGGCGGGGGCGCACAACCAACTGCTGGCGAAAGTCCGCAAGCACCTCGACCAGAAGCCGCCGGACCTGATCGCCCTCGACGACGCGGTGCGGCGACTGGCCCCGAACGTGGACCGCTTCCCCGACGACGCCCCGCGCGCCCGCTTCCTGCTCGGTTCGGCCCGCGTCGCCGCCGCCGAGTACGGGTCGCCCGTCCACGCGGCCGACAACTGGGCCGAGGCGAACAAGTTCCTCGCCGCCTGCGACCCGACGAAGCTGGCGGACAAGGCGGACGCCGGGCGGTGCGCGTTCCGCGCCGCGAAGGCCGCAGCCGCCGCCGGGGTCGGCGACCCGAAGCTGCTCATCCCGGCCCTGGCCACCGTGCCGCCGGGCGAGGAACCCGGCGAGGTCCGCCGTCTGCTCGCCGAGACCTGCCTCCGGCTGAACCCGCCGGACCTGAAGCGGGCGCGGGACGAACTGGCGGCGTACCTCGGCGGGAATCACCGCGCGTCCCCCGCCGCCGTCGCCAAACACAAGCTGAAGCTCGGCGACCTGTGCCTCGGCTTGAACGAGCCGGACAAGGCGGAGGCGTGGCTGCAACAGATCGGCGGCACGGCCCCGCCCGAGGTCCAGGCGGTGGCGAAGGTGCAGCGGGCGCGGATGTTCGCCGCCAAGAACGACACGGCCAAAGCGGTGAAGCTGTTCGAGGAGGCGCAGAAGACGCCCGGCCTGCCGGCCGACCAGCGGGGCATGGTGCTGTACGAGACGGGCCGGGGCCTGCAAGCGCTGAACGACCTGCCGGAGGCGCGGAAGTACTTCCAACTGGCCCGCTCCGCCAACGGCACCGCCGGCATCGCCGCCAGCGTCCGGCTGGCCTCCCTCGCCGCCAAGTCGCCGGAGCCGGGGCCGAACCCGCTGCACCCGGCGGAGCTGCTGGAGGGCGTCGTGCTGAACGTGAAGTCGGCCGGCGACTTCCAGAACCCGCACGTCGGCGTCGAGGAATTGCGGGCGACGTTCGAGGAAGTCATTCGGGCCGGGATGACCAAGGGGGAGTACGAATCGACCGTCCGCACGGTGGCCGCGTATGCCGCCGTCGCCCCGCCCGGCCGCGCCCGCCAGCGACAGGCCGAGGCGACCGCCGCCTGGGCCGCCAAACTCGCCGCCGCCGGGGACGCGAAGGCCGTCGAGAAGTTCCTGGCCGCCGCCGCCGACTTCAGCGCCGCCGCTGTCGAGCAGCCCGACCCGGCCGCGAAAGCCGACCTGTTCCGCCAAGCGGCCGACTGCTTCACCCGTGGCGGAGACCGCGCCGCCGCCCTCGACCTGTACGACCGCTGGGGCAAGACGCCCGGCCTGACCGCCGCGCACGCCGCCCCTGCATTGCTGGGGAAAGCCGACCTGATGCTGGCGGACGGCAAGTTCGCCGACGCCGTGGACGCGCTGAAGCAAGCGAGTGCCGCCGGCGGGGTCGTCGCCGCCCGCGCCAACCTGCGGCTCGGCCGCGCCGAGATCGACGAGTCCGCCAAGCGTCTCCGGGCCAACCCGCCCGCCGCCGCCCGCCGCGAGGCCGAGACGTTGGCCGAACAGGGCCGCGACCGGCTCGGCCAAGTGGCCAACCTGTCCGGTGAGGACGCGGGCGAGCGGGAGGTCCGACAGCAGGCCCTATTCGAGTTGGGCAAGCACCTGCTCGGCCGCAACCTGGCCGACGCCGAGGTTCGTCTTCGTCAACTCATGCAGTCGAACCCGACCGGGCGGCTGGCCGACGGCGGTCGGCTCTACCTGGGCACGGCCCTCCTCATGCTGGCACGCGGGGACAACAGCGGCGGTCGCCCGCCGGTCGAGGCCGACCGCAAGCTGACCGAGGCGGTGGCGCTGTTCGAGGAGCTGTCGAAGTCGAAGGAGCCGTTCTACCGCGCGCACGGCGACATCCGACTGGTGAACGCCGTCCTGCAACTGAAGAAGTACGACGAGCTGCCGCCCCTGTGCGACACGCTGGCCACCCGGTACAAGGACCGGCCGGAGGAGCTCATCGTCCTGTCCATGCTGTACACCGGCCACACCCGCGCCGACCGCCCGGCCCTGGCCGAGCGGACCCTGGCCCGCATGACCGACGTGTTCGCCCGCGTCCCGCCGGCCGCCTACACCGGCGGAATGGAGGAGTTGACGCAGCCCTACTGGACGGCGTGGTTCGACAAGGCCCGCAAGCGCTAGAGCCGACTGGTGCGGGGCGGCCGGTTCCGCCGGTTCCTCCCGCGCCGCCGGTGGCTCCCGTCGGTCGCCGCGACGACGTGGTGAAACTCATCCCCGCTTCCCCGCCGCCCCCGAAGCCCAAGGCCCTCGCGGCCGGCGACCTCAC
>JAYTTN010000200.1:0-28006 GCA_043745295.1 Fimbriiglobus sp. | reverse complement strand
GCACCCGCACGTCGTCCCAGCCGGGGGCGGTCGGCGCGACCGTCAACTGCCAGCAGGTCGTACCGGGGTCGGTGCCGCGCACGAGGCGAACGGGCAGTTCCCGGCGAACCTCGGCGTCGGCCGCCATCGGCACCAGCGAGCCGCACGGGGGCGGGGTGACCACCGGGGACTGGGCGACCGGTGCCGGCGTCACAGCCAGACGCGGCGCGGGGGTCGCCACATCGAAGCCGGCCGGCAACGGCGGCTCGAACGGGGCCGAGTCCGGAAAGGGCAGGTCGAGTTCGGCGAGGCCCCCCAGCCAGTCCGGGAGCGGCGGGAGATCGAGCTCGGGCGGCGGGAAGTCGGTGGGCATGGGGCTACCGCGGGCGGACGTGGGCGGGTCAAATCAGCTTGGTGACGCTGGCCAGCAGGTCGTCGCCGGCGAACGGCTTGGTCAGGTAGGCGTCGGCCCCCTGCTTCAGCCCCCAGAAGCGGTCGCTCTCCTGGTTCTTGCTGGTCAGCAGCAGCACCTTGATGCCCTGCGTGGCCGGCGTCGTCTTGAGCTGGCGGCAGACCTGGTAGCCGTTCTTCTTCGGCATGACCACGTCCAGGACGATCAGGTCCGGCTTCTCCAGCTCGGCCTTCGCCAGCGCCTCCTCGCCGTCGCAGGCGGTGATGACGCGGTACCCGCGGGCGGTGAGGGCGGCGACGACCAGCCGCTGTTCGGTCGGGCTGTCGTCGGCGACGAGAATCGTGTTGTTCGGCACGGGAACCTCGGACGGGCCGGGGGAAGGGTCGCTTACTCTAGGACACGCTTCGGGCGGTTGGCGCGGGCGGCGCGAACGGCCCAGGAAAAATCGGCCCGCACTTCGGCTTGGAAGGTAGCCGCCGTGGCCTGCCAATCGGCCGCGAACTCCGGCCGCAGGAAACCGGCGGCGAGCGCGGCCAGAAGCGACTCCACCAGACGAGGGAACTCGGCCAGCAGGTGGACGCACGCCAGATCGGGCGGCGCGGCAGTCCCGCCGAGCAGGCCGAACATCCCCCGCCAGCCGACCGGCTTCGGCCCCAACTCCGCCGCCGCCGCGAGGAACCGACCGGCTTGATCCCGCGTGCCGGCGTCCGCGACGGGCGGGAGCGCCGCCGCCAGCCGCGCCACCCAGGAGGATGCGGCCGCCACCAGCGCGGGCAGGGCGGAGGTCCGCTCTGGGCGGGCGAGCCGGGGGCGTTCGGCTTCCAGGGCGCTGAGGAGGCCGGTCAGTTGGTGCAGGTGTTCGGTGTCCGCCGCCACCGACAGCGGGTCGGGCAGTTCCACGTCGAGTTGCGTGGCGCGGCTGCCGTCCTCCGCCGGACGGACCCGCGCCGGGGCGTTGATGACGATCGTGCTACGGGGGCTTCGGCTCATGGCGGTGTGGCAGTAGGGCGGGGAACGACGGTCAGCCGGGTTGCCCGGCCGGGGCCAGTTTGGACACGGCGGCCAGTAGCCGCGGCGGGTCGAACGGTTTGGTCAAGTAGTCGCTCGCGCCGGCCCACTGGCCGCGCAGCTTGCTGATGAAGCCGTCCTTCCCGGTCAGGAAGACGACCGGCACCTTCGCCGTCTCCGGACTGGAGCGGAGGGACTTGCACAGCGTGAACCCGTCCATCCCCGGCATGTTCACGTCCAGGAGGAACAAGGCCGGCACGCCCTGCGTGCGGATGAGATCCGCGGCGGCGTACCCGCTCTCGGCCTCGACCACCCGGTAGCCGGCGGTCGTCAGGGTGCCGGCCACCAGCTTCCGCACCGTCGGGCTGTCGTCCACCACCAGAATGAGCGGCTTCACGACCGCCGCCGCCTTCCGCGTGGCCTCCTCCCGGTGCTGGACCAGTCGGGCCAACTGCTTCCGCCACGCCGGATCGGCCGCCGGTTGTCGCGCGGCCGATTGGAGGGCGCGAATCCCTTCCTCGACGTACCCCAGGTTCAGGTAGGCCAGCCCCAGCGCGAACACGCCCGCCGCCGTCGGCTTCCCGCCCATCGCCGCGTGCAGCGCCTTGGCCCGCTCCTGGATGCGCGGCTTGTCGATGGCCCGCAGCCGGTCGAACGCCGCCGGCTCTTCCAGAGTGAGGACGCACCCGCACCGCGGGCACAGCTTCTGCACCGCCTCGTCCGGGTGGTCGCACAGCGGGCAGTGCCACTTGACCGCGAACTGCTTCTGGAGTTGCGCCGCGCCGGTGCGGGCCTTCTCGTTCGCCGGGTTGATGGCGAGGACGGTCTGGAGGTGCCGGAGCGACTCCTCCGGCGCGTCGGCCATGCCCGCCCGCCACAGCCAGGCCAGTTCGTGGCGGGGGGCAAGTCGGGTCGCTTCCGTCAAGTAGGCGACCGCCCGTGGGCGGTCGTCCCGCACCGCCAGGGCCGCGCGCACGAGGGCATCGGGCAGGGCCGCGCGGGTGGAGGCGTTGTCCGGATTCAGTCGGGCCGCCTCGGTCAGGCAGTCGGCCACCTCCGGCGGGGCCTCGGCGCACTTCGCCCGCCACAGCCAAATGGCCTCGTGGTCCGGTTCCAGGTCGGTCGCCTGGCGGAACAGGTCCACGGCCCGCGCCCGGTCGCCGCCGCGCGCGGCGTCCACGCCCGCCCGCAACAGCGCGTCTATCGATGTGGCGACCATGACTTCCCCCCCCCGGCCGACTCCGCCGGTGTCAAGCCCGGCCGGCATTCGCCAAACGTTGGACAGGAAAACGTCTGCGTCAATGAGGTATCGACGGGATCGGGCCGAATGTGCCAGGTGGGACGCAGAGGTGTGAATGCGCGGAAGCGCGTTCCGGCCGGGCCGGATTCCTTTGGGAACGGAGCATCCGCCGGCGTGACGCCAGCGCGGGAATCCCGGACGGGGGTCGTCCGCGAAGGCGACAACCGGTCGCGATTCGCGGACCCTGCTGCCCAGTTCGCCGTCACTCCCCCCTCAGTCGCCAGACGGGCACGTTGGGCGGCAACTCGCCGCGGGTATAGGCGTCGTCGCCGAGCGTGTCGCGGAGCTTGCGGAGGGCCTGCCGGCGGGCGGACACATAGTAGAACTCGCACTTCGCGTCCCGCACCGCGTCCCACACGCGGTACAACTGGTCGGCCTCGTACAGCACGGTGTTCAGCAGCTCGGCGCGGTCCAGTTCGAGCGCCCGCCGGTCGTTGATGCCGGCGCGGAAGGCGCGGTTCGCCTTCACCATGTCCTCGGCCAGCAGCTTGGACGGCAGCCGGTCGGCGTCGGCCAGACGGGGCGCGTCCTTCAGTTCCTGGTAGCGGCGGCGGAGCAGGTTCACATCGACCGAGAACTCCTCGCGGCGGGCGAGCAGGTAGTGCGTCTCGCGCGGGTCGAGCAGTTCCCAGCGAATGGCCAGTTGCTGGACGCCGTCGCGGACCTCGGCCCAGCGGTCGGCGGCCGGCGGCGCTTCGGTCACCCCCGGCGAGGTGGTGAGCAGGACGGCGGCGAGCAGGAAGTCGGGCGTGGACATGAGCGTACCCCCTCGTGGCGCGCCGGGTGAGCGACACGGCGCGACGGATCCCGGCCCGGCGGCGAAAGTGCCGACGGGTCATTGCGTTGGCGTTGGCAAAACGACAAACGAAACGGGAAACGGCGGGTCGGGGAGGTGGGGCGGGCGGCGGCGGAAAGGGTCCGGCCGTTGGCGGCCGGGGTTCCGTCGTCCGTCCTCGCCTCGGCGATCCGAACAGTCAGCAGTCAAACGGTCCGAACGTCGGCCCGTCCCGGTGAGGGCGGGGTTGGCGGCGTGGCCCACGCTAAGGTGGGTGCCGCCGGGTGCTGCGATCTATCCAATCGGTCGGCCTGACATAGCCACCCTGTGGAATAATACCAGGTCAAATCGGGGCAATACCGGAAAAACGGCCAAAAGAGCAAATTTTCACTAGCCGGCCGCGAGATCAATCGTAGTGGCTGGAAAATCCCAACCCGACATTGCGGCACACTGCCAGAAAATCGCGCAGACGAATTCGGTTCGTGCATGGTATTATGGCGGCGTCACCGGGTTTTCCCGATATCTTCATCGATGCCAACGCGAAAGAAATGCCGAATTCGTTTGGGGCCTTGGAAATATCCCTCGGCGTGTCACGTCGGCACTCAGTTTGCTCAATCCTGCCTCATTCGAGCCTCTGCCCGCCGTCTCCTGGACTCTCTCTCATGGCACTCCGATCGCTCCTCCTCGGATTATTGCTGTTCCTGCCGGCAACGGCACTCGCTCAGGAACCGCCCGCCCCGGACCCGGCCAAGACCCCGGCCATGAAGGCGGACGTGGACAAGGTCGTCGCCGACATCAACAGCGGCGCGCTCGCGGGAACCCACAAATACGCGGACTACACCTGGCTGCTGATTTCCACCGGCCTCGTCATGCTCATGATGCCCGGTCTGGCGCTCTTCTACGGCGGCATGGCCCGCCGCAAGAACGTCCTCGGCACCATGATGCACACGATGGTGGCGCTGGGCCTGGTCGGCGTGCAGTGGGTGGTCATCGGCTACTCGCTGGCGTTCGGCGAGCCGGCCATCCCGTTCTCCATTAGCAGCGACGACAAGGGCGAACCGATCAAGGGTGGTCTCGTCGGGTACAGCCCGGAACTGGTCTGTCTGGGGGTCACGGCGGCTGTGGGCCAGACGGAAGACGAGGTGAAAAAGGCGCATCCGGAGCTGTCCGGCGACAAGCTGGCGGAGGCGGTGGCGAAGGCCAACCGCTTCAAGGTGTTCCCGAACACCAACCTGCCGCTGCACCTGCACGCCATGTTCCAGGGCATGTTCGCCATCATCACGGTGGCGCTCATCAGCGGCGCGTTCGCCGAGCGGGTGAAGTTCGGCACGTTCTGCCTGTTCGCCGTCATCTGGACGACGGTCGTGTACGACCCGCTCGCGCACATGGTGTGGTCGTTCCAGTGGGCGACGGACGCGGAGAAAGTGGCCATCCCGCTCGACGCGGCCGGTGGCAAGATTGCCGCCGCGAGCGGGTTGCTCGGCGCGAACGGGGCCATCGACTTCGCCGGCGGCACGGTGGTTCACATCGCCGCCGGATTCTCCGGGCTGGCGGCGGTCCTGCTGCTGCGGAAGCGGATCGGCTACGGCAAGCAGACGTTCCACCCGAACAGCGTGGTGCTGACGCTGCTGGGCGCGGGCCTCTTGTGGTTCGGCTGGTTCGGGTTCAACGGAGGGTCGGCGCTGTTCGCCAACGGGCAGGCGGTGTCGGCGTTCACCGTCACGCAGATCGCGGCGGCCGCGGCCGGGTTACTCTGGCTCATCGTCGAGTGGATTCACCGGGGCAAGCCGACGGCGCTGGGGTTCGCGTCGGGCGTGGTCGCCGGGCTAGTCGCCATCACCCCGGCGAGCGGGTTCGTGGCACCGGGCGGCGCGCTCGTCATCGGTGCGGCGGCCGGGTTCGTCTGTTATCTGGCGGTGGCGGCGAAAGGGTTGCTCGGCTACGACGACAGCCTGGATGCGTTCGGCATCCACGGCGTCGGCGGTCTTCTGGGTGCCATCCTGACGGCGTTCTTCGTCAGCCTGCCGCTGTGGGTGTACGGGTCCGAGATGCCGGCGGGGGCGTTCCCCGGCAAGACCGACCCGGACGAGGCGACGAAGACGATGGTGTACAACCAGTCGGCGCAACTGATGTGGCAGATCAAGGCGTCGCTCATCTCGGCGGTGTACGCCTTCGTGGTGACGGCGGTGCTGGTGCTCGTGCTGGAGTACACCATCGGGTTCACCCTGCGGCCCGAGGACGAGGCGGCCGGCCTGGACCTGAGCCAGCACGGCGAGACCGGCGTGGACGTGGGGCCGGACGTGGACGGGGCCGCCGTCGTGACGACGCTGATGCCCCGCGCCGCGACCGCCCCGCCGCCGCAGGCCAACGGCGACACGAAGCGGTTCTCGGTGGTGGTGGACGGGGTGCCGCCGAAGGAGCTGCACGCCGCCTGGTCGGCCCTGTGCCAGGTCGGCGAGACGCCGCCGCCGCCGGAGTTCACCGCGCTGTACAAGTACGTCACCACCGTGAGCGGGAACAAGTTCCGGTTCCGCGGCGGCGACCCGACGAAGGTGCGGATGGCCATGCAGAAGCTGATGGAAAAGGCCCTCCCGGACACCCCCGTCGAGACGCACGTCGAACACTGAACCGAACCCGATCTGACTTGGTAGGGGCACCCCTTGTGGGTGCCCTGTTTTACCGAGGGCACCCACAAGGGGTGCCCCTACCAAACCGGCCCACTCCCCCACACACCCGAGAACTCTCCCCATGAAAATGATCGTCGCCATCATCCGACCGGAGAAGCTGGACGAGGTGCAGAAGGCGCTGGCCGAGCGGGACGTGTACCTGATGACCGTGACCGACGTGCGCGGGTGCGGCCGGCAGCGGGGCTACACCGAGGTCTACCGCGGCCAGGAAGTGGTCACCCGACTGATCCCGAAGTTGAAGCTGGAGATCGCCGTCACCGAGGCGTTCGTCGAGGCGACCGTCGAGGCCATCGTCCACAGCGCCCGCAGCGGCAACCCCGGCGCGGTCGGCGACGGCAAGATCTTCGTGATGGACTTGGCCGACTGCGTCCGCATCCGCACCGGCGAGAGCGGCCCGGACGCCATCGGCCCGTGACCGCCCGGGGCGGGTCAGTTCGCGCCTTTGCGGTACTGGTCCAATCCCGCCCCGTCGTCCGCCTTCTCCCCGCGCCCGCCGAGCAATTTGGCAGCGATCACGACGACCGCGATCCCGCCGAGGATGAGCAGGCCCAGCGGGAACTTGTAGAGGAGCGGGCGGCTCGGCGGGGAGTCGCGGCCGAGCAGTTTGGCCGCCTGCTCGGGCGTGATGATGACGGCCTGCTTCTCGCCGACCATCACGCAGTACTCGCCGCCCCACGTCCAGAAATCGATCCAGAACAGGCCGCCGTAAGACCAGTGGTATCCGACCTCCAGGCCGGCCATTCCCAACTCCCCCTCCAACTCGGCCGGCTGGACCGTGCCCTTCGTGTTCTTCCCCTTCTGCTTCCCGGTCAGGTGCGTCTCCGACTTGGGCGGGAACTGGACTTTGCCCAGCGGCGTGACCGTGTCGCCGGTGGTGATGAGCATGATCTTCGCGCCGGCCTCGCTCGGGGCCAGGAAGAAATAGGCCAGCACCGCCGCCACTCCGGTTCGCCAGAAAGCCGCCGACATGGGTGAGTCTCCGTCGAGGATGGAAAGGAACCGGAACCGTGCGGGGGAACGCCGCGAATCCCGTCCGGAGTGTATCGGCCCACCGATTCGACCGCAATCGTCATCCCGTGAGCCGCCCGCGAATTGCCATCGCCTCACGCCGCTCCCAGCCGTCGGCGGACGATGCCCATGTGGTGCCGCTCGTGCCCGACCAGGCAGTACGCCAGCGCGCGGACGGTGATCGCGGCGTCGCTGGCGACTCCCCTTCGCTCCCACGCCGCGTCGTCCAGTTGGCCGAGGAGTTGGACGTTGGCCGCGCGGAGGTGGCGGCACTCGTCCGCCAGTTCGGCGAGCGGGACGCGGGCATGCGGGGCTTCAGCAGCGAATAAGGCATCGTCGAAGCCGGGGAGCGGGCCGGCTCCGCCCCGCGCGAACCAGAGCGCCCGGTAGGCGAACACCCGCTCGGTGTCGGCCAGGTGCCCGACCACTTGGCGGATCGTCCAGGTGTACGGCGGGTGGCAGACCTGTTCCGCGGCCTCCGGGATGCCGGCCAGGAACGCGGCGGTCTTCACCCCTTCGGACACCAGCACCGGTAGGATGTCGGCCTCCGGCACCAGCGCGACGTAGTGGGCGTAGTACTGGGCGTAGTCGGAGGGGAGCGGGACGGGCATGGGGGTACCGGTGGGAGCGAGTGGGCGGTCAGCGGTTGGCAGCCCCCGCCGTCGGGCTGAGGTTGAGCGCGATGCGGACGGCGTCCAGGAGTTCGTTCGGGCGGTACGGCTTGGGGAGCAGGCCGAGGACGCCGTCGGTGTCGGCCAGCCCGTCCGGGGTGTACCCGCTGGACAGCAGCACGCGAACGCCGGGGTCGGACTCGGCCAGCAGGCGGAAGGCGTCCTGGCCGGACATCCGCGGCATGGTCAGGTCGAGGATGACGAGGTCGATGACGGCCCGGCTGGCGTGGAACACCTCGACCGCCTCCTCCCCGTCGCACGCCTCCAGCACGTGGTAGCCGGCGGACTCCAGCACGGCGCGGCCGAGCGACCGGATCATCTCCTCGTCGTCCACCAGCAGGATGGTGGTCAGCCGGTTCAGCGGCGGCGGCGTCTCGGACAGTGGCGCGGTGGCCGGGGCCCACGACACCGCCGGCGTCAGGCGGACGGCGGGCGCGGCGGGCAGTCGGGGGAGGTACAGGTCGAACCGGGTGCCCACCCCCGGCTCGCTGTGGCACTCCACCCAGCCGTCGTGCTGCCGCATGATGCCGTGGACCATCGCCAGGCCGAGGCCGGTCCCCTGGCCGACCGGCTTGGTGGTGAAGAACGGCTCGAACAGGTGCGCCATCACGTCCGGGGTGATGCCGGTGCCGGTGTCCTCGACGGTGATCCGCACGTGCGGGCCGGGCCGCCCCTCGGCCGGCGGGTCGGCCACGTCCGCCGCCGTCACCCGGACGGTCAGCGTGCCGCCGACCGGCATGGCGTCCTTGGCGTTCACGCACAGGTTGAGCAGCACCTGGCTCATCAGCGTGGCGTCGGCCGACACCGCCGCCTCGGCGTCCAGCTCGGTCACCACCCGGATGCGGGGGTCGAACGTGCGGCCGATCAGCTCCACCACCTCGCGGGCGAACTCGGCCGCCCGCACCGGGGCGAGGAGGAGTTGGTGGCGGCGGGCGAAGCCGAGCAGCTTGCGGGTCAGGTCGGCGGCGCGGCCGGCGGCCACCAGCGCCACCCCGACCATCGGCCGGTTCGGGTCGGTCGGGGCCATCTCCACGCGGGCCAGATTGCCGATGATGCCGGTCAGGATGTTGTTGAAGTCGTGGGCGATGCCGCCGGCCAGTTGGCCGATCAGTTCCATCTTCTGCGCCTGCGCCAGTTGCTCCTGCGCCAGCCGCGACTCGGTCACGTCGTGGGTGACGCCGTACAGGCGGAGGAGTCGGCCGTCGGCGTCGGTGACGGGCAGCACTTTGTCGCGGACGTACCGCTCCTCCCCCGTCGGGCGGATCGCGCGGTACTCGAAGGAGTGGGCGACCGGCCGCCGCAGCACGTCGGCGAACACGGCCGCCACCGCCGGCCAGTCGTCCGGGTGGACGCAGCCCTCGACCGCCTCCGGGAGCAGGGCGAACGTGGCCGGGTCGCGGCCGAAGATGCGGTACTCCTCGGCCGACCACCGCAACTGGTGCGCCGTCGGGTCGTACTCCCACGACCCGATGTGGGCGATCCGCTGGGCGTCGGACAGCAGTTGCTCGCTCCGCCGCAGCTCGTCCTCCGCCCGCCGGCGGTCGCTCACGTCCCGCTGGATCATGACGAAGTGGGCGCACCGGCCGTCCGGATCGGGGACCGGCACCACGCTCAACTCGACCCAGAAGTCGGAGCCGTCTTTGCGGTAATTGAGCAGTTCCCCCTGGAATGGCAGGCAGAGGTCGAGCGCGTCTCGCAGGCGGTCCAGGGTGGCCGGGTCGGAGTTCGGCCCGCGGAGGAAGTGCAGGGAGCGGCCGATCACCTCGTCCGGCCCGTACCCGGTCATCTGGCAGAAGGCGGTGTTGGCGTACAGCACCGACCGCCCCGGCCCGCGCTCCGCCGACGATTCCAGAATGACGACCGCGTCGCGGGCGTGGACGACGGCCGACTCCAGCAGCCGGAGCCGGTCCTCGTTCCGCTGGCGGTCGGTGACATCGATGAACGCGCCGACCACCCGATCGCTCAGCCCGCCGGCCGGGTCGGTCAGACGACGGCTGCGACTCATCACCCGCGCGACGGTGCCGTCCGGCCGCGGCACGCGGAACTCCGTCTCGCACTGGGTGCCCCCGGCCACGACGGCGTCCACCGCCCGGCGGAGGGTCTCGACATCCTCCGGGTGGAGGATCGCCGCCAGCGCGGCCAGCGTCGTCGGCTCCGGCACGTCGGTCAGCCCGCACCACCGGGTGAACGACTCGGCGGTGCGGAAGCCGAGAGCCGTCGTGTCCCACTCGTACGCCAGCATGCGGGCCGACTGGAGGGTGATGCGGACCCGCTGCTCGCTCTCCCGCAGGGACGCCAAGGTGGCCTTTCGCTCGGTCACGTCGGTCATCACCGCCACCGCGCCGAGGATGGTGCCGTCGGCCGCGAACACCGGGGCGGCCCCGATGCTCACGTCCACCGCCGCCGCCGGGTCGGTCGGGTGGGCCAGCCGCGCCTCGAACCCTTCCGTCGATTCGCCGTGCAGGATGGCCTTCACGATCGGCCAGTTCTCGAACGGCAGCCGCCGGTTGTTCGACATGGAGAAGGTGCCGGAGCCGAGCTGGTCCAGCTGCTCGGTCTGCGACTGGAGCCGCCACAGCCGCTCGTGCCGCTCGTTGCGGCGGAGGATCTTGCCGTCCGGGGCGACGATCATCACGCCGGCCGGCAGCTGCGCGAGGACGGCGTCCAGGAAGGCGTGTTCCCGCGCGGCGGTCGCCGCACCGACTTCCAACTCGGCGTTCCGCGCCCGCAGCTCGGCCGTCAGCCGCGCGTTGTCCGCCGCCTCGGCGGCGCGGTGCGCCGCCACCGCCGCGACCGCCAGTTCGACCACCGTCAGCACGCCGAGGGCGACGAACAGCAGCAGCTGGAAGCCCCGCGACTCGGCCAGCGGGATGACCGGGTCGAACGTGCCGCGGGCGGTGGCGTGCAGGTCGAACACGAGGAACCAGACGACGAGAACGAGGGACAGGCCCTGCGCGTGGAACCGGAGGACGGCCCAGGCGTGCAGGACGGCCAGCCACGCCACCACCGGGAACGGCAGGTCCAGGCTCTGCGGCCGCGGGCCGCCGAACACGGCGTGCCCCGACAGGCCGACGAGCAGCAGTAGCCCCGCCAACTCGAGAAGCCGGAGGGGACTTCGCGGCACCTGCCACGGCCCCCGCCAGGGAACGCCGATGGCCCCGGCCAGCAAGTTGGAGAACCAGCCGACGCCGAACGCCACCACCCCTTGCCAGAGCGGGTCGGGGATGCCCAACGCGGCCGCCGTCGCCGCCACGAGGACGCCCCGCGCGGCGGCCGCCACCGTCCCGGAGAACGCGACCGCCGCCACCTCCTCCAGCCGGTTGACGCCCCGCTGCCACGGCCCCCGCCGCAGCACCCGCCACCCGACCGCCGCCTCGGCGGCGAGGATGGCCATCGTCATCAGCGTCCGCTCGGCCCCAATGCCGTCCCACATTCCGCTGGCCGCCGCCCCGACCGCCACCGCCAGAACGGCCCAGTGGCCGAGCAGCAGGCCGCACAGCCACGCCACGCCGAACCCACCTTCCACCGCCAGTGGGTCGCCCATTGTGATGGGGAACGCCCGGTTGTTGCACGAGAGGACGAACGCGCCGGCCGCTGCCGCGCTCAACCACGCCAATCGTGTCCAGAGCGGTCGGGCGCGGGGTGGGGACATTGCGGGCAACTCGGGCCGGGACAAACGTGGCGCGGGATGGTAACTATAGCCGCCCGTTCGACTCCGGGGACTCCTTCCCGTCGCCCGCACCGGGAAAGTCCTCGGCGGGGTCAGGCAGGGACCGAATTCTCGCCCGCGTGTCGAATTCGTGGTGCCCGCCGTTGCCTCCGTCAACCGCGAACGGTCAACCGAATACCCCTCCGCGCCGGAGACCCGCATGGGACATCGCAACCTGACCGAAACTGTCGGCGACCTGGAGCGCCACGGCCGGCTCGTGCGGGTCGATCACCCCGTCGATCCGCACCTGGAAATGGCCGAGATCCAGCGGCGGTTGTACCGGGCGAACGGGCCGGCCGTGCTATTCACCCGGCCGGCGGGCACCGCCTTCCCCATGCTGGCGAACCTGTACGGCACCGTCGAGCGGACGCGCTTCCTTTTCCGCGACGCCCTCGCCGACGTGCGGAAGTTGGTGGCCCTGAAGACCGACCCCGGCAAGGCGGCGGCCACGTTCTGGCGGTACTGGAACCTGCCCTTCCTGCTCTGGCGGCTGCGGCCGAAGTTCGCGCGGTCGGGGCCGATCCTGGCGCACCGCCTTCCGCTGTCGCAACTCCCGCAACTGAAATGCTGGCTCATGGACGGCGGCGCGTTCGTCACCTTGCCGGCGGTGTACACCGAAGACCCGGACAAGCCCGGCTGGATGAAGTCCAACTTGGGCATGTACCGCGTGCAGATCTCCGGCAACGAGTACGACCCCGAACGCGAGGTCGGGCTGCACTACCAGATTCACCGGGGCATCGGCGTCCACCACGCGGCGGCCGTGCGGCGGGGGGAAAAGTTGAAGGTGAACGTGTTCGTCGGCGGGCCGCCGGCGCTGGCCGTGAGCGCCGTCATGCCGCTGCCGGAGGGACTACCGGAACTGGCGTTCACCGGCGCGCTCGGCGGGCGTCGGCTGCGGCTGGTGCCGGCGGCGAACGGGCTGCCGATGCCGGCCGAGTGCGACTTCGTCATCTCCGGTACCATCGACCCGTCGCGCACGAAACCCGAAGGGCCGTTCGGCGACCACCTCGGCTATTACAGCCTGACGCACGACTTCCCGGTGATGACCGTGGACGCGGTTCATCACCGGCCGGGCGCGATCTGGCCGTTCACCGTCGTCGGCCGGCCGCCGCAGGAAGACACGTCGTTCGGCGAGTTCATCCACGAACTGACCGGCCCGGTCATCCCGACCGTGCTGCCGGGTGTGAAGGCGGTTCACGCCGTGGACGCCGCCGGCGTGCATCCGCTGCTGTTGGCCATCGGCAGCGAGCGGTACGTCCCGTATGCGGCCGACCGCAAGCCGCAGGAGTTGCTGACTATCGCCAGCGCCATCCTCGGCCAAGGGCAACTGAGTCTGGCGAAGTTCCTGCTGATCGTCGCGCACGAGGACAACCCGGACCTCGACATCCACGACATCCCGGCGTTCCTGCGGCACCTGTTGGAGCGGGTCGATTGGACGCGCGACCTGCACTTCCACACCCGCACCACGATGGACACGCTCGATTACTCCGCCGGCGAGGGGCTGAACGCCGGGAGCAAAGTGGTCATCGCGGCGGCCGGCCGGAAGAAGCGCGACCTCGGCACGGAGCTGCCCGCCGGCTTCTCACTGCCGCCGGAGTTTCCCGCCGCGCGGGTGGTGCTGCCGGGCATTCTCGCCGTCGGCGGCCCGGAGTACGCAGTACCGAGTACCGAGTCATCGGCATCGAATCGTCTCACGTCCGGGAAGCCGTCGGAGGACGAATACCATCCCGACCTGGAGCGGCTGTGTGAAATCCTCGGTACTCGGTACTCGGTACTCGGTACTCGGTTCCCCCTCGTCACGCTGGTCGATGACGCCGAGTTCGCCGCCGCGTCGGTCGGGAACTGGGTCTGGACGACGTTCACCAAGGCCAACCCCGCCACCGACATTCTCGGCGTCGGCGGGCGGCACTTCCGCAAGCACTTCGGTTGCATGGGGCCGCTCGTCATCGACGCCCGGCTGAAGCCGCACATGGCCCCGCCGCTGGTGGAAGACCCGGCCGTCAGCCGACGGGTGGACGCCCTCGCCTCGCGCGGCGGCCCGCTCCACGGGCTACTCGGCTGACCGCACCTCGGGTTGACACCCTCACCCGTCTTTGGCATGAATGAATGCTTACCCGGCGGCGGACCGAGCGAGGGCTACTATCGTGAGGCGGTGCGGACCCCGAAAATGGTGGCGGACGGTGGCCCTCGGTGCGGCCGCGATCCTGCTCCTCGGCCAGCCGGCGGCGGCGTTCTACTGGTACGGCTGGCCCGGCTCCGGCGTCACCCCGCCGGCGACAATCACACCCATCACGCCGCGCACGACGCCCAAGTTGCCCGTCGGTGAAGAGACACCGCCGGGCATCACCACGGTGCCGCCGGACGTGCCCACGGAACCGAAAGCCACACCCGAACCGGGCACGCTTCTGGCGACGGCGGTCGGGCTGGCGGCGGTGGGGCTGGCCCGGCGGTGGCGGCGCGGCCGCACCCCGGCGTGAGCGAGCTGGGAAGCGAGAGTTGTCCGGAACCCCGCGCCGCGCGGGGTTCCGTCGTTTTCCAGCGGGATCGGCGTCGGGTACAATTCCACGGCTCAACATCCCCATTCGGCGAGGCCGGACTCATGCCCACTTCTTCCCGCTGGCTCGCGGTCGGCGTCGGCCTGCTGCTCGGCGTCGCCGTCACACTCACGGCCCTCGGCACCCTCCACGGCCAACCGGCGGTGCCCGCCGTCCCGCCGGTCGTGCCGAAGGAGTTCGCGTCGTACCGCGACGTGGTGAAGCGGGTGCTGCCGGCGGTGGTCAGCATCGAGGCGAAGCAGGGCCTCGGCCGACCGGCCGCGAAGAAAGGCGGGGTTCCGTTGCCGGCGAACGTGCCGGAGGAGTTCCGCAAGTTCTTCGAGACGAACCCCGACGACAAGCCGGACCCGAACCTCGGCTTCGGCTCCGGCGTCATCATCGACCCGGCCGGCGTGGTGCTGACCGCGTGGCACGTCGTGGACGGTGCCGAGACGGTCGAGGTGACGCTGACCGACGGCCGCAAGTTCGCCAGCAAGGACATCCTCACCGACGCGAAGACCGACTTGGCCGTGATCCGGCTGAAGGTCGAAGGCGGGTTGCCGGCGCTCGACCTGGGCGACAGCGACGCGATGGAAGTCGGCGACCGGGTGCTGGCCGTCGGTGCCCCGTTCGGACTGGCCGGCAGCGTCACCCACGGCATCGTCTCCGCCAAGAGCCGCACCAACCTGAAGCTGAACCAGTACGAGGACTTCATTCAGACCGACGCCGCCGTGAACCCCGGCAACAGCGGCGGGCCGCTCGTGTCGCTCGACGGCAAGGTGATCGGCATCAACTCGGCCATCAAGACGAAGACCGGCGGCTTCCAGGGCGTCGGCCTCGCCGTCAGCAGCAACCTCGCCCGCGACATCGCCGACCAGCTCTTGAAGAACGGCAAGGTGAAGCGCGGCTACCTCGGCGTCGGCGTGCGCGACCTGGACGACGGATTGGCCGACCGCCTCGGCGTCAAGAAGGGCGGCGGGGTGGTGGTGACGCGGGTGTACGAGAACGCCCCCGGCGACAAGGCCGGGCTGCTGGTCAGCGATGTCATCACGTCGGTCGGCGGGGTGGCGGTGACGGACGTGAACGCCCTGCCGCGGGTGGTGGCGAAGCTGCCCCTCGGCCGGAAGACGGAAGTGGTGTTCGTCCGCGACGGGAAGGCGTTCTCGCTGGAGGTGGCGGTCGAGGAACAGCCGGACAATTTCACCCCCCGGAAGGACGCGCCGCCCCCGCCGCCGAAGCTCGATCCGGGTGTGAAGCTGGCAGACGCCGGGCTGACGGTGGTGGACATGACGGCGCAGATCGCCGCGCAGTTGCGGTATCCGGCCGGGACGACCGGTGCGGCGGTGATCGGCGTGGATCGCGGCAGCTTCGCGGCGGCGGCCGGGTTGAACCGAGGCAACATTATCGTGAAGGTGGACAAGACGCCGGTGGCGAACGCGAAGGCGTTCGCCGAGGCGCTGGCGGCGGCCCCGAAGGACCGCGGCGCGCTGCTGTCGCTGCTCCGCCCGAACGGCGATATCGAGTTCGTGGTACTGAAGCTGAAGTGAAGCAAGAGAGGAACCGTTCAAGAAGAGGAACGCGGATGGAAGGCAGGATCAAAGCCGGGATCGGGCACCAGGAGTCAGGGGACAAGAGGCAGGAGTCAAGAGGCAGGGACAACCGCGTGCCTTCTGACTTCTGTTCCCCGACTCCTGTCTCCTGGTGATTGATCCTCTTCGTCCCGGCTTTGATCCGCGTCATCCGCGTTCCCTCTTAATGAAACGTGTCCGCCCAATCCTCACTCACCGCCGGTCGCCGTAGGTGGCCTTCACGTTGGCGTCGGTGAACACCTCCGCCGTCGGGCCGCTGGCGACCGTCCGCACGTTCAGCAGCAGGACGTGGTCGAAGTACGTCGGCACCGTGGACAGGTCGTGGTGGACGACCAGCACCGTCCGCCCCTGCGCGCGGAGTTCCTTCAAAATCTCGACGATGGCCAGCTCCGTCGGCGCGTCCACGCCCTGGAACGGCTCGTCCATGAAGTAGACCGGGGCCTGCTGCACCAGGGCGCGGGCGAGGAACACCCGCTGCTGCTGGCCGCCCGAAAGCTGGTTGATCTGGCGGTCGGCGAAGGCCGTCATGCCGACGCGGTCCAGCGCGTCGCGGGTGGCTTCCTTCTGGCGGTGCCCCGGCCGGCGGAACCAGCCGAGTTGCCCGTAGGTGCCCATCGTCACCACGTCCGCCACGGTCGTCGGGAACTCCCAGTCCACGCTCGTCCGCTGCGGCACATACGCGACCGACTGCTTCCGCGTGGCGTAGGGCTGGCCGTGGATCAGCACCCGGCCGGACACCGGCCGCAAGAGGCCGAGCATGGCCTTCAGGAGCGTGGTCTTGCCGGCCCCGTTCGGCCCGACCACGGCCATCAGGACGCCGGACGGGACCGTCAGGTCGATGTCCCACAGGGCCGGCTTGTCGCGGTACGCGACGGTCAGGTCGTGGACCGCGACGGCGGGGAGTGCGGTGGTCATTGGCCGAGCGCCTTCACCATCACGTCGATGTTGTGGCGGACCATGCCGGCGTAGGATTCGCCGGAGCTGCCGGGCGCGCCGAGGGCGTCGGAGTAGAGCGCGTCGTCGTCGCCGACCAGCCGCACGGCGAGTTTGTACTTGGCCTCCACCGCGTCCAGCACGGCCTTCAACCCCTGCGACGGGACCGACGTTTCCGTGAACACGGCCGGCACCTTCTTCTCGCCGATCAGTTTGGCCAACTCCTGCACGTCCTGCGTTCCGGATGCCGCCGCCGTGCTGACCCCTTGCAGGCCGTGGACCTCGAAGCCGTAGGCCGCGCCGAAGTAGCCGAAGGCGTCGTGGCTGGTGACGAGGACGCGCTTCTCCTGAGGCAGCGTCTCGGCCTTGCGCTTCACCTCGGCGTGCAGGTCGGCCAGCTCCTTCAGGTAGGCTCCCGCGTTGGCGCGGAACTCGGCGGCGTGGTCCGGGTCGAGTTCGCACAGCTCGTCGCGGATCACCTCGACGCACTTCATCCAGAGCGACACGTCGAACCAGACGTGCGGGTCGTGTTCGCCGCCGTCGGTGTCGGCCTTGTGCAAGTCCTTCGCGTGGTCCAGGCTACGGGTGACGGCCACCGCCTTGCGGCCCTTGCCGCCCTTCTCCAGCACGTCCACCATCTTGCCTTCCAGGTGCAGGCCGTTGAACAGCACCAGCCGGGCGGAGGCGATCTTGCCCAGGTCGCCGGCCGGCGGCTGGTACTTGTGCGGGTCCACGCCCGGCCCCATCAGGCACTCGACGGTCAGGTGCGGGCCGGCGATCCGTTTGGCCGCGTCGGCAATCATGCCCGTGGTGGTGACCACATCGGCCTTCGGGGACGACCCGCAGCCGAGGAGGAAGAAGGCAAGGCCGGCGGGAAGCAAGGAAAGAATGCGTCGCATCGGGAACCCGTTCGGTGGTGCTTCTGTGTGACTAATCACTGATGTTAGCCGATGCGAAGTCCGCCCGCACCCCCTTTTGCTGTAATCGCTCACAAAACAATCATTTTTTGGTTGACACCGGTACGGTCACACGACCATAAACAGAGTGACGGACATTTCCTCCCGTCGAGATTGTTGGCTCGTATCACTCGAACCACTGGAGACGACATGGCCCTCTCCCGGCTTGTCCGACCGCGGCGGCGTGCGTTCACGCTCATCGAACTGCTGGTCGTCATCGCCATCATCGCCATCCTCATCGGCCTGCTGTTGCCGGCCGTTCAGAAGGTCCGCGAGGCCGCCGCCCGCATGAAGTGCGGCAACAACCTGAAGCAGATGGGCATCGCGCTGCACGCCCACCACGACGCGGTGGGCACCTTCCCGCCCGGCGCGGTGAACACCGGCGGCAACGGCACCGTCACCTACACCGGCTGGACGATCGAGATCTTGCCGTACATGGAGCAGGACAACCTGTTCCGCCAGTACCAGCAGTTGCAGGTCAACACCTCCACCGCGAACAATCTGGTCGGCCAGCAGCGGGTGGCGACTTACGAGTGCCCGTCGGACACGCTAGCCGGGAGGTTGGAAGCGCCGGCGAGCGGGCCGGGCAACGGCCAGCAGTGGATGCACGGCAGCTACCGGGGCGTCACCAGCCGCGTGCAGGCGGCTACCGGGCACGGCGGGTGGGACACGTTCGAGCCGCAACTCTGGCCGAACGGCTCGCCGTACACGGCCAACTACAAGGGTATCCTCCACGCCACCGGCACGCCGTACAACGGCGTCACCTTCGCCAACACCGTGTTCAACGGCTTCCCGGTCAGCACCCTGGGCGCGGCGGAAAAGTTCGCGTCGATTACCGACGGCACGTCGAACACCCTGATGGTCGGCGAGTTGACGTTCAGCGACGTGACCCGCCGGTCCACCTTCTGGGCGTACACCTACGCCTCGTACATGCTGTCCGGCGTCGGCCCGCAGAGCAACCAGCTGATGAACAAGTACGGGAACAACACGGCCGGCAGCGGCTGCTATTCGCCCGGCGTTCTGTACGGCGACCAACTGTGCAAGCGGGGGTTCGCCAGCAACCACACGAACGGCATCAACTTCCTGATGGGCGACGGGTCGGTGCGGTTCATCCAGACCAGTGTGGACGTGAACCTGCTGGGCAACATGGCCACTGCGGCCGGCGGCGAAGTGTCCCTGGTCCAGTGAACCCCGGAGACGCGCTCATGACTCGCGCCTCAGCGCTCGTCGCTCTCGCCTGCGGCCTCCTGGTCGGGTGCGGGGGCGGCCCGAAGTACGTCCCCGTGTCCGGGGTGGTGAAGGTGGACGGTCAGCCGTACAAGAACGCCGTCGTGTCGTTCCAGCCGGTGGCCTCGGTCGGGAACGAGAACCCCGGCGTCGGATCCACCGCCGTCACCGACGACCAGGGGCGGTTCACCCTCGTCGCGGCCGACGGCAAGACGGGGGCGGCCGTCGGCAAGAACCGCGTCCGCATCCAGACGAAACGGGAGGGATCGACGGCCTTCGTCGATCCGACCACGGGCAGCGCCGACTCCGACCCGACCGCCAAGAAACCGAAGGGCCAAGTCGATCCGATCCCGGTCGAATGGTACGGTGACACCGGGAACAAGGAGTTCGTCGTTCCCGTCGCCGGCACCGATCAGGCGAACTTCGACATCACGTCCCAGGCGAAGCCGAGTAAGAAGTGACCCGACCCAGGTTCGACATGCTGCGACCCCGCCGCGCCTACACTGGCCCGGCGGGGTCCGTTCGTTTCCCCCACCCGAACACCGAGGTCGCCGCGATGGGCTTGCTCCGCTGGTTCACGAAAAACTGGGCGAACACCACCGAGCCGACGCACGCCGACCTCCGCCCGCTGGCGTTGCCCGGCCCGCGCGCCGAGGCGGTGGTACGGCTCAAGGCGGCGGCGGGAACGCTGCGCGGGTGGACACTGGAGGCCGAGACGGCGGAGGCGCTGCACTTCGTCCGGCGGACGCGCGCGTTCCGCTTCGCGGACGACATCCGCCTAGCACTCGCGTCCGTGGGCAATGTCGTCCGCGTGGACGCGGAGAGCCGGAGCCGGCTCGGAAAGGGGGACTTGGGGCAGAACCGGCGGAACATCCGGGAATTGTGGGCAGCAGTCGGGGCTACTTCGGCTGCCCGTCCCGGATGAGAAAGACGAGTTGGCGGTTGCACAGGGTGATGCGGTCGCCCGGCTTGAGGCGGGTCGGCCCGTTGATCTTGTGGCCGTTCACCAGCGTGCCGTTCTTCGACGCCACGTCGTGGATCTCGCAACTGCCGTTGCGGTGGATGACGATAGCGCAGTGCCGGCGGGAGACGCACTCGTCGCGGATGACGACGCTGTTGTCCGGCAGGCGGCCGACGCTGTTCACGCCGGCGGTCAGCGGGTGCAAGCTTTCGCCGTCCTGCACCCAGAACATGCCGCTGGGCACGACCAGGGTCGCCGTCTGCCCGTCCAAGTCGCGCGGCGATGATAAGTCGTCGAGGAACGCGAGGTCGCCGGCGAGGGTTTGCATCCCGCAACCGTCTTGGAGCCGCTCGCGCGCGGCGCGGAACGCATCCCGTCGAGGCAGGCCTTCCAGGTGGACGCTGAGGAACCGCGGGTCGGACATGACCGGGGGTGTCCGGGGAGGGAAACGGAGCCGAGTGATACAACAAGAGGTACGGGTTCGGTTGCCTCGAACTTACACGGCATCAGCCTCAACATCTACCACAGCAGCACTCCCGCAGCCAGATCACCGTTGCGAACCTGCGAACCGGGTGCAGCAATTGATTTTGGCAGGTTCAGGCGAGCGGGGGGTGTCAGCCCCCTGTTTCCGTGGGGATGTTGAACACGACAGGGGCTGACGCCCCCCGCTCGCCAACAACAATTGCCGCACCCTTGCGAACCTGAAACCGGCACGCGAGTGAGGCGAGTTTGCGGCACCGGTTTTCCGCATACGAACTTAGTAGGTTAGAGCATGAATAGAAGGTTTCCGCAACGGGCGAAAGGACAAAACCCGCGGAATCGGCGGAATCTTCCGCCGTGCATGCCGATTGGGTGAGAAGCCGATGCGCGAACCTTGAAATCCGACACCCGCAGCCCTCCCATGCCCGAATGGACTGCCCTCAAGTACCCGCTGGCGGTGTTCCTCGGCGGCGGCCTCGGGGCCGTCGCCCGCTGGGGGGTGAACCGCTCCTTCGCCGGCTCCGCCTGGGCCGAGCCGTTCCCGTGGCCGACGTTCCTCATCAACGTCCTCGGTTCCTTCTTCCTCGGCATTCTGGCGGTCGTGGCGAGAGACCGTCCCGGCTGGTATGCCCTTCTCGGCACTGGTTTCTGTGGCGGGTTCACCACCTTCAGCACGTTCAGCGTCGAGTTGCTGAAGCTGCTGGACGACGACCGCCCGGTCGCCGCCGCGGGGTACGCATTCGGCTCCGTCCTGGCGGCGCTTCTCGGTGCGTGGCTCGGTGTTAGACTGCTGAAAGGGTAGGCGGAGGTTCTTGTTAGCCCGCCGCGCAAGCAAGGGCCGTTGGCCGATGCGGTGCCACGGTCCAGGCCCTTTTCGCCACGGTGGCTTGGCCCTTGCTCGCGCGGCGGGCTAACAAGCCGAGACGCCACCGTTGACGCTCACGCCGCGCGGTCGTGCCGGTCGATACACTTCCCTGTCCCGACGCCGGAGGTGCCCGATGCCGTCTCGCGTCCTCCCTTCGCTCGCGGTCGCCGCCGTCTGCCTGTTCGTCGCCCCCGGCGCGCGGCCGTCCGCCGCGACGACGACGTCTTCGACCATCGACGCACTACAAGCATCCGTCTCCGCACGGCCGTCCGCCGAGGAGTTCGACCGGCTGGCGCGAACGAACCCCGTGGCGATGCTGGAAGCGTGCGTCCGCCGTGCCCAAACCGACCTGCGCGGCTACCGCGCGGCGATGAGCAAGCGGGAACGGATCGGCGGCAAGCTATTCGACCCGGAGACGATTCGGGTGTCGTGCCGCGAGGAGCCGTTCGCGGTGCGCATGATCTGGGATGGCGGCGCGCGAACCGACGGCCTGCTCGGGTACAAGATCAAAGGGGTCCGCTATGCCCCCGGTGAGAAAGACCCGATGGTCATCTTCCGGCCGGGGGCGCTGTTCGAGGAGCAGGCCGTCGCGGCGAAGGGCGCGGACGCGCGGAAAACCGCCCGCCTGGGCATCGAGGAGTCGGGCCTGTCGCACGCCGTGCGGCGGACTCACGCGGCTTGGGCGGCCGTCGAAAAGCGCGGCGAACTGAAGGTGGAACACCTCGGCATTCAGTCCCATCCGGACACCGGCAACCGGCCGTGCCACGTCCTGCGGCGGACGTGCAAAGCCGACGAGATCGACCCGTTCGTGACGAGCGAACCGCCGGTGGCCGTGACCGCCCGCAACCGGGCGGACGCCTTCGACGCCGTAACCATCTGGATCGACCGCGAGACGTGGCTGCAAGTCGGCACCGAGCAGACCCGCCGGGGCGAGTTGGTCGCCCGGTACTTCTTCCGCCTCACCGAGACGAACCCGACCTTCGGTAAGGACGAGTTCAGCCCGGCGGGTCTGCGGAAGTGACGCGGACACGGTAGCGCCGCATTCACTCCTTGTGCAGCACCCCGTTGGCCAGGCTCGGCAGTGCGACCGGGCCGAAGCCGACCTGCCGGTCGCCCTTGCGGGAGGCGAGGCCGCTGCGGTTCTCCTGGAACTGCTCCCGCGCCCACTCCCAGTCCCACTCGCTCGCGTCGACGAACCGCAGCACCAGCAGGTTCTTCAACTCCTCGATCTCGGCGAAGCTCATGCCGTCGGTGTCGGCCACCACCCGCGGCTCGTTCAGGGCGGCGCGGATGTCGGCGTGCCAGCGGGCCATCAGCGTCCGCCGCAGGTCGGCCGCCGGCTTCGGGAAGTGCAGCGTCAGGTCGATCCGCCCCGGCCGGCGGAACGCCGGGTCGATCAGCTCCATCTGGCAGTTGGTGGTGAACACGTACACCACACCTTCGTTCACCTCGATGCCGTCGAGTGCCGACAGGAACACGGCCTGGTCGTCGGTCTCCTTCACCGTCTCGCGGTTCCGCAGGGCGATGTCCATGTCGTCGAAGAACACCACGCCCCGGCCGCCGGCCTGGAACAGTTCCTTCACCGCCGACGCCGCGTTGCCGGACGACCGCGCCGCCTGGTAGTCGTCCGGCCCGACCGACTTCGCCTCCCACCCGCGGCGGTCCACCTCGGCCTTGATCCACCGGCAGGCGGAGGTCTTGCCGTTGCCGGGCGGCCCGGTCAGCAGCAGGCCGCGCTTGGCCCGCCCGCCGTACTGCCGGATCATCCGCAGGTTCACGGGGTCGAGGAACTGCACCGTGTTCTGCCACAGGGCCGTCCGCTGGTCGATCGACATCACCGGCTCGATGGGTTCCGCGTTCTTGTCCCGCTTCAGCTTCACCGCCACGCGGAACAGCTTGGTGTAGTCGGCCCGCTCGACGAGGAAGAAGTTGTACCCGCTGTACGGCCGGTCGATGGCCCCGGACCCCCACACGCGGGCGAACTTGACGCCGTGGACGGTGTAGCTGCGGCAGCCGAAGTTCACCCCCGGCCACGTCTGGAGCCAGCTCCGGTCCCAGTCGCGGATGAGAATCCCGGCCACGGGCGCGACCGGCCCGCGGACGGCCGCCTCCAGCATCAAATCCTCGAACTCGTCCGGGTTGAAGGCGACGGGATCGCCGAACCCGGCGGCGGTCGCGGCGTGGCGGAGCAGGATTTGGAAGTCGGCCGCGTACACGTCGATGTGGGAGTTCATGTTCGCTCGGACACGGATGGCGGTGGGCGGTTCGCGCGGGCGTCGGCGAACCGAGAGCGTATTGTAGCACTCCCATTCGGGATTGCGTCCGACGCCGGGCCGTTGCACAATCGGCGGTGGGATTGGAGACCCCCCTCCCGTCCCGGAGAGGGGGTGTTCAAGCCGGAAGCGTTGGTGCGCCGCCGCGTTTGTAGCGGAATGTCGTGGGTGTACGCCGAATCGCGATGTCCTTTTGAACACCCCCTCTCCGGGCCGGGGAGGGGGCCGGGGGGTGGGGTCTTCCGAATTACGACTCGACGCCTGAAACTCGAACCCTGAAACCTGGAACCCAACGAAAGAGATGAGCCGAGAAACCGACCTCGCCCGCGTGCTGGACTGCGGCCTCGTCGCCGTCGTCCGCGCCGCCGAACCGACCCACCTGCTGAACGTCATCAAGGCGCTCGCCGAGGGCGGCGTGTCCGTCGCCGAGGTGACGCTGACGGTGCCGAACGCGCTGGACGTGATCCGCGCCGCGCGGGCCGACCTGGGCGACCGCGTGCTGCTCGGGGCGGGCACGGTGCTGGACACCGAGACGGCCCGCGCCGCCATCCTGGCCGGGGCCGAGTTCATCGTCTCGCCGACGGTCAACCTCGATGTCATCAAGTTGTGCCGGCGGTACGGCAAACTGGTGTTCCCCGGCGCGTTCACGCCGACGGAAATCCTGGCCGCGTGGGAGGCCGGGGCGGACGTGGTGAAGGTGTTCCCGGCCGACGTGCTGGGGCCGGCGTTCTTCAAGGCGATGCGCGGGCCGCTGCCGCAAGTCCGGCTCATGCCGACCGGCGGCGTGGACTTGAACACGGCCGGGGAGTTCCTGCGGGCGGGGGCGTGTTGCCTCGGCGTCGGCTCGCAGCTCGTGGACCCGAAGGCGGTCGCGCGGGAAGACTTCGAGTACCTCCGCGGGCTGGCCTGGCAGTACACGCAGGCCGTCAAGATGGCCAGGGAGTGATGATGCCCGACGTGATCGCCTTCGGCGAGGCGATGGTCCGCCTCGCCCCGCCGCACTTCCAGCGGATCGAGCAGGCCCGCGCCTTCGACCTCGAGGTCGGCGGCGCGGAGTTGAACACCGCCGTCGGGCTGGTGCGGCTCGGCCGGTCGGTCGAGTGGGTGTCGGCGGTGCCGGACAACCCGCTCGGTCGAGTGGTGGTGAACCGCGTCCGCGAGGCCGGCGCGAACGCGAATTTCGTGCAGGTCACCGACGGCCGCTGCGGACTGTACTTCCTCGAATTCGGGGCCGCGCCGCGGGCCAGTTCCGTCCTGTACGACCGCGCGGATTCCAGCATCTCCCGCGTCGTGCCCGGTCAGTTCGACTGGCCGCGCATCTTCGCCGGGGCGCGGTGGTTCCACGTCACCGGCATCGCGGCGGCGCTGAGCGCGAACGCGGCGGAGGTGGTGGCCGAGGCGCTCCGCGCGGCGAAGGTGGCCGGGCTGGGCACCAGTATCGACCTGAACTACCGCAGCAAGTTGTGGACCCCGGCCGAGGCCGGGAAGACGATGGCGACCCTCATCGGCGGGCTGGATTTGCTCGTCGCCACCGAGGGCGACGCGGAGCAACTGTTCGGCATCCGCGGGGCGAGCTTCACCGAAGTGGCGAAGCAGTTTGCCGAGCGGTTCGGGGTGACGCACGTCGCCGGGACGAAGCGCGAGACGCCGCTGGTGTGGCGGAACCGCTTCGGCGCGGTCGGCTACGCGAACGGCACCGTCCACGAGACGCCGTGGTACGAGGTGGAGATCGTGGACCGCCTCGGGGCCGGAGACGCCCTCGCCAGCGGACTCATCCACGGCCTGCTCGACGGCGACTTCGCAAAGGGGCTGGAGTACGGCGCGGCGATGGGCGCGATCAAGCACACCATCCCCGGCGATCTGCCCTGGATTTCCAAGGACGAAGTGGAAGCCGTGATGAACGGCGCGGGCCTGAGGATCGGGCGGTGAACGACTTCCACCCGAGTCCCGAACAGGTCCGCGAACTCGACCGCGCCGGGCGTGTCGGCACATTTCACTTTCCCCCGATCTCCTTCACCCGGACGTTGCGATACCGCACGAACTGCTTGGTGTAATCGCCGCCGCCGTGGACTTGCAGGGCGATGCCGCCCGTGTCGGCCAGCCGCTTCTCGGTGTCGGTGAACGCCATGAACTTCACCCCCTTGATCCAGGTGGTGATCGTCGGCGGGTTGCCCTGGATGCGGGCGCGGAGTTCGTTCCACTCGCCGTGGACCCAGAACTTCGGCCACTCCTCGGCCGTCACCGGGCACGGGAACGGCTTGTACTCGACCACCTTCATCTCCGTCACGCTGCCCAGAAAGTCGAAGTTGCGGACGTGCGGCTTGCCGCCGATGCCCTCGCCGTACACGCCCATCAGGTTGCCGCCCTTGTGGTAGTCGATCATCGCCTGGTAGCACTTGCCGGTGTCGGTGGACCGCAGGAACAGGCCGCTGTCCGGGCCGTCGTCGTTCTTCATCTCCAGGGCGATCTCGAAGTCGCAGTACCGCTTGTCGGTGATGAGGATGCCGCCGTTGCCGGGCACGTCCTGGCTGCCGGTGATGGCCCCGTCCGCCACCACCCACTTGCCGCCGGACTTGTTCTTGCTTGTGCCGCTGTGCCCGGTCTTGGCCGACACCGTCCAGCCGTCCAGCGTCTTGCCGTCGAAGATGGGCACGAACCCCTTCTCGTCGAACGTCTCCGGCGTGGGGATCTCGGCCGCCGCCGGCGGGAGGAGCAGCAGGGCGAGCAGGGGCAGGGCGAACAGCGCGCGGGCCATTGTGGCGTACCTCGGGAGTGAAAGGGCCGAGGGACATGATAAGCGAGACGGCGGGCGAATTCACGCGGCCGGGTGTTCGGCCGTGACGAGCGCGAGAAAGCGACGGAGTACGTGCGGACGGTCGATCGGTTCGGTGCGATCGAGCAGCGCGGCCAATTCCCCCGCGAGGTGTCGCACCCCCGACTCCGCTTCCGGCAGTAGGAGCAGGGCCTGTGGCGAGGGGATGGCCGCGCCGCCGGTTTCGACCACCGGCCAGGCGAGTTCCTCCGCGGTGGCATTCCCGCGGACCGGCGGGCCGTCGAAGAACGTCGAGTGCACCCGACGGGTGGGCGGAACCACCGGCCAGGTGAGTTCTTCGGCGGTGGCGTTCCCGCGAACGGGCGGCCCAAGAAGGAGGGTCGAGTTCACCCGGCGGACGGGCGACCCGAGCCACCGGAGCACCCGGTACGGCCCATCCGCCGACACGTGCGGCTCACTCGTCATGTTTCCACTCCCTGGCCAGGACGCGCTCGCGGGCGACCGGTTCGTCGGTCCCGTCCGCCCACAGTTGGTATTCGTAAAGTCCGGCTTCGCGGAACGGTACCGGCCCGACGGGATAGGCGAGTTCCTCCACGTAGTTCAACCCCGACACGGCCACGGGTCGTGCGGCCGGTATTGGAAACTCCCGAGGTTCGCCGTCGGAACCGAGTTGCACTTCCTCTTCCTCGCCGGCGGCCGTCATCCGAATTCTCACCAGACGAACCCGGAGGCGGTACTCACTGGCATCGCCCCACAGTTGGAAGTACACGAACACCCGATCCAAGAGGGCCGGAAACGTCTGGCCGTCGGGCAAGTCCACGTGCGTGTAGACGCCGCCCAAGCTGAACGCCATCCCCGACCGCTCCGGTTCATACCAGATGCTCCGGCACGTCAGCAGGTGGACGCCGTGAAGGCCGACCGGGTCTCGGTATGGTGGCGGGTCGTCGGGGTCGGCCACGGCGCTTATCCTCATCAAATGGCATCGGCATTGTATCACCTCGCCGCCCGTGTCGAACCCGCCGTCCGGCGGTACACTTCTCCCGTCCCCTTTCCCCTCGGAGTCGATTCCCCGATGGTTCGCACCCTGATCGCCGCCGCCGGCCTGTTGGCCGCCGTCGCGCCCGCCTTCGCCGACGAGAAGAAGATGGACCCCCGCCTGTTCGAGCTGCGCATCTACACCGCCCCCGCCGGGAAACTGGACGCCCTGCACGCCCGGTTCCGCGACCACACCGTCAAGCTGTTCGAGAAGCACGGCATGGCGAACATCGGCTACTGGGTGCCGGTGGACAACAAGGAAAACAAGCTGTACTACGCGATCGCGCACAAGGACAAGGCGGCCCGCGACGCCAGCTTCAAGGCGTTCGGGGCCGACCCGGACTGGCAGAAGGCGTACAAGGAGAGCGAGAAGGACGGCCCGCTGACGACCAAAGGCGGGATCGAATCGATCCTGCTGACCGCGACCGATTACTCGCCGGCCGTCGCGCCGAACGTGGCCAAGGAGCCGGGCGTGTTCGAGCTGCGCGTCTACACCGCCACCAAGGGCAACCTGCCGGGGCTGAACGCCCGCTTCCGCGACCACACGCTGAAGCTGTTCGAGAAGTACGGCATGACCAACCTGCCCTACTTCAACGTGGCCAAAGGCGAGAAGGGCGACGACACGATGCTGTACTACTTCCTGGCGCACAAGAGCCAGGCGGCAGCCAAGGCGTCGTTCGACAAGTTCCGCCTGGACGCCGACTGGCTGGCCGCCCTGAAGGCCAGCGAGGAGAGGGGCGGCGGCTCGCTGACCGAACCCAAAGGCGGCGTGGTGTCGATCTTCCTGAAGGCGACCGACTATTCGCCGACGAAGTGACCCGCCCCTGCGAG